>SLTB01000127.1 GCA_007130155.1 Pseudomonadales bacterium
AGGGCCAGCAAAGCCGGAGACAGCGGCACCTCGACGGTTTCTGCAAGGACAGGCTCGGGTTCCGGGACGGGTGCAGGCGCCAGCGGCACGCAGCCTGCCAGCCAAAGCGACAGGATGGCCAGCAGTGAGAGTCGCCAACGGCGCGCGCTCAAGCGGACTTCCGCGAAGGGCCTGGGCACCTTCATGAACCGCAGCCTGCAACGTTGTTATTCACGATTCTTCCCAACGATGATCTCAACCATGAAGTCAGTGATGGCTACTTGCGGGCACACTGGGCCTGGCCTCTTTCAGCGCGGGGACTCGAGTCAGCAGGCCCCGCGCGAAGTTCGGACCGGCCTCCCATCAACCACCGAACCAGCCGCGAATCCGCCGCAACAGACCCGGCTGGTCTTCGGCTACCGGCCGGGGGTCCAGGACCGGCGGCTCGCCGCAAGCGCCATGACGCCCAGGACCGGTCCCGGCGAGGAACGGCAAGCTTAGCGCTTCCGGGCAGCCCTGGCCGCTGCCCCGACCGGTGGCCGCCTCAACCCAGAACTCCCGAACGTCCTGCGGCGGCCGCAGCAGCAAGGGACGGGGGCGGACCTCAGCCATGATATCGATCCACACCGGCAAGGCGCCCGTGGCGCCGGTGAGTCCGGCCGGCGCGTTGTCATCCCGCCCCACCCATACCACCGCCAGCCGGTCACCACCAAAGCCGGCAAACCAGCTGTCGCGCAGGGCATCGGAGGTACCGGTCTTGCCTGCCAGATTCCAGGACTCAGGCAATAACTGATGGGCCCGCCGGCCGGTGCCGCTGCGAACGGTCTCCTGCAGCAGGCGATTGACCAGATAGGTCGGAGCCGGCTCGATGGCCCGCGCCACGGAAAGCGGATACCGGGATAGCTGTGCACCCTCAGCCGTGGTCACTTCCCGGATAGCACGGGGCAGGGATCGATACCCGCCGCTGGCCAGGGTCTGGTAGAGATCCGCCACCTCCACCGGGCTCATTTCCACGGCACCGAGCAGCAATGACGGATGTGGAGCTGGACGCGGGATTGAGGCCGATATCGTCAGTGCATCGACCACCGCATCGACCCCTACATCCATGCCCAGCCGGACGGAAGCTGCGTTATAGGACTCCGTAAGCCCCCGATAAAGCGGCACCGGCCCATGCCAGAGGCGATCGAAGTTGCGGGGCTCCCAGACTCGACCACCCGGCAGCGGAACCGTGATCGGCGAGTCTTCGATGATACTGGCCACGTCATAACGATGGGGTTGCTGCAACGCCACCAGGTAGATGAAGGGCTTGATCAGCGAACCCACGGGGCGCCGTGCATCCAGCGCCCGATTGAATCCGGCAAAGCGGGCCTGGCGCCCACCTACCAAAGCCAGAACCTCACCGGTGTCGGTATCTGTCACCACCGCAGCCGCCTCGAGACCGCCGGCAGGCATTTCCCGCTGCCGCTCGATCTCGATGAGCCTGGCCGCGATGCGCTGCTCCACCCGGGCCTGAAGGGCAGGATCCACCGTCGTGAAAATGCGCAGGCCTTCAGACCGCAGATCCTCAGGCCGGTAGTGCTCCTGAAGCTGGCGCTGAACCAGGCCCATGAAAGCCGGAAAGCGTGTGGTCTGGCGCGCTCGATCAACCACTCCCAAGGGCCTTTCGAGGGCGTTCTGGGCTACCTCGGGCGTAATCACCTGCTCCGAAGCCATCGTCGTCAGCACCCGATCACGTCGCTCCCGCGCACGCTCCGGTCGCCGGCGCGGATCATAATAGGACGGACCGCGAATAATACCGACCAGCAGCGCCAGCTCGTGATCCTTAAGCTCAACCAGCGGGCGCTGAAAGTAGAACTGGCTGCCGAGCCCGAAACCATGCACCGCCCGATCCCCGTCCTGACCTAGGTAGATCTCGTTGAGGTAGGCCTCTAGGATCTCGTGCTTGCCGTAACGCCAGTCGAGAATCAGCGCCATCAGCGCTTCGTCGAACTTGCGGCGCAGGGTACGGCGGTTGTCCAGGTAGAAGTTCTTCACCAGCTGCTGGGTGATGGTGCTGCCCCCCTGAACCACCCCACCAGCGCGAAGATTCGCGATCAAGGCCCGCAGCAACGACTGAGGGTGCACCCCATGGTGGGAGCGGAAGTGACGATCCTCCACCGCCAGCAGGGCTTCGATCAGCACCGGCGGCACGTCATCGAGGCGGACCAGCACCCGGTCCTCGCCGTGACGTGCATAGATGCTGCCGATGGTGGAGGGATCGAGCCTGAGCAGGACCGCTGGCTCGCCGCCGTCGAGGGCAGTGAGCTCCGTGATGCCTTCACGCCCGAAGCGTACCCGGACGTGACGACTCGGCTCGTTGCCGTCCCAGAAGTGGAAGCCCCGGGTAACCACATCGACCGCGCCCGCATGCAGTTGATACTGCCCTGGGCGCTGTGCGCGCGACAACCGCTGATAGCCGAGCCGATCGAGCTCTTCGACCAGTTCGTCCCGGACCAGCCTGCTGCCTTGGTGAAGCTCAAGCGGACGGGCGTAGACCTGCGTCGGCAGCTCCCAGCGCTTGCCCTCGAAGCGGCTGGTCACTTCGGCGTCCAGCACTCTTACGTGCTGGTAGAGCCAGACAGCAGACGCCACCACCGCAGCGAAGAGGGTCCATTTCAGGATGCGCAGGATCAATGCGTTACCGAGCCTCGGTTACCGTTGATGTCGCATGCTTCGAGGCCGTTTGGCGCCGAGGGTTCCATGGCCCGAAGTCGATGATGCAAACCCCGGTTGCTCATGCCGGCGCCGTGCTCGACGCCCCCTGCCCCTGGAAGCGTTCCCGGGCGCGCAGCAGCGCCACGGTCGGGATGGCAAAAAAGGCCGCCGCGACCAGACCGGCGATCCAACCGCCACCGCGAGGGTCGAGCAGGTTCCAAACCAGCATGGCAATCATGATCTGGGCGCAATAGATGCCCGCCCAGGGCCACATCCGTGGATGCATGGTCCAGAATCCATAGGCCAACGCCCCGTAGATGATCCAGTGCAGAGGCTCGGTGGCCTTGGCGACCCAACCGTGCAGGGTGATGCCGAACCAGACCTCCTCCGCCGCGGAAATGGGCTGATAAAGCGGCTTAACGAGGAAATCGAAGGGCATGTAGATGAAGGTCATGTAGGCACAGAACGCAAAAATGACGTTCATCCACCAGGGTCGTGCCTGCCCTTGGGCCTTCAGCCAGTCCACCATTACTGCCCTCTCCCGCGTCAACGCCGTCTCGGACGGCCATGCCACCATGATGCCATGGACCTGCGGCGTTGAGGCTCTCCGGCGGTCCATGACAGCGAACTGCCGGGGTCCAGGTGGTGTCGCACGAGCATGGGTGTTCCCTGTGGGAGCGGACTTGGAGGGTGTCGCAAAACTCAGCGTGGCGCCCCTGTGGGAGCGGATTCAGCCGCGAATGACCCCGCAAGTCATTGATTTCTCGCAGTCCATTCGCGGCTGAAGCCGCTCCCACGGAGTCTTGCCAACCTTTTGCGACACCCTCTCAAGCCGCTCCCACGGCTTGTCTGTCTAGCCCGCTAATTTCTCGAACTCGAGCTCGGGAAAGCCCTCGTTGGCCGACTTGTCCAGCAGGTCGTAATAGTTATTGGCACCTCCGAAATAGATCAGCACGCGCGGCGGCTTGTGTTCGAGGTTCGCACCCATCATCCAGGAATGGACCTTGTCCCCCTCAGCCATCAGGGTCTGGGCGTGAATCTCTGCCGTGTGCGCCGTCCACGCCTCCTCCGCCTCCTGCCTAGGTTTGAAGACGTCATAACCTTCTTTTTCCATCTTCTCGATACAGTGGGTGATCCAGATGACGTTCTGCTCGATGGAGGTGGGCAGATTGGCGAAAGGCGCCTGAGGACCCGTGACGATGAACATGTTGGGGAAATCGGCCACGCAGACACCCATGATGCACTGGGATACCGTCTGCCACTTTTCTCGCAGCGTCTGGCCGCTGCGGCCACGGATGGGAAAGGCTTCCAGCGCCCCGGTATACGCCTGGAACCCGGTGGCAAGTACGATAATGTCGAACTCGTAGTGATTCTCCGTGGTCCGTACACCCGTTTCGGTGATCTCGACAATGGGCTCGCGGTCCTTGATATCGACTAAGAGCACATTGTCGCGGTTGAAAGCTTCCAGATAACCGTGATCCAGCGGCGGGCGCTTGGCGAACAGCGGATAGTCCTCGAAGGTAGGCGTCAACAGCTCTGCCACCTCGGGGGCATCGATCCTTTCCTTCATCTTCTCGATGATGAATTCCGAGGCCATCCTGTTCGCCTCAGGATTAGCGAGCAGATCATCGAAAGTCTCGAAGACCCAGCGAAAACTGCCGGTCCAGTTCTCCTCGAAGATGCGCCGCCGCTCCTCTGGCGGCGTGTCGACGGCGTTGCGCCCCACGGGACTGTCAAAGGCCATGCCGAAGACGTGGTTGCGGCACTTGGCCACGATCGCCTCGTAGTTACCCTTGATCTCTTTTTCCCACTCCGGCGTCATGGGTTTCTGCATGGCCGGCAGAATGTAATTCGGTGTGCGCTGGAAGACCGTCACGCTAGCGGCTGTTTCGGCCAGTACGGGCACCATCTGTACGGTCGTGGCGCCGGCACCGATAATGCCAACGCGCTTGCCGGCGTAGTCGAGACCTTCCTGGGGCCAGCGAGAGGAGTGGAACAGGGGTCCGGCGAAGCGGTCCATCCCCTTGAACTTCGGAATCACCGGCTCCGAAATCATGCCCATGCCGCTGATGAAGTACTTGCAAGTGTAGGTATCTCCGTCAGCCGTGGTGACCTGCCAGCGTCCACTCTGGTCCAGGTACTTCGCGTCGACGATTTCCGTGTTCAATTGGATATGGGGCCACATGTCGCACTTATCGGCGACGAAGTGCATGTAGCTGTGCGTCTCCTTCCAGTCCGGGTAACGCTTCGTCCAGGACCATTCCTGCAGCAGTTCCTTGGAGAAGGTGAGACAGTAGTAATAGCTCTCGCTGTCGGTGGCCGCGCCCGGATAACGGTTCCAGGTCCAGGTACCGCCAATATCCGATGCTCTGTCGAAAACCCGGATGGACAGTCCTGCTTCACGCAGATAGTGGATCAGCGCCAGTCCTGCGAAACCGGCACCGATGACGATCGCGTCGTAGTCGACTTGAGCCGGGCCGTCCTTCTGCTTTGCCGGCGCCTCGTTCCCGCGCGCGTTCGTAGTGGTCATCGGTCATGCCCTCCTCGGGAAATGGCAGCGCCTCTCGCGGGCGCCGTTTCTCTGCAACGACTTTCGTTCAAACCGGTATTCAGACCGGCAAGCCTGGGCCGATGGGTTACTGCAATCGCGGCAGCACCTTCTCGGCGATGTACTCCATGCGCCGGGTGCCGGATTCCACCGACTCGCCAGGGAACTGCGCCCAGAAATGCACGTCTTCGATTTGCGGGTACTGCTCCAGCATCTCGGAAAGATGGCGGACCGCCTCATCTGCCGTCCAAAGCTGGTAGAGGCCGTTCTCGATGGCCGTCGGGGCATCCTTGAACTCGGGCGTCGATTCCGGCGGACCGAAGGCACCCCAGCGGATGTACTGATTGGTCTGATGCAGGATGCAGGGACCGAGCCGCTCCGCCTCGGCCACCGGGTCCTCGGCAATGATGGCCCAGTTACCGGCTGCG
>SLTB01000081.1 GCA_007130155.1 Pseudomonadales bacterium
CCTGGTGTGCCGGGTCGGACCACCGCAAGGAGGGGCACGCGGCGGCTTACTGATATCTCTCTGGGCGCTCCCACAAGCGCGGCCACTCGCCCGCAAGGCGCGCGCTGTGGCAGGCCATCCTTGGCCCGCACCCTGCGGGCGCCCTTTGGGCGCCGCATTCCGCTCCAGACGCAATGCGCCTACGAGAATGCGCCCACGAGCGCAGCCGCTCGGCCGAAGGTTGTGGGAGCCCGCTTTGCGGGCGATTTACAAGGTCGCAGCGTTGGCGTTCAACCCGTCTTTTCGCTACACGCAGCGACCCCAGCTCCAGCTGCTCACTCCTCCCGCGGCTCAAGACTCAGCGACGCGGAATTCATGCAGTAACGCAGCCCCGTGGGCGCGGGACCGTCAGGAAAGACGTGACCGAGGTGGGCATCACACTTGGCGCAGACGGCCTCGATGCGTCGCATGAACAGGGAATTGTCTTCCTTCTCGCCGACCACGTCCGCAGACAGCGGCTGCCAGAAGCTTGGCCAGCCGCTGCCGGAATCATATTTAGTGGACGAATCGAAAAGCGCTGTCCCGCAGCACACGCAGTGATACGTTCCCGGCGTCTTGGTGTCCCAGTAGCGCCCCGTGAAGGCGCGCTCGGTACCACCGCAGCGGGCCACTTGGTACTCCTCTGGTGAGAGTTCGGCCTGCCACTGCGACTCACTCTTCTCGACCTTACCCATGCTCGGCTCTCCTGCTATGATTCCCGGCCATTTACGACTCCGGGGACCCGACATTCTAGCACCGTCGCGCGACGGTCTCGACGCGGCGCCCCTCCTGGGACCGTTCCATGCGCGAAATCTTGAAGTCGCACAAACTGGACTCCGTCTGTTACGAGATCCGCGGTCCGATCCTGCGCGAGGCCCGTCGTCTCGAAGAGGAAGGCCACCGCATTCTCAAACTCAACATCGGCAACCCGGCGCCTTTCGGCTTCGAAGCGCCCGACGAGCTCATCCAGGACGTGATTCGCAACCTGCCCCAGGCCCAGGGCTACTGCGAGTCCAAGGGCCTGTTTGCGGCACGCAAGGCAGTGATGCAGTACACCCAGCAGATCGGGGTGAAAGGCGTCGAGATCGAGGACATCTTCATCGGCAACGGCGTCAGCGAGCTGATCGGGTTGGCGACCCAGGGCCTGCTGAACAACGGCGACGAGGTACTGATACCTGCCCCCGACTACCCGCTATGGACCGCTGCCGTCACCCTGGCCGGTGGCCGACCGGTGCACTACCGCTGTGACGAGCAGGCAGACTGGGCGCCCGATATTGCGGCCATCCGGAGGTTGATCACGCCTCGCACCCGGGCCCTGGTGGTGATCAATCCCAACAACCCCACTGGTGCGGTATATCCCAGGGCAGTCCTCGATGAACTGGTGGCGATCGCGCGGGAACACGATCTCGTCCTGTTCGCGGACGAGATCTACGACAAGATCCTCTACGACGGCGCAGTCCACGTGCCGCTGGCATCGCTGTCCGAAGACCTGCTCACGCTCACCTTCGGAGGCCTGTCCAAGAACTATCGTGCGGCGGGTTTCCGTACCGGCTGGATGATCGTCTCCGGCGCCCGTCTGCGCGCCCGGGATTTTCTGGAAGGACTGGATATTCTTGCGTCCATGCGGCTGTGCGCCAACGTCCCGACCCAGTTCGCAGTGCAGACAGCGCTGGGTGGCTATCAGAGCATCCAGGATCTGGTTTGCCCTGGGGGGCGGTTGCATGAACAGCGGGATCTCGCTTGGTCCATGCTCAACCAGATACCGGGCGTGAGCTGCGTCAAACCGCGCGGTGCGCTCTACCTGTTCCCGCGACTGGACCCCAAGGTGTACCCGATTCGCGACGACGAGCAGTTCGTCCTCGATCTGCTGCTGCAGGAAAAGATCCTCCTGGTACAGGGCACCGGCTTCAACTGGCCGGAACCCGACCATTTCCGGATGGTGTTTCTGCCTCGTCCCGATGACATTCGTCAGGCCGTCACCCGCCTTGGGAGCTTCCTCGAGCACTATGAACAATAGCGGGAACGTAAAGCAGTAGGACGGCGGCATCGCCACGGAGAATGCCGTGTCAGACCTGCACATCGACGACTTCTGTAAGGACATTGCACTGGTCCTGAATCAGCTCTATCTAATGTTCCCACGCAAAGCCTCCCTGTTCGTCGAGGACATATCGGGCCCCGACGAACCGGACGAGTACGGCCTTCATAGCCCCCGTCACATGGCCTGTCTGAGTGCCATGCTGTGGCTGGCCGAGGAAGGCTATATCCGCTTCGAAGACACCATCAGGCAGGAAGCCGTGGACCAGGTGGTACTGGGCGGGCGCATGTTCAACCTGCTGTGCTCAGTGGCCACACAGGTCAGTCCATCAGAAAGCGACGACTTTGGCAGCGGCGTACCCCCCGCCATTCGTGAGCAGGTCCGAGGGGGGTTCCGTAACGAAGTACCGATTTCAGTCCTCAATGCCCAGCGAACCCACATCAACCGCGTCCGACTCGCGTTGAAGAGTCACTCCAGCGAACGCATCCGCAACGTCGTTCTCGACATCCTCGAGCGGGCCCGCAGTTGATGGCCCAACAGTTGTTCCGCCTGGGCCTCGTCGTCAATCCTCTTGCTGGCATTGGTGGGCCGAGCGCACTGAAGGGCAGCGACGGCGCGGAGGTGGTCGCCGAAGCTAGGCGGCGCGGCGCCGAAGTCCGGGCTGGCGAACGCGTCCGGCGCTGCCTTTCGGCGCTCAGGGACCGCCGGCAGCGCATGCGCATCCTCACCTGGGACGGCGCCATGGGTGCCGATGTGGCCCGAGCTGCCGGCTTTGAGCCGGTCGTGCTCGGTGCACCCCGCAACGCCGTCAGTGCAGCCGATGACACCCGTGCCGCAGTCAGAGCCCTGGCAGAGGCCGGGGTGGATCTGTTGCTGTTCGCCGGTGGTGATGGCACCGCCCGGGATGTTTGCAGCGCCCTGCCCCATCCGCTGCCGACCCTCGGCATCCCCGCCGGCGTCAAGATGCACTCCGGGGTCTACGCGGTAACGCCTGAAGCCGCTGCCCTTGTCGTTGGCCAGCTTCAGGACGGCGCTCTGGTCGGCCTGGTCACCGGCGAGGTCCGCGACATCGACGAGGCCGAGCTCCGCGCCGGCAGGGTCAACAGCCGCTGGTTCGGCGACCTTCAGGTACCGGCGGAACCACGCTGGGTACAGCACACCAAGATCGGCGGGCGCGAATCCGAGCCCCTCGTGCTTGAAGAGATCGCGGCAGAGATCGCCGGGCGCATGGCTGCAGGCCCCGCCGACGACCTCTGGATCATCGGTCCCGGCAGCACCACAGCCGCAGTCATGGCACACCTGGGATTGCCCAACACCCTGCTCGGTGTGGACCTGATCTCACAGGGCGAATTGCTGGCTTCAGACCTGGACGCGAACGGCCTGCTCGAGCGCACCGCAGGCAAGCAGCCTTGGATCCTGCTCACCTTCATCGGTGGACAGGGCCATCTGCTGGGCCGTGGCAATCAGCAACTCACGCCAGAACTACTCCGCCGCGCTGGCCGCGATCATCTGGTCGTCATCGCCACCCGCAGCAAACTTGCAGCCCTCGAGGGACGCCCACTGATCGTCGACAGCGGTGATTCGGACCTGGACCAGGAACTGGCGGGCTACATCGCCGTGACCACCGGCTTCGAAGACCAGATCCTGTACCCGATTGGCTAGCAAGCCATGCGGGCGATCAGAGTCTTCGCAGCACCTCGTCGGCGATGGCCAGAGATGCCGTAAGGCCCGGGGATTCGATGCCCAGAAGGTTCACCAGGCCGCGGATGCCATGGACTTCGGGACCATCGATGCGGAAGTCCGCGAAGGCTTCGCCTGGACCTGCCAGCCGGGCGCGAATACCACACTGATCGGGCTTGAGGCGACCCGAATCCAGATCAGGGTAATAACGCCGTATGGCTGCCACGAAACATTCTCTGGCGCTGTCGTCGAAGCTATAGTCCTCTTCATCGACCCAGACCAGGTCTGGACCGAAACGCGCACGCCCGGCCAGATCCAAGGAAAGGTGGATGCCGAGGCCGCCCTCCTCGGGAAGGGGATAGATCAACTTCCGGAAAGGAACCCGTCCCGAGTAGCTGTAGTAACGGCCACGAGCAAAGCGCTGCAGCGGAGCGGCCCTGGCGGGCAAGCCGGGGATCGCAGCAGCGATGCGATGAGCGGCAAGTCCCGAGGCGTTGATCACGACCGCCGACTCGATACAGGTCGGCATTGCGCCCCCGGCCACCACTTCGAAGCCGCTGGCCATCGGTGTCACCGCAGTAACCGGCGTCGCCAGCACGATGCTGCCCCCGGCGGCCTCGATGTCGGAACTGAGCGCAACCATATAGGCGTGGGAATCGATGATTCCAGTGCCCGGGGAATGCAGCGCCGCGACTGCCCGCAATGCCGGTTCCTGCTTGTGCAACGCGGCACCCGACAACCACTGCAGCTCAACGCCATTGCGCGCTGCCTGCGCGTCAAGGCTGCCAAGACCATCTATACCTTGCTGATCCGCGGCAACGATCAGTTTGCCCAGCAATCGGTGCTCGATGCGACGCTCAGCGCAGTAGGCCAACAGGGCTTCACGCCCGGCAATGCAAAGGCGCGCCTTGAGGCTTCCCTCAGGGTAATAAATGCCCGCGTGGATGACTTCAGAGTTGCGGCTGCTCGCAGCGCTGCCGATCCAGGGCGTGGCCTCGACCACGATGGTTTCCCGACCGCTTCGCAACAGGGCCCTTGCACAGGCCAGTCCAACGACGCCGGCACCGATGACGATGGCATCGACAGGGTCGGTGGCGACAGGGTCGGTGGCAACGCGGTTGATAGCAGTCATCGACTGCCGACTGCGCGCAATGCCGACTGACCGTAGAACGCTGCCAACGCGGCGCGGAAGGCCTCGGCTCTCGGCGGTAGACCCTGCTGCTGGCGTCGGCTTCGCTCCTGGACCAGTGCAGCCTCAAAGCGTTCCGCGAAGACGCAACCGCCATCGAGATTGTCAAGGCTGGGCCGAAAGGGATAGCCCGCAGCCTCGGCAAACGCCCATTCCAGCGCCTGAGGACCCACTTCAACCTCCTCGAAGGCAGCCTGCTCACTGGCATCGCGGCCGTCGGCGGCGTACCAATAGCCGTAATCCAGCAGGCGGCGCCGCCTGGCGCCTGCCGTGCACCAGTGCGCCACCTCATGCAGAGCACTGGCAAAGTAGTCGGCGCGAAAGTGAATCACCGCATGACGATGCCCGGTAGCAGGTTCATAGAGCGGTTCATCCGCATCGCCACGCAGACGGACACGATAGCGCTCGGCGAACAGATCCTCGAAGAGCAGGATCACGTCCTGGCAATCATGTGCCTTAATCATGGCCTTGCGGATCCACCACTGGCCAGGTCATCAGTCTCGCGTGATAGTCGGCGCTGAGCCAGGGCCGCCCCTCGAGCAGGTGAGCGAGATAGGCACGCTCCGGACGCCCATGGGGACGGCGACGCGCTGGATTCGCGATGTAGGTCCAAGCGACCTCCAAGCCTTCGTCCGTGGTGACCTGAACCACCTCTCGGCTGTAATTGATCGGCGTCTGCTCAAAGGGATCCATCAGCAGGATCTGCCGCACGTCTACAAGCCG
>SLTB01000131.1 GCA_007130155.1 Pseudomonadales bacterium
GATCTCAATCTCTACGTCATTACCCGTTACGATCTGGTCCGCGAGGCCATTCGAGATACGGAAACGTTTTCCAGCCGCTATGATGGCTTTCTGCAGCAGTCGCGTCGGATAGCGTTCGAGTCGGCAAGCCCTGAAGTGCAGGCTGAACTGCGCCGTATCGAAGGTGAGATGATCCCCGTTCCGCCCACGATGCTGACGCTCGACGAACCGGATCACACCCGCTATCGCTCGCTGGTCAACGAGCTGTTCGTGGCCTCTCGGATCAAATCGGCGCAGGCGGCGGTGCAGTCCGTCATCGATGGTGCTATTGCCGAATTCCCAAGTCAGGGCAGCATGGACTTTATGCAGACCTTTGCCTTTCCGGTACCGCTGGCCATCATTGCTGACCGACTCGGTATTCCAACGGAGCATCGAACCTTCTTCGATGACGCTGCAACGGCTGCGGCAGCGGGCTTGCGGCTGACGCCGATGCCGGGCGAGGAAATGGTGCGACGGGCTCAGCTCGCGTTGGATCTGCAAAAGTTGCTGGTGGGGCTGGTGGAGGCCCGGCGTGAAGATCCTCAAGAGGACATGATCAGTATCCTGGCCAACAGTCGGCTTGTGGATGAAGACCGTTACCTCAGCCACGGTGAGATCCTGAGTATCCTCGGACAGTTCCTGGTGGCCGGGCACGAGACCACCAGCAGTGCCTTCGGTTGGGGCATGCTGCTGATGTGTGAGAACCCACAGCTGCAGGACGCGCTTGAAGATAATCCCGCCAACCTCAAGGTGTTCGTGGAAGAGACGTTGCGTCTGGAGGCGCCCGTGCAGGGGCTGCCCCGGCTCGTCACGCGGGATACGGAGCTCGGTGGTGTGGAACTGAAGGCCGGCGAGCTGGTGATGTTGCGCTATGGCGCCGCCAATCGCGACGAGCGCCAGTTTCCGGAACCGGATCGGGTCGATCTCGATCGCAAAAAGGCCGGGGCGCAGCTCGCTTTTGGTTCCGGGGTACACCATTGCATCGGGGCCCCGCTGGCGCGCCAGGAATTGAACCTCGGCTTTGCTTCGCTGCTGGCAGAGGGGCGCCGCTACCGCCTCGACCCTGACCACGAGCTTCCTGAGGCCGAGGCCAGCTTCATTCTCCGCAATTTGCCGGAGCTGCATCTGCGGGTGGATTGACCGCCGCTGCCGTGGAGCCGCCTGCTCAATGGCTGCAGCGTCGGTTGAGTCAGCATCAATGCCCCCTGAGGGTCTCGTGTGCTGTCATGCGGGTAAAAGGCAGGTCGACGGAGCTGCTGCAGGCCTGACTGCGTGCGGTTGGCAGGCTCGCGGCGTGCAAGTTCGCTCGCTTGCAGGCAGCGGCCCGCAAATCTGGAAGGCTTCTGCGGGCGCAGCTTCGGGCTTTGACCTGCGGCGGTTCAGAGGCAGGATTCGTGTTCGTCGACGATGTAGCCGTGGATGTAGTCGCGGTTGAAGAGCTTGAGTTCGTCGGCCACGATTTCTGCCTGGGCTTCGGCGGTTCTCAGGTCGCGGAAGGCCGCATCGAAGGCTTGCTGATCTTGAAACCAGATCTCCATGACTACGTCATAGCTGCGTTCTGCTTCGGCCCGAGACTCGTCCGGGCCGGGTACGGGGTGCAGGTAGCGGCGGAAGTAACGGATCGCATGAGGGGAGAGGTACTTCTCGCCGATTCGGGCATGCACCGTTTCGTAATACTCCTTGAAGGCCTCCATGGACATGCCCTCTTTGCGGCGCAGGAGCGTGACCAGTTTTATGGTCGAGTCGTCCTCTGCGGCGTGGGTGGGCTGACAGTCCGCAGGCGCATTCGCGAGGGTCGTCGCCGTGCAGCACATCAATGCCATGGCGAGCGAGAAGCGTCGGGCCCTGCGGCGAATGTGCAAGCGTTCCTGGTTCATGATGGCGGTCTTCCGGCAGCTGGAGATGGTCGGGTGTCGTTGTTGTTTCAGGCAGCAGGCGGGGTGAAAGTCAGGCCTGACTTTCCGCTGATCTTGCGGGCATTGAGGCAGCAGTGCAATCGGTAAAAACGCTTGCGGGGAACGCTGATCTAACCCGCATATCCTACCGATTCACGGCTGCGGACACGGATATACCGGCAAATCCTGCCGGTCCTCCGCTGCGGTTGCGCTCTGTCCGGGTGCTGTTGCGCGCCCGAACTGTCGCGCGTCTTGTCTTTACCGGCATCTCCGCGCCCTCGCTTCGCGTATCGGTGAGATATGCGGGCTAATCGTCCTGGTTGAATCAGCCGAACGGATGCAGAGACATCGGGCCGGCTTGCGCGGCCGTCAGGGGGTGTTGATGGCGTGAATCAGGCCGAGCTGGCAGGCGATGGCGACCGCTTGCGCACGGTTGCGGGCACCGAGCTTGGTCATGGCGTTCTCCACGTGGAAGCGCGCGGTGGTGGGGGAGCGGTGGATCAGTTCGGCGATCTCACCATCGGTGCGGCCCAGGGCCACCCAGGTGAGGCACTCCACCTCCCGCTCGCTCAGGGGCGCTGCGTAGGGTTCGCCAGGCTGTTCTTCGCGACCCGCATAGACGAGGTCCATGAAACGCAGGGCGGCAAGCCGCATTAGATCGCAGTGGGTCTCGAGGAGGTCCTCGAGGTCGATGTTCGGATCGCGGGTGACCCAGGTCACCGAGCCGATCCCACAGCGGGGCAGGTGAATCGGAATGCTGATACCGCCGGCGATACCGCGATCGGGTGTCAGATGCCAGCCGCGGCCGGATCGCCCGCCAAGCTCCTCGGCCAGCGCCGTCATGGTCGCGGAACTCCAGGAGAAGGGTCGGGTCGTGACCCGGCAGACGGCGCCGACCGGGCTGACACGATGCAGACTCTGCTCCACCCAGTCGCGCTGAAAATCCTCCTCCCAGCCGAACAATTCGGACAGGCGGACGCCATCTTCCGCAGTCAGCAGCTGGCGCTGGGCATAGTCGTCGATCACTGCGGGATGGGTCAGGCCCAAAACCTCCCCGATCTCCTTGATCTGCTCGGCTGCGGTGAGAAGATCAGTTGCGTTGACGAGTCGCCGATAGGCGCGGTCGAGACGTGCTTTGACAGCTTTAGACACGGTCAGCAATCCTGATACCCCTCGATTTTGCGAGCCTAAGTCGGCTGCCAAAGGCGGTCAAGCGAAGGCATGTTGCCGTGTCCGCCGCCGTAAATCCATGCAGTTCGGTCTCTCTCGCTCGTTGCCGCTCTCGGATCACTCCCCGAAAGGGGCATGGAACTGGCTAATCCGAGAGCTGATCTTCTTTCTCCGAGCTTCTTCAATGGTTGGCGGATACGACCAAGCAGCCGGCCGGCATGTGGTCTGTGCCTCGAAAGAGCTGCACGTGATTGGAGAACTGGGAGGACAGCATGACGACACGTTCCAAGGACATCCCGCGCCGCGAAGCAGGCATCGATCGCAGCAAGGCCCCGGAACCCAGAGTCAGCAGCAAGGACTTCATGGGCAACCGCTACACCTCCAGGGAGTTCATGGAACTGGAGTGGGAGCGGATGTGGACCCGTGTCTGGATGGTGGGTGGGCTGGTGGCGCAACTGCCGGAGCAGGGCGACTACATCACCCATCAGTTCGGCCGCGAATCCATCCTCATGATCCGTGGCTTCGACAATAAGATCCGCGCCTTCTACAACATCTGTCAGCACCGCGGGAACCTGCTCACCACTTCCGAGGAAGGCAGCGTGGTCAGTGACGGTACGATCCAGTGTGCCTACCACGGCTGGAAGTGGAATGCGGATGGTGCCCTGGTGCATGTGGAGGACAGCCACGACTTCCTGGAGGGCAATCCTTGCGACCATTTGCGCCTCAATGAGATTCCCTGCGATACCTGGGCGGGCATGGTCTGGTTCAACATGGACAACAATGGTCTGCCGCTGCGTGATTTCCTCGCACCGATGACGGATCAGCTCGACAGCTATGAGATCGAGAAGATGACCCGAACGGACTGGGTCACCATGGAGCTCGAATGCAACTGGAAGGTCGTGCAGGACAATTTCAACGAGTCCTATCACGTTCGCATCGTGCATCCGGAGGCCCGCTTCTTCCTCGACGACCGCATCGAGAACACCCAGTTTGATCTCTATCCCAACGGTCACTGCCGCATGCTGATGCCCGGTGGGGCGCCTGGACCGACCGTTGAATCCATTGATGAACTGCCGAACTACGTGCGTTCGGAACTGAAGTTCTGGGAGCTCGACGTTGAGGACTATCGCGGCAGGGATCTGGCGCAGATGCGTTATGATCTGTGGGCGCAAAAGCGCAGGCTCGGTACGTCCAAGGGTTTCGATTTCTCCCGCTACAGCGACGAGCAGCTCACGGACAACTACCACTACACCCTGTTCCCCAATCTCACACTGAGCATGAAACCTGACGGCATCATCTGGCTGCGAGCCGAGCCTCATCCCACTGATCCCGGGAAGTGCCTGTTCGACATGTGGAACTTCCAGCTCTTCCCGCAGGATGGGAGTTCCATCTACAACAAGAACATGCAGAAGCTGGTGAACAAGGACTATCAGGCTGAGCACATCGTCGGCAAGCAGGGCGAAGTCAGCGTCGGCCCGGGCATCGATCAGGACGTCAGCATCTGGACGACCCAACAGGCAGGCCTGGCGTCCCAGGGTTTCTACCGCCCCGTGTTCGCCAATCAGGAGCGGCGCATTCCCTTCCATCATGACGTCATCGATCGCTATCTGTTCGGAGGGGACAACGTGGAGCAGTACGGGCAGCGCAAGACGGCGCCCTGAGGGCTTCAGGCTGCTTCGGGAGCTCCCCTGCGTCTGGGTTATCATGCGTGCAGGTTTTCGATGCGTGAGGACATCCCTGCGCGCGTACTGATCTGATCGAGGAATCGTATTCATGACCGCGACTGATGGCGGAGAGTTTCATTCGCTCGCCCGGACTTCCGACGTGGCGCCCGGCAAGAACAAGGCTTTCCAACTCAACGGCCACGACATTCTGGTGTGCAATATCAACGGCGAGTTCTACGCCGTTCGCAACATGTGCTCACACGCAGAGGAAAAGCTCGAAGGCGGTCGGATTCGGGGACACTGTGTGGTCTGCCCGAAGCACGGTGCACGCTTCGATCTCAAGGATGGCCGGCACTTGACGCCACCGGCCTGGACTGGAATTGCCACCTACCCGTTGCGAGTTGTGGATGACCGCATTGAAGTGCAGTTGAATCCGCAGGATCCGCCGGCACCCAAGCGGGTGGCGTCCATAGGCATGTAAGTCGCTGCCTTGGCAGTGGCGACGTGACCCATTTCAGCAAGGAGAGGGAAGTGATGTCCAAATCGCTGGAGAACTACGAACAGGTCTCGATCTACCAGCTCGACCCCGATACCAAGGAGAAGCTGCTGCGAGAGGTTCGGGAGTGCAGCTTCAACTGGGTGACGAAGGATAACTATCCTATGGGTGTGATCCACTCCTGCCTCTGGCACGAAGGCAGCCTGTGGATGACCTGCGGTGCCCACAGGCACCGGGTGTCAGCCATCCGCCGCAATCCCAAGTCGGCGGTGGTGCTCACCAGCCGCGGTACGTCCTTCGGCCCGGGCAAGCACATCACGCTTAAGGGGAAGATCACCATCCACGACGACGAGGCGACGAAGCAATGGTTCTATAAGGACTTTGCACATCACCTCAAC
>SLTB01000035.1 GCA_007130155.1 Pseudomonadales bacterium
CGCTCGCGAATCAATGGCGTAAGCCATTGATTCGACGGGAGCCGAGTACGGACATGTGCCGCACTCGGCGTGCGCTGAACCATTCAGGACGAATTGTTCAGCGCTTCCTTAGAGGACCACCATGAACCAGGCTCCTGCCGTTAGCAGCAGGGCCGCGCAACCGCAGTAAAGTTGCCGCCGCATGCCCAGCGCCTCAGGGTTGAAGGCTGCGGCGACGAGGCCGATCAGGACCCCGGCGCCGAAGCCGGTGAAGTGGCCGATCACATCGGTGTTCTCGCCACCGACGCCGGTGAAGGCGAGGAGGGCGAAGGCTGCGAACAGCGGGGCGAGGCTGCGACGAAGGCCGAATGCCCGGTGGCCGGCCCGCTGCCAAAGAAACGCACCCACCATGCCGAGGGCGCCGAAGGTGGCTGTGGAGGCGCCTATGGACGTGAATGCGTCGCCTTGGATCCAGGCATTGCAGGCGTTGCCAAGGGCGCCGCTGGCCAGGACCAGCAGCCAGCCGATGCCTGAGCCGAAGTTGCGCCCGACCATCAGGCCAATGATCACGCCGAACACCGAGTTGCCGAGGATGTGCCCGAAGTCGCCATGCAGCGTTAACGCCGTGATGGTCCGCCACCACTCGCCTGCAGCCACGGCTCCCGCATTCATGCTTCCCGCTTTCAGCGTTTCGTCGGCGATCAGGCCATAGCCTTCGAGGACTGGAATCAGCCAGATGACCGACAAATAGCCGGCGACGCCCCACCAGCCCTTGTCCACCTCGCTGGGTTGCTCTGACGGGCGGTCGGCTTCAGCCCGATCGCTGGCATAGAGCGTGAGTTCGCGGCTGGCGGTCGCAGCGTCTTCCACCGGTACCCACAGCTGCCACTGGAAACCCTCGCCCTGGTCGATCATGTTGTCGATGCCCACCGCCGTGAGCACGAAGCCCGCTTCCGTCACCTGATTACGCCACTCTGATCGGTAGACGCAGATCCAGCCGGAGGTGGGGTTGGTGCCAGGGTGGTGGCGCTGGGGGTGTGCTTCTCTCAATGCCGCTTCCAGCCGCCATCCGTGGCTTTGCTGCCGATTGCGGCTAATGGGATCAAGGCGTGCGAGCTGGCTCCGCTATCTGCATTCAAGCGAATCGCCCAGTGCCTGCGCTGCCTTCTCTGTGGGAGCCCGCGCTGCGGGCGACAGGCAACCCTGGCCTGGGCGTCCGGCCAGCCCCACCAGCCCCACGTAGACGCCAAGTCTGCCTGTTGCTTTTGCGGCAGCGCCAGGGATGCTGGTGGGACGCTGCAGGGAAGGCGTGCAGGCCCAGACAGGGTTGTTCGGGCCCGGCGGTTGCCGGTCACGCCGGCTGTTCCATCAGAGCCTCCTCGACGAAGTCGAGGCGGTCCTGGCCCCAGAACAGGCTGTCGCCGACGAAGAAGCTGGGCGCGCCGAAGGCGCCCCGGGCGGCGGCTTCCTCGGTGTTGGCACGCAGGCTGTCCTTGATGTCCTGACGCTCGACGCCCTCACGATAGGCCTCGGGATCGAGACCGGCAGCCGCGATCAGTCGCGGCCAGACATCGGCGGCGCCGATGTTCTCGCCATCGACCCACATGCCTTCGAACATGGCTCGCGCGTAGGCAGGAAATTCGTCGCGCTCCAGCGCCAACAAGGCCCCACGCAGGGGCGGAACGATCTTCAGGGTATCCATGTGCGGGTTCGGGTTCAGCGTCACGCCGTAACGGCGGGCGAACCGGGCAAGGTCGGCCTGGCCATAGACAGCCTTGTTGGGGACGGTTCTTGGGGAGCGGTTGCCCGTCAATTCGAACAGCCCCAGCGTGAGCATGGGGCGCCAGATCACGCTGGCGCCGCTACGCGCCAGGATCTCCGGCAACCGCGCCCAGGCCAGATACGTCGGTGGGCTCATGAAGTCGAAGAAGAATTCTAGTTGGCGTGGCACGGCTTGCTCCCGTTGGCTCCAAGATAGGGCATTGAGCCTCGTGGCTCGGGGCTTGTAAACCGGATGGGCGTGGCGCGAGCATGGCTCAATAAACCCTCGGTGCGCCGGGTGGGCGGGTCTTGAAGCGACGATGCAGCCAAAGATACTGCTCGGGGTGCTCTCTGACGACCGTCTCGAGGCTGGCATTGAGGCGGCCGGCGTCCGCTGTGAGATCGCCACTGGGAAAGCCCTTGGGCAGCGGTCTGAAGCGTACTGTCCATCCTCGCCCTTCGCTGCTGCGCCACATGTCGAGCAGCAGGATCGTTGCCCCGGTGAGCCGCGCCAGCCTTAGCGGACTGGTCAGGGTGGCGGCCTGGACACCGAAGAAGGGCGCAAAAACCACACCGCGGCGCCCCTGATCCTGATCGGCAGCGAACCAGACGCTGTGGCCCGCTCGCAGGCGCCGCACGACCAGGCGGATCTGATGGTGTTCGATGAGCGCCTGAAAGTGACGCAATCGCCCTTTGCGCTCCGCCGCATCGAGTGCGGGATGGTTCTGGCGCTTGTAGACTACGTCCAGGGGGTGGCGGCGGGCGAACAGCGCGCCGGCGATTTCCATGCAGAGAAAGTGACCGCCCAGTAACAACACCCCGCCTCGATGCCGGCATGCAGCCTCGAGATGGTTGCCGCCGAGCACCTCGAGGCGTCCATCGAGCTTGTCGAGGCGGCCGCTCCAGGCGTTGGCCATTTCCAGGATGCTGATGCCGGCCGCCTCGAAATGTTGCCGCAGCAAGCCTTCGCGGTTGGCCGCAGACAGATCTGGAAAACACAGTGCCAGGTTGCGCCTGACAATGCGTCGGCGTTGCCCGAGCAGGCGTTGGGCAATACGCCCGAGCAGACGTCCGATCTTCGTTTGCCATGAATATGGGAGGTGCGTGAGGCCCCGCAACAACCACAGACTGCATCGACCCGGCCAATAGCGGGGGTGGGCGGGATGGCGGGCCTCCCGGTACCGCCCTGGGCTGTGCACGCGCGAGTTCAAGCCCATCGCGCAGCGAGGTTTTGGGCACTCGCCTGCAGGTGACCCGGATTCACCTCCGCTGGCTTTGCTCTGCTTTGACGCGGGCGACCCAACGAGACGTTCCTTGGGGAAGACTGAGGACGATTCCGTGCCCATTGTCACTGATCCCCACCGGCTTGGCATCCGGATGCCGCAGGCGGGATACTGCCGAGGGACGGGAGAGGATGTGCGATGACGTCAGGGCAAGGTGGCCGTGGTGGTGGGAGCGGGGCAGAGGCCGGGCGCCGGTCACCGCAGGGGCGCTGCCATCCGTTCTGCCGGAATCGGCTGATGGATCTGAGTTTGCCTGTGCTATCCGCAGACCAGTTCGCTCCCACAATTCACTTCCATGCAGTTCTGGAGTGGTCATGATCTGGCGCGCCGTCTACCTCATGCTGCACCTGATTGCGCTGCCTCTGGTGCTTTTGCGGCTGTGGTGGCGCGGGCGGGCTGAACCCCTCTATCGCCAGGATCTCCCGGCCCGCTTCGGTCGTTGGGAGGGCGCGCCGGAGGCGGCAGGGGTATGGGTCCATGCTGTGAGTGTCGGCGAAACCGTGGCCGCGGTGCCCCTGCTGCGAGGACTCGAAGCCCTGGCGCCAAGCGCCCCGCGCATCCTCACCGTGACTACCGCCGCCGGTCGCGAGCGCGCTCGGGATCTGCTTGGCGACAGCGTGTATCTCACTTGGCTGCCTTTCGATCTTCCGTTCAGCCTCAGGGCGTTCCTGCGCCGTGCGCGCCCGCGGCTGCTGGTACTGATCGAGACGGAGCTCTGGCCATTGCTGATCCACGAATGCGGACGTTTTGGGGTCCGTATAGTGCTGGTCAATGCCCGCCTCTCGGAACGCTCCGCTGTGGGTTATCGCCGGCTCGGTGGCCTGACGCGGGGCATGCTCGAAGGCATCGACCTCATCGCCTGTCAGGACGACGGCAGTGCACAGCGCTTTCTGGCGCTGGGCGCGCCCGCTGGGCGCGTCATCTGTCCCGGCAACATGAAGTTCGATGCTCTGGTTTCCGGCGATCTGTCGGCGCGCATGGACATGGCCCGGGAACGGCTGGGTACCGATGACGGTCCCTTGCTGATTGCGGCAAGCACCCATGCCGGGGAGGAAGAGCTGCTGCTGGCGGCCTTGCTCCCGCTATTGCGTCGGCATCCGGACTGGCGTTTGCTGATCGTGCCCCGGCATGCGCATCGCTTCGATGCGGTCTGGCGGCTCATGGAGCGTTCGCCGCTTGCCGCTGCGCGACTTTCAAGGGGAGAGGCCCCGGACGGCAGCCGCCTTTTGCTCGGCGACGTGATGGGTGAATTGATTGCGCTCTATGGCATTGCCGACGTGGCCTTTCTCGGGGGTTCCCTGGTGCCTCACGGGGGCCACAATCCCATTGAACCTGCCTGGCATGGCTTGCCGCTGTTCAGTGGCCCTCACCTGAGCCACTTCACGGACGTGGCCGAGAGATTCGTCGAGGCCGGGGCATTGGAAGTGGTGGCCGACGCTGATGAGCTGGCGCAGGCCATGGAGCGGGTGCTGGACGATGACGGACTCTGGCAGCGCCGTGGCGATGCGGCACGCAGGGTGGTGGAGTCCAATAGAGGGGCGCTCGGTGCCATTCTCGCGGCTATTCGCGCGCTTTGACGCCCGTTGCTCCCGGTTGGCGCGCAAGCTCCTGAAGATGCTTGCTAAAGCGGGGATAGGACCGGGCGACGCGTGCCCGCAACGGAACGAAGATGACACCCCGTCGCCTGCCGGGTAGGGTGCAACCTGGATCCTGGGGGTGGGGTTTGTCTTGACCGCAGCTTGATCCTGCGAGTAGAAAGCATCGGGCCTGACCCTCGGACATTCGATCGGAGTGAGCTTGCTGTGACAGTCGATTTCCCTCGTTTTTCGTGCCTCGCTGCAGGCTCGCTGCTGTTTGGCGTCACGGTCGCGACTCCGGTTTTTTCCGAGTTCGCCACGGCGGGCGAGCCCTGGCGCGAGGATCTGGTGCAGACGCTGCCGCCGCCCGACCCGGCCCAGGAGGCGCAGTGGCAGAATACGCTGGCAGGCGTGTACGAGCTGGCGTTGCGCAACGATCGCAATCTGGCAGCGGCCGAGGCCTCGTTCCGTGCGGGGCTCGAGGAGCGGCGGCTGGGGTGGGCCGAGCTTCTGCCGAGGGTCAATGCGGCCTACACCTACCAGGACGCAACCTCCAAGGCACGCGGGCAGTTTCCCGTCGGCGGCGAGCTCCTCCTCGATAACCAGACCAATACTGATCGCGAGACCAAGCGCTGGTCCATCAGCCTGGAGCAGCCTTTGTTTGATCTGCCGGCATGGTTCCGCTTCCAGCGCGGGCGTGAGCTCACGGAGCAGGCGCGGGCCGATTTCACCGTCGCCCAGCAGGACCTGATGGTGCGCACGGCGGAGGCCTACTTTGCCGTCCTGCGGGCCATGGCCAACCTGCAGGCCAGCTTGGCCCAGGAAGCGGCGCTCACCGGCCAGCTCGAGCAGGTGGAACAGCGCTTCGAGGTGGGCCTCGTGGCCATCACCGACGTCTTCGAGGCACGGGCAGCCTACGATATCGCCACCGCAGACCGCCTCGGATTCGAGGGCGATGTGGAGGTGGCCCTGGAGAACATGTCGGTGATCACCGGCCGCAGCCACGCTCAGCTCTGGCAGTTGCAGGACA
>SLTB01000329.1 GCA_007130155.1 Pseudomonadales bacterium
ATCTTCGAAACTCACCAGGGATGATCCGACGGGCCTGAGTCTGATCTCGTAGGTCTCCCAGGGTCGCAGGTGGACAGGTGTGACGGAACCGGCGGGAGCGACGGCGCGGGTGAAGCCGTCAACTCGCACCTCGAAGTGGGCATCGGGTACGTCACCCGTGATGTCCACCAGTGCGGCGGACTGGGCTTGGTCCTGGCCACCGATGGCGACTTGTCGGCCGTCGCTCAGCAGGCTGGTGTTCAGCGTTCCGGCCCAGGCGGTGCTGGCGTTGTCGCCGAAGCGGTGGTCGAAGCCAGCTCGAAACAGCCCGAGCCGGCCCTGGTACTCGCTGTCGGCGCCAAGCCTTTCGCTGTCGGGGCTGGTCGAGCCAGACACACCCATAAGCAGGCGTTCGCCGGTCTCATGAAAGCGCTGCCAAGCTAATCTGCCGTCTGTTTGCTGGTGGAAACTGTCTTTTCCGTTGACCTGATCCCAGCGGACATTGGGGGCCAGATGACCGCTGTATTGCTGCGCCCGCAGATCCAGCCGCAATCCGACCAGTCCGAGCCAGTCACCCTCCTGCCGCGCGATGTCGGCGGTTGCCCGCACCCAACCGTTCATCGTCCGCATCACCGCCCGGTCCCAGGTCAGCTTCTGGCTGTCGCGACGACTGTCCTCGTCGCGCTCCACACTGCGGTAACTCAAGCCGAGGTTGCCACCGGCGAACGGCATGCGCACGCTGACACCGATCTGTTCGAAACCGTTGCCGGCAAGCCCGACCTGCTGACCGGAATCCCTTTGACGCGCATGTACGCGTCTGTAGTCAGCGCTCACCCGCATGATGCCCAGGTTAAGGCGGGTGACTGCAGCGATGCCACGATCACTGTCGCTGCCGAGGAAAGTACTGGCCTGGAACTCGCTCGAACGGCCTACTCGGAAGAAACCAGCTTCGACGAGGCCCTGCCCGCGGCTGGTTGCGACGCCCAGATCTATTCCGCTGTCCGCACTGATCCGACGCGTGGTTCCTGCTCTACCGAGCCAGTCTCCGGTGTCATCGGGCAAGGTGGATGTCGTATTGCGATTGGCGATGCGGCCCAATTCCACGAAATATAGAGGCTGATCTGCAGGCGGAAGACGCGTTGTCTTGACGAAGAACTGCTCTTCGATGCGCTGGGTCCCGTCGCTCTCGAGAATGCGCAGCGTGAGGTCGTAGGCTCCCTCTGGCAGCATCGATGTGTCGAGTACCCGGCTGCCGGCATCGTAGAATCGTGTCGAAAGCAGTCGGCCATCCTTGATGATCTCGACCCGCGACCGGGAACTCAGAAAGACCTCAAGTGGCGTGCCACCGGAGAAGGCTCGGTCGGCCCGCGTATTCAAGGAGCGGCCATAGCGGATTCCGTAGAGGTCGCGCTCGCTGACGAAGCCAAGGCTCTGGCTGCGCGATCGATACAGTCCTCCTTCGATCGCCGTGCCTTCGACTTCGCGCCTGATCGCTAAACTGTCAATAGTCAGCCGGTCATCGGCACCGTATGAGCTCACCATCTCGGCATGGGTTTCCCGATAGCTCAGTGCGGTGATGCTCGAGACAGTATAGCTCTCGCTGCTGCGAGAGGTGCCGGAGGCATTCGCGAGCACGTTTTGGAGAATCGAGAAGCCGGCATCGCTGCGCGGAAGGAAGCGATCGAGGTTGGGGCCGCGCGACTCGAGCCACTCAGGGTTTACGAAGATCGTAGCCTGAAATCGGGAAGGATCGAAGATCACCGCCGCGACGCTGGGCTCGAGTCGGCCACAACCCTGTTGACCCGGCCGGACGCAGAGTTCGGCCTCGTGGGTGTCCAGGCGGCCCGTCAGCGCAGTGAGGATGCGTTCTGGGTCGCGGAGATCGGGAATGGCGGCAATGATGGTGCCCGGATTTTCGATCTCAATGTGGTCGAGGTCATAGCTGGCAGGAGCGCTGAGAAGGAACTCGCCGCCGTAGTAGAAGTCGACCAGAGTACGCTGGACTTCATAAAAGGCTTCAAAGCCCGGTGGCGGACCTGCAGTGCGGATGGCAGGCTGGGCCTTGGTGTCTACAGCCAAGCCGGAGATGACCAACAGCGCTATGATCGACTGCAGTCCCGGCCGGGTTCGGAGCATCGGCTGCCTGTGACCTCAGTCAAAGCGCTGACGGGCGTTGCGCTGGCCGATGCCGGTCGTGAATTCCACAGGTGCGTCGAATGGCAATTCAATAGACCAGTCGTTGCCCGCATAAAGCCTTCTCGCCGTATTGAGGTCGATACAGTCGCCACCCACTGGCGGGCACTGGACGCCGTTGAACAGGAGGATGTTGCTGTTGCCCCTGTTGCTGAATGCGATCTGGCGACCGTCGCGCTGCCAAAGCAGATCCGGCTTGGGATTGTCGGGGCGGACTATAATCAGCAACTGGTAGGCGACAATGACTTTGATAGCTGTGGCCTCAGCTTCCACCGGCCCGACCACGGGACGCACGTTGACCCGATAGATGCGGTCTACGTCCGGTGGCTCGCCCAAGTGGACCACGCGCAGCAGCCGTCTGGCTCCGGGGGGCACGATCAGGCGGGCGGGTGTCACCAGCAGCTCTATGTCATCCGGATCGAGGACCTGCTCTCGCGTTTCCTCCTCGGTTCCCGGCTGGCTGACCAGGAGGATCTCTGTTTCGAGGTAGAGGTTCTCGGCACTGCTGTTCGTGATTTCGACGTCCTGTCTGGGCGCGTTGCCTCTATCGAAGACCAGGATGCTCCGGTCCAGCGACATATCAGCTTGGGCGGCAGTCGCGATGAGTACGAGCAAGCTGACGCAGCCGGCGCGAAGCCCTGCATTGAAGCTTTTGAACGAGCGCATCCGATGATCTCCGGACCTCAAGATGTCGCTACCCTAGCGGCCTCGTCCCCGGGCTGCCAGCGCCAATCCGATCAAGTGTTGCTGGCATCCGACAGATTGGCTCTGCCGTTCGGTCGATGATGGTCGCTTGATGGTCCTGTGTTGCCTCCAGGGCAGCCCCGCCCCGATCGGCAGAGGAGTTCTACGCGGCAGGATTTGATGGCGCTGCGACGCCCCCGCTATGGCCTGCTCCGATGGCCGGATTTCGTCACGTCGCCCCACTACACCCCGATCGGAGGTCGAATGGGGAGCAGCTCGCATATTACCAGTTCATAGCGTCCCTGGATTGGGCTGATCAGGACGTGAGAGATTGGGAGCGTTCCGCGCCTGGTAAACAGCGCTCAAGGCGCTGCTTGCTTTCCAGGTGATGGATCTCGCTGAGGTCTGGAGTGTGCTTAGCCTTGCAGAGCCTTGCGGAGCCCTGGTGGGTCCGTTCCATAGCGGGTGAAACGACGGTGGGGGCGCTCAGGGATGATCAGGCTGATCCGAACTTGACCTTTTTCGGGCTGGGTGGCTGCAGTCATCGGCAGTACTGAAAGCAGGCCAAGCATCAGCGATCCGAAGATGGCTCGGGCGACTCCGCTTTGACGCTTCTTCCTTTCTGACATTCTGCCCACGCCCCAGTTGTTCTGGGTGGCGTGATGGTGCCGGGGGGGGCTGGCTGGGATGAACCGGCGCCCCAACGCTCTGGACACCCAAGCAGCAATACCCAAGCAGCAATACGTGGCCGACTCGGGGCCAAGGTCGGACATCCAGAAAACTGTCTGGATGTCCCGGAATTCCTTAAGATCGGACATCCAGAGAACTGTCTGGATGTCCGGGAATTCCTTCCAGCTCGATTTCTGGAATGCCATGTCCAAATTTGGCAGTTTTGGACGTATTTTTTGGACGGAGTGACGCGCAGCGTCAGCTTTGGCCGTAAGCCGGCAGTTATACTGTCGTTAACAAAACATGGCTTAGGTCATGGCAAGGGTGGCGGGATTTCTTCTGGAAAGAATATTTTTCCTTTCATTTCATTGGATTGTGATAGGTCTCTGCGCTGAAAACCCGCTCGATGGGATTGTAAACCCGATGTTGGCACGGCCCTTGGATTCTCTAAGGTAATTCCCGCGGAAGGGGCTGACCGCAAACACCGGCGCCTCCGTGGATCATGACCATGTACCCTTGGAGATAGACATCATGGCTTTCGCGATCAACAAGCTTGGCAAAGGTATCGCCCTCGCCTCCCTCATGGCTGCTGCTGGCACTGCCTACAGCGCCACCGACGGTACGCTCGGTGCCACCTCCACGGGTAGCCTCGATGTCCGCGTCGAAATCGCCGATCGCGTGCAGATCAGTGGCCTTGATGACATTGACCTCGGGACCTACTCCGGCTCCGGTGACCTCGATGGCAGTGATGCCTTCTGCGTCTATCGTAACGGTACCGGTGGCTACGAAGTGACCATCAGCTCACCTCAAGCCGATGACGGCGCCTTCCGCCTCCGGAGCGGAGATGAGTTCATCGCCTACAGCGTGACGTTCAACGACGAAGCCGAGATCACCGGTGGCAGCGCCGTCAACTCCGGCGACAAGCTGGCCGGCACTGGCAGCGCGACCTCGGTAACCTGCGGCAATGGCAGCAACGCCTCACTTGGCGTCAGCATCGCCGCCGTCGCCCTGCAGGCCGCCCCTACGGGCGTCTACACGGACACCATTACCCTCTTGGTGGAGCCCAACTGAGGTCAGCCCTCCGCGGCGCAGGGGTGCGCTGGCAGCACCTGAAGGGCGGCCGTGGGCCGTCCTTCGCCTATCGGAACCTGAACCCCGGGACCACGCAGCGCTAGCGCATCCAAGGACAGCGCATGGCCACTGCCAGCAACAGATCCAGGCATTCAGCACGGACCCTCGCCCGTGGGCTGCTGCGCGTGGGTCTGCTGCTGGCCGGCCTTCTGCCGATGCTGTCCCAGGCTGGGGTGGCCGTGACGCCGCTTTCCGACTTCGACTTCGGCCACTGGTCGCCGGGAGCCGGTCAGATCACGGCCAGTCGCGACTTCTGCGCGGTCTCCGTGGTGGGCAATCGGCTGACGGCGAACAACACCAATCAACTGCGGCCCTTTGGGGTCACGCTCGAGGATCTCGATGCCGCTGCCAAGGGCAGCATCTTTCGTTTGGCTCATGCGGACGGTGGGCACTTTCTGAGCCTGGAACTGCGGCTGGGCGACCTGCGCAGTGGCGTCGAGGAAGCGCTCATGCCGAACTCGGTGACAGCCACGGACAAGACCGGGGACGAACTCGGCTGCCCCCGCGGTGGTCCCAACGGCCGCTTGATCGTCCGCCTGCTTGGCAGCGATCTGACTGGGGCCCGTGCGGGGGTTTACGAGGGTCAGTTCAGCCTCTCGATCAACGGCGGTTCCAACGGTTCGAACACCGCCGCCACCACGTTTCGCATCCGGGTGGAGATTCCTGATCTGGTGCGGATCTCGAGCCTGAACGACATTGAGCTCGGATTCTTTCCAGGCAGCGGTGATCTCAGCGGCAGTGATGCCCTGTGCGTGTATCGCAACGATCCGGCAGGGGCCTATCTGGTGGAGGCCAGCGGTCAGGGCGCGGGCAATGCCTTCGTGGTGGTCCAGAACGGCATGAAACTGCCCTTCGCGGTGGACTACAGCGACGGCAGCGGCGACGGTTGGCGGCCTCTCACCGCGGGCGGAGTACCGGTGGCGGCTGGTAACGCCAACGCTACAGCCACCGACTGCGGCGGAGCTACCAATGCCAGCGTTCGGGTGCGGATCGAAGAAAGCGTCCTCACCAGCGCTGAACCCGGCAGCTATGCCGGGCGACTGACGCTGACCGTGGCGCCGATCTAGCCCGCATATCTCATCGATTCGCGGCTGCGGACGCGGATATACTGGCGAATCCTGCTGGTCCGCCGCTTCGGTTGCGCTGTCGCGCACCATCCATGGTGCGCACCCTGCGGGCGCACTGCGTGCGACCCGATTCGCTCCCGGCGAATCGGTCGAGGTACTGTCAAGCACGCCTGCGCGCCGGAACTGTCGCGCGCCTTGTCTTTACCGGCATCTCCAGGCCCTCGCTTCGCGCATCGGTGAGTTCCGGGTGAGGAGGATCCCGTGGTCATCAGTTCGGCAGAGCTCTCGGCACCATCACGGGGCGCTGGAGCCAGCGTTCGAAGCGATCGGTGAGCCGGTCGAGATTTTCCGCCCACCACTGGGCATCTCCCTCGATGGCCGTCACCATGTTCTCTTCCGCCGTCGGCAATTGCCGGCGCATCTCCGGGTCGATCCGCTCCAGCGCCGACCGGCGCACCGGGCCATAGGGGATGTGGCGCATCTGCCGCGACAGGCTTTCGGTGGAGGTGGCGAAGCGGATGAACGCCTTGGCCTGCTCCTGGCGTCGCCCATTTCGGGGTATGACCCATACGTCCATGAACCAGACTTGGTGGTCCCACAGTATCGCGAAGGTCTCTCCGCGCTGCACCGCGTCGAACACCCGCCCGTTGAACACCGATGTCATGCTGACGCGGCCAGTCTCCAGCAGCTGGATCGCCTCCTCGCCGCTGCGCCACCACTCGACCCAGGGTTTGATCCGGCTCAGCACGCGGAACGCGCGCTCCACGCCTTCCTCGGTGTCCAGAACCCGGTAGACGTCCTCCCTCGGTACCCCGTCCGCGATCAGCGCCCACTCCAGATTCACCTTGGGTGAGCGCCGCAGGCCTCGACGCCCCGGGAAGCGCTGGACGTCGAAGAAGTCCTCGATGCTTGCAGGCGCCTGCTCGATCCGCTCGTGGTCGTAGGCCACCACGGTGGCGGCAACGACGTTGCCGATGCCACAACGCAACAGGCTGCCGTCGAGAAAATCCTCGCGCGCCGGCGTGCCGTCCGGGGCTGGCGGCAGCGTGTCATGATCCAAGGGAACCAGCAGGTTCTCGCGGCAGGCGCGACGGGCATCGAACAACTCCATGTCCACCAAGTCCCAGCGCACGTTCCAGGAGCGGACCTGTGAGCGCACTTCTTCGATGCCGCCGGCGTACTCGAGCACGTCCACCGTGATGCCGGTGGCCTCCTCGAAGGGCAGGATGAAGCCGAGCATCTGGCTCTTCGTGTAGGCGCCGCCCCAGGACACGACCGTCAGTCGATCAGCCGCAGCAGCGGGCAGGAGAATGACTGCGGTCGCGAACAGCACGATCGATCGTCGCAGAATCCTCACCAGTAATACCCCACATTGATATTGAGCCGGCTGCGCCAGCGATCGTCATCGCCGCCCGCCATGGAGCCCTCACCGAAGAACAGCATGTTGCGCGCAAAGATGAGGTCAACGTAAGCAAACAGCGGTCCGGCGCCAACGCCGCAGCCCACAGTATTGAGCTCCGAATCCCGACCGCCGCCGACGTCCTTGAACAGGCGCGAGTAGTTGTTGTAGCAGATCAACTGGTCTAGCCAGGAGTCGGGCAGGTCGAAATTGTAGGCAAGGTTCGCAACGGCCAGCTTACCTCGGGAAGCGAGATCGAAGCTGGTCCCGAAAGCTCCGAGGCGGACCGCATCGTCGCTGACGCCCTCGGGATTGTTCGGATCATAAACGTAACGAATGCCCTGAAGCTGCAGGTTCCAGCGGCCGCAACGGCTGTCTATATGCCCGGCCGCGGCCCAATGGCTGCCGCGGCTATCCGTGGTGGCATTGACGAGATCGGCCCGCTGTCCCGAAACGCCGATCTCGTGCTCGCAACCGGTCTCCCGCCCAAGCGTGTAGGCGACCCTGGCGTTGAACCGATTGATTTCCTCGTTCTGCTGTTCACCCTGACTGACCACGTCCGGCGCATAGCGCGCGAGGGTGCCGGCGCTGCCAAGCTCCTCGTTCTTGTAGAAAGCCAAGTGAAAATCCCAGGGACCGCTGCTCCGCTCGTAGGCGACGCCGAGATCGTGATTGTCTGCAAAGCCCGCGTAGAAGGGGACGCCGTCCCAGAAATTGTGGGAAGCGAAGGGCAGCAGACCGAAGGGCACCCGGTGGATGCCGAGTTTGACCATGCTGTCGTCGGCGAAACGGTAGCCAATCCAGCCATGACGGATGACGTCCATGTCCGGCGTATAGCGGTACTCCGCCGAAAGAATAATGTCGCGGATCTCACCGTCGACGTTGAGCCTGAACAGGTCGAAACCGCTGTCGCCACGGCGTGTGCGGGAATCCTGAACATCCTCCCGGAAGAAGTGGTTGAAGCGCAGTGCACCGCCGAACCGGATTGGTGGCGTTTCGGCCACCGCCGCGACCTGTGCCTCCTCAAGTCGCTCCGCCCCGGTCACGGCCTGATCGATCAACTCGGCCCGGGGCCGGGGATCTGCTTGATCCAGGCGCTGAACCACCCGCTGGCCCTGGCCGTCCAGGCGTCGCTCGAGGATCTCCAGCCTTTGCCGCAACGCTTCGAGTTGCTGTTGTAGCCGTGCGATCTCATCCGCCTCTGCTCTGGCAGGCGTCACGATGAACACCGCCATGAGCAGACCGAGGCCAACACCGCACCGGATCACGGTGGCGATTGTCACTGCAGGACCCTCCACATCAGCCCAAGGCTGCCAACAGCCTATCAGTGCACCCGGGTGAAGAGGAGCGCGAAGGGGAGGTCAGCCGAACAGTGACGGCTGATCCTCAGGGATCACGACACCCTCGTGACGCAGCAGCCAGCGCTTGGCAGCAAGCCCGCCGGCGTATCCCGTGAGTGAGCCGTCGCTGCCAATGACACGGTGACAGGGCAGGACGATGGCCAGCGGGTTGCGGCCGTTTGCGGCGCCCACTGCACGACTGGCCGTTGGCTGCCCGAGGCGACGTGCGATATCGGCGTAGGTCTGCGTTGTGCCATAGGGAATTTCCGTCAGCGCCCGCAGTACCGCCAGTTGGAACGGCGTCCCCTGCGTTGCCAATGGCAGGTCGAACACGCGCCGGGCACCCGAGAAGTATTCTTCAATCTGTCCACGCACAGCCGCGAGGGCTGCGTCGTCACGACGCCAGCCGGGCTCAGGGCTGCCCGGTCCAGGGGTGACAGCATCGTACTGGCCCGGCAAGAGTATGCGGCGTAAACCGTCAGAGCCTGCCACCAGCAACAGGGTCCCGAGCGGGCTTGGCATCGGCGTCCACAGCAAAGGTGCAGCAGTTCCTTGAGTCTTCATGCCCAGGTCCTCTTCTGACAAGGTGCCGCGCAGAAGCGCTGAAACGGCGGATCCGCCAGCGGCGCCGGACACGTAGGCTGGCAGTGCATGCCGATGCAGACTGCAGCCACGAAGAAACGCCCATCGAAGCGCGGGGCAGGGGGGCGTCGCGCCTGCTCGCATGGTGGTGCAGCCGAGAGTTCCGGCAAGATTGCCGTTGAGGATTGCACTGCGCCTGCCATCCGTCGCCTTCGATCATGTGCCGGCCGGGCCCAGAGATTGCCGTGGCGCCGGCACACAGAAGAATGGTCCCGAGTCGACATCTGTACTATAGAACCTGCTCGGCGTTCGCGTCCGGGCAAAATCGGACGCACAGTCAGGAATCATCGCCCCTCGTGGAAAGCGCCCTGCCCATCATGAGTCTGTTGGAAACCGCCGTTTCCGAGCGCAGCTCAACACTGCGCCTATTGCCATGGCCGCGCCATCTGGCGTGCTTGCATTGACTCCCAGCGAACCATGCCCGGAACCCATGCCGGGGGCCGAGGCGGGGTCATGAGCGAGATGCGAACCGCTTCGCGGCCCCGCCGCCGCGGTCTGCGTCGCCTGCTGCTGCCAACGCTGATCCTCGTCATCGTCTATTTCGGCGTACTCGTCTACCCGCCGCTTCGGGTCGCCTGGCTGATCTGGCCCCAGTGGCAGCCAGGCACTCTGGCCTTGTTCGTGCTGATGGTGGTACCGATCCTGGGCCGACTCGCCTATGAGTGGCGACCCGGCAGATGGGCGCGGCGGGTTGCGGCTCTGTCCATGACCTGGCTGGGGATGGCCTTCATGCTGTTCTGTCTGGTCCTGCCATGGGAACTGCTCAACCTGCTGTTATCATTTCCTCCTCGAGCCTCGGGCCTTACCTTGGCGACAGCTGCCTTAGCACTCTGGCTGGTGGCCGGGGTGAATGCGCAGTTGCTGATGGTCCGCCAGGTGACGCTCACAGCCCCGGGTATCGACAGGCCTCGGCGCCTGGTCCAGATCAGCGATGTCCACATAGGCTCCAGGGAGCCTGCACTTCTGCGACGGATCGTCGCCAGGGTGCGTGCCCTCGAACCGGATGCGGTGCTGATTACCGGTGACCTGATCGACTTTCGTGACATCCCCCGCGAGGATATCGCCAGCCTCGGTGAACTCTCGATGCCGGTGTGGTATTGCATCGGTAATCACGAGCGTTATGTCGACCTCGAGGCCATCTGCGAACGGTTGCGCAGCCTGGGTGTCCGTGTCCTCCGGGATGAGGTCGACTGCAGCTTGCCACCCTTCGTCGTGGCAGGAATAGACGACGCTGAGTCCCGCCTTCGAGTTGCAGACGGGCTTGCCGCCATCGGGCCGCTTCCCGATGGCTTTCGTCTATTGCTCTACCATCGACCGGACGGTCTCGAAGATGCCGCCGCAGCAGGCATAGACTTGATGCTCTGCGGTCATACCCACAACGGTCAGATCGTACCTTTCAATTTCCTGGTCCGACGGGTGTTTCCCAGGATCAAGGGCCTCCACGAAACGGACCGACATGATGGCGGTCAGACCCGGCTGTACGTATCCACCGGAACCGGGACCTGGGGCCCTCTGATTCGTCTCGGATCCCGCAACGAGATCACTGTGATCCGACTCCATCCTTCCATCGGCGCAGTAGATCTGTCTCCAGTCCTACAGACTCCTGCGGCAGAGGTAGGCTGTGAGCGATGACGGCCCCCAAGTGGCCGACCGGCCTTCCTGGCTGAGCCGAGTCGTGGCTTACTGCGACCTGATATCACACCATTGGGAGGACGCAAGCATGGCCAGGACGATCGAAGAAAGGCTGCAGCGACTCGAGGACATTGAGGAAATCCGCCAGCTCAAGGCCCGTTACTGCGCCGGCTGCGACGATGACCACAACGCTGACACCCTCACCGCTTTGTTCGTAGAAGAAGGGGTCTGGGACACGCCCGGCCTGGCCTATTGCGAGGGACGTGACGAGATCCGTCGATTCATGAGCGATTTGGCGGGGAGCGGACGCATTCGCAATTCGGCGCACATGGTCATGAACCCCCAGATCGAAGTGAGCGGCGACACGGCAAGTGGGCACTGGCGCTTCGTGATGGCCTACACCGGCAACGCCCCGGATGGCAGCCAGCAGTTCCACCGCATCATCGGCTACTACCAGGACGACTTCGTCCGCCGTGATGGCAAGTGGTACTTCCAGTGTCTGCGACCAAGAATCGAGGAAAGCGACGCCTACACGGTTGAGAAGAGCAAATTCGATTGAGCTCCGGTTGAAGTTCCCCTACAGGGCTCCGGTCTTCAGCAGCAGGTCTCTCACCGCCTCAGCCATGTGGCGGTAGCCCGCCGCGTTGAAATGAACCTGGTCGGATTTGTACTCAGGGCTGCGCATCAGCCGCTGCAAGATGCGGTCGTCGATGGGGACGCGCTCGATGTTGGCCACCTCCGCGTAGTATTTCGGTGGCGCCAGGGTCAATGAGGCTCCAGGCAGGGCCAGCATCACCACTTGCGCACCAGAGTGACGAATAGCTTCCACCATGGCGATGAGATTGTTTCTCGTGGTCTGCGCAGGCTGTCGCCGCAAGATGTCATTGCCACCGTGGACGAGCACCACCAGTGCGGGACCATGCTCCGCGAGGATGCCTGGCAGGCGTTGCCGACCCTCGGTAGTGGTTTCACCGGGAATGCCTGCATTGATCACCTCAAGACCGGTGAGTTCCGCCAGGACCTCGGGATAGCCTCGACCGGTGGGCGCGCCGCTGCCGAAGGTGAGACTGTCACCGAAGGCCAGCACGCGGGCGTCCGCCCCCAGCGGCGAAAGCTCGGGTCCCCCGCCACAACTCGCCAGTGCGATGGTCAGCAGCAGTCCGGCGAGGGCCATCCACCACCTGCCGGTACTGCTGAGCTTCAATGAGGGTCTCCATCGGCGGAATAGGCGCAAGCCACCGCCTGGGCCTGGGCCAAAAGCTGATCGAGACGCAAGCGGGCCAGGACGCTGAAACGGGCCGCGTCGGCCATGGGGCCGGTTGGTCCGAGCTGTTCGAGGAAGATCAACAGCAGATCTTCCTCTTCCCGCGCCGCTTCCAGGGCTGCAGCCACCCGCCGAAACCAGGAGGCTGAGCTCGAATCACGGTCGGCTTCCAGTTGCGCGACGAGGCTGTCCACCAGCGGCAGAAGCTGGCTGCGGACATGGCTTATGGCATTCATGATGGCTCTCCCGCACGTCGCCCGTGACAGGAAACAGGTTGTTGAAATGCCCGTTTCAGCAACCCCTTGCGCCCTTGCTCCTCAGATACCCATGCGGCCCAGGGCATCGACGATCTCGTTCATCACCCGCGCCAAGCGCGGGTGTTTGGCTTCAAAGTCCACGGCAGCCTTTTCCATCCGGCCGCGGACTGTGTCGGGCGTGGTCTCGTCATCTTCGTCGAGTACGCGCTCGATATCGGCGGCGACCTGCTCGAGCAAGGCGCGATCGGTATCGTCCATCGCGCCCGCATCGTCAAGTTCCCGACGGATGGATTCCAGGGATTCGCGGAGTCTTGATGATGGCATCGTTATCCTCGCTCTTGAGCAGGCCTGGGCAGGATCAGTCCTTGAGCAGGTGGGCCACTGCCCCCATCTCCTCGGCCAATTCAGTCTCAGTGGCCTTCATCTTCTCACGGGAGAAGTCGTTGATTTCGATGCCCTCGACGATCTTCCAGTCGCCCCCGGTGCATTTGACGGGGAAGGAGTAGATCAGGGCCTTCGCGATCCCGTAGCTGCCATCGCTGTAAACGCCCATGCTGACGATCCCGTCACTGCCCAGCGCCCAGTCGTGCATATGGTCGATGGCAGCATTGGCGGCGGATGCGGCACTCGACGCACCGCGGGCCTCGATGATGGCCGCTCCGCGTTGCTGCACGATGGGGATCATTTCCTTGGCGTACCAATCTTTGTCCACCAGATCGAGGGCTGGCGTGCCCTTGACCGTGGCACGATGGATGTCCGGGTACTGGGTTGCCGAATGATTACCCCAGATGCACAGTCCTTCGACATCCGTGACGTGGGCGCCTGCTTTCTGGGCGAGTTGGGCCATGGCGCGATTGTGGTCCAGGCGCGTCATGGCGGTGAACTGCCGCGGATCCAGGTCTGGCGCATTGCGCTGAGCAATCAGGGAATTGGTGTTGGCCGGGTTGCCGACCACGAGAATCTTGACGGCCCGGTTGGCGTGGTCGTTCAGCGCCTTGCCCTGGACCGAGAAGATCGCCGCATTGGCCTCGATGAGATCCTTGCGCTCCATGCCTTTGCTGCGTGGGCGGGAACCGACGAGAAGTGCGTAATCCGCGTCCTTGAACGCAACATTAGGATCATCAGAGGGGATGATGCCGGCCACCAGTGGGAAGGCGCAGTCCTCGATCTCCATGACCACGCCGCGCAGGGCATCCATGGCCGGCGTGATCTCCAATAACTGCAGGATCACGGGCTGATCCTTGCCGAGCATGTCGCCGGATGCAATCCGGAACAGCAGGGAATAGCCGATCTGACCAGCAGCGCCGGTTACCGCAACGCGGACGGGTTGTTTCATCTGTCAATCCTCTCGATTCGCGAGTCGTTCTGAGTCCCGAGCGGGACCGAGGCGGCGCGCATTGTAGCAGAGCGCTTCTCTCAATGACCCTCTACGTACCAGCGGGCACCATCGGGGTGGCGGCCGTCTTTCCGCAAACGGCCCATGGCTTCGTCCAGGCCGGGCAGGCCGGGCGACTCCAGGGCTGCGTCCAGCCAGGGCACGCGCTTTTCGGGGAGCGCAGCATGCGGCCACCAATCCGCGGCGTCTGCACTGCAGCGATCGAAACTCGGCCGCAGCAGCTCAGGTAACGACGCCGCGAACAGCAGATTGAAGCCGCCGCCATTGCTGGCGTAGTGCATAAGACCAACCGCCTGCAGTTGATCGCAGTCGAATTCGAGTCCCACCTCCTCCCATGTTTCCCTGACCGCAGCCGCGCGCGGCGTTTCCCCCGGCTCCATGTGCCCACCTGGCGGGGCCCAGCAACCATCGAATACGCCGGTTCCTGCCCGGCGCAGCAACAGCAGTCGATCACTGCTGAAGGCCAGCAGATGCACGAGGACTGGGAAGCGATGGCGCTCACTCATGAGGCGATCATCGACCCCGGGGGGCTGGTATGACAAGCACCTCCGACGGAGTCCGGCTGGTTGACTTATCCGTCGCGGGTGCTAAATTCCTCTGCCGGCCGCGCCGCGGCCACGGTATTTACCGTCTCTTCGGGGGAGTCCGCAGCCGACCGGGGCACCGGGTTGGCCGCTGGTCATGCCCGCGACAGCAATCCGAAGCCGCACTCGCAAAAGGCGTAGCAACTTAGCCAGATATGGACCAGAGATGGGCCATGTCCGGGTGCGGTCCGGGACGACTGACGGCGGACGAAAGCCGAAGGTGGGGCCGTCGCCAGATTCGACGTTCAATGCAGTCGTAAAGCCAAACAGCCTCACGAGCTGGTGATTACCGACTACGGGCGGGTTAGAGATGGAGAAGCGCATGCACAGTCTCGCAGACCAGTTGAAGCTCGGCCTACCCGAGAAGCACGGCCTCTATGATCCGGATTTCGAAAAAGATGGCTGCGGGGTCGGCTTTATCTGCGACATCAAGGGGCGCGCAAGCCACCAGATCATCCTCGAAGCGCAGCAGATGAACTGCTGCATGGTTCACCGCGGCGGCCAGGGCTACGAAAAGAATACGGGCGACGGCGCCGGCATCCTGACCGGGCTCCCTCATCGTTTCCTTAGCGAGATCGCCTCCAGCGAACTCGGCGCCGAGCTTCCCGGGCAGGGCCGCTACGGCGTCGGCAACGTGTTTCTGCCTCGCGATCCGCAGGCAAGGGCGCACTGCAAGGCCGTGCTTGCCGAGCAGATCGCCGCAGCGGGTCAGACCCTGATCGGCTGGCGCGACGTGCCGGTTCAGCCTGACATCGCGGACATCGGCAAGGCCGCCCGCGCTGCCATGCCGTATGTGGCGCAGCTGTTCATTGCTGCCGCAGAGGGCGTCATCGGCGACGATTTCGAGCGTAAGCTCTACACCATCCGCAAGCATTCGACCCATTTGCTGCGGGGCGACGTGTCGTTGGCCGAACGTCAGCTCTTCTACGTCTGCTCGCTGTCATCCAAGGTCATCATCTATAAGGGCATGCTGACGCCGGAACAGGTGTTCCCGTTCTACCCTGATCTCACGGACGATCGCTACGAATCGCATCTGGCGATGGTGCACTCGCGGTTCTCCACCAATACCTTCCCGAGCTGGGACCGGGCGCAGCCCAATCGATTCATGAGCCACAACGGCGAAATCAACACCCGGCGTGGCAACATCAACTGGATGAACGCGCGTGAGGGCATGGCTTCCAGCCCGCTCTTTGGCGACGACATCCACAAACTGTTCCCCATCGTCGAGCCGGACTGTTCTGATTCGGGCACCTTCGACAACGTGCTGGAATTCCTGCTGATGACCGGCCGGACGCTCCAGGAAGCCATCATCATGATGATTCCGGAGGCGTGGCAGTCACATCCGAACATGCCGGCCGAGAAGCGTGCGTTCTACGAGTACTACTCCTGCCTCATGGAGCCCTGGGACGGTCCGGCTTCCATAGCCTTCACCGACGGCCGCTATATTGGCGCCGTGCTGGACCGCAACGGCCTGCGGCCATCCCGTTACTACATCACCGATGACGACAAGTGCATCATGGCCTCGGAAGTGGGCGTGGTGGACGTGGATCCGGCGCGGGTGGTGGAGAAGGGCAGACTGCAGCCAGGTCGCCTTTTCCTCACCGACTTCGAAGAGGGCCGCATGATCCCCGATGCGGAGATCAAGGCCGACTTCGCCCGCGAGCATCCCTTCGGCGAGTGGCTCGACCGCCAACGCATCGACATCCGGGAACTTGCACCCGAAAAGGAAACCCGCGGCTTCGATCCCGCAACGCTGCTGCCACGCATGCAGGCCTTCGGCTACACGGTTGAAACCATGCACTTCATGCTCATGCCTATGGTTCGCGAAATTCGTGACCCCTTAGGCTCCATGGGTAATGACAGCGCGCTGGCGGTCCTCTCCGACAAGCCACGCATGCTCTACGACTACTTCAAGCAGCTCTTCGCCCAGGTCACCAACCCCGCCATCGACTCCATTCGTGAAGAAGTGATCATGGGGCTCGAGTGTTACATCGGACCTGAAGGCAATCTGCTCGAGACCACCGAGGCCCATGCCCATCGCCTCTGGGTGCCGCATCCGGTGTTGAACAATGATGAACTCGCCAGCCTCAAGCACATCAATCACCGCGGCTGGACCTCTCAGACCATCGACATCACCTTCCCGAAAGGCTCCGGCCGCGACGGCCTGCTGGCCGCTCTCGATCGCATCTGTGACGAGACCACGGCAGCCATCCATGGCGGCCACAGCCTGATCGTCCTGAGCGATCGCGGCATCGGCCCGGATCGAGTCGCCATCAGCAGCCTGCTGGCCACCGGCGCCGTGCATCACCACCTGGTCAACAGCCACGACCGCACCCGCATCGGCATTGTGTTGGAGACCGGCGAGGCCCGTGAGGTGCATCACCTCTGCCTGCTGATCGGCTATGGTGCCGACGCCGTGAACCCCTATCTGGCCTTCGAGGCCCTTTGGCAGGCCCGCGCGGACGGTATGCTTGACGACGCGGACCACATCAAGTCCGATGACGACGTGGTGTACGCCTATCGCAAGGGCACTGCCAAGGGCATCTTCAAGGTCATGGCCAAGATGGGCATCTCAACCTTGCAGTCCTACAAGGGCGCGCAGATTTTCGAAGCCGTGGGACTCGCCGACGAGGTGATCGGCCGCTGTTTCTCGGGCACGACCAGCCGGGTTCAGGGGGCGGATTTCGAGGTGCTCGCGGAGGAGATGGAGCGTCGTCACGAGCTCGGCTATCCGACCCGGGAGCAGGTGCGCCTGCCCGTGCTGCCCAATCCGGGTGAGTTCCACTGGCGTCGCAACGGCGATCGCCACATGTGGGATCCTATCGCAGTGGCCGACCTTCAGGTGGCCGCCCGCAGCAACAGTGAAGACGCCTACTGGCGCTTCGCGCGATATACCAACGAGGTGGCAACGCGGGAGGCAACCCTCCGGGGCCTGCTGGAATTCAAGCCCGGTGCCAACGGTGGCCCTATCCCCATAGAGGAGGTGGAGACGGAGGCCGAGCTGGTCAAGCGCTTCGCCACCGGAGCCATGAGCTTTGGCTCCATCTCCGCAGAAGCTCATGAGGGCCTCGCCATCGCCATGAACCGGCTTGGCGGAAAGTCCAATACCGGGGAAGGCGGCGAGGACCCGGCCCGTTTTATGCCGCTGGCCAACGGCGACTCCAAGCGCTCAGCCATCAAGCAGGTGGCCTCTGGCCGTTTTGGCGTCACCATCAACTACCTGACCAACGCCGACGAATTGCAGATCAAGATCATCCAGGGCGCGAAGCCCGGGGAGGGCGGTGAGCTGCCTGGCGGCAAGGTGGACGACTACATCGCCAAGATCCGCCACTCCACGCCGGGAGTGGGCCTGATCAGCCCACCGCCACACCACGACATTTACTCCATCGAGGACATGGCGCAGCTCATCCATGACCTGAAGAACTCGAACCCGTCCGCGCGGGTCAGCGTCAAGCTTGGCGCAGAAATCGGTTGCGGCACTGTGGCGGCCGGGGTCACGAAGGCCAAGGCGGACCACATTGTCATTGCCGGTCACGACGGCGGCACCGGCGCCTCGCCGCTGACCTCTATCAAGCATGCAGGTTTGCCCTGGGAGCTTGGCCTTGCTGAAACCCACCAGACCCTGGTGAGTAACAATCTACGCTCGAGGGTCGTGCTTCAGACCGACGGCCAGCTCAAGACTGGCCGGGATGTGGCCATGGCCGCCCTGCTCGGTGCCGAGGAGTTCGGCTTCGCCACGGCACCTCTGGTCGTGCTTGGCTGCATCATGATGCGCAAGTGTCACCTGAATACCTGCCCGGTGGGCGTGGCCACCCAGGATCCCGAGCTGCGCGCCAAGTTCCGCGGCCAGCCGGAGCACGTGGTGAACTATTTCTTCATGCTGGCCAAGGAACTGCGCCAGATCATGGCGGAGCTTGGTTTCCGGACCTTGAACGAGATGGTCGGGCGTACGGATTGCCTGGAAGCGAACTTGGCCGTGGCGCACTGGAAGGCCAAGGGACTCGACCTGACCCCGCTGTTGACTCCTGCACGCGAACCCGAGGACTTCCTCGGCCGCTACGCCCAGCACCCTCAGGACCACGAACTCGAAAAGTCCCTGGACAACAAGCTGATCGAGCTTGCCGAGCCGGCTCTTGCCCGGGGCGAGAAGGTCAAGATCGAACTGCCGGTCGTCAATACCCACCGCGTGGTCGGCGGCACGCTGTCGCATACCATCATCAAGCGTGTGGGCCCCGCCATGCTGCCGGACGACACCATCCATATCCGCCTGTCCGGCTCAGCTGGTCAGAGCCTGGGCGCCTGGCTGGCAAAAGGCGTGACGATCGAGGTGGAAGGTGATGCCAACGACTTTGTCGGCAAGGGGCTCTCCGGTGGTCGGGTGGTGATCTACCCACCTCGGGTCAGTCGCTTCAAGGCGGAAGAGAACATCCTCATCGGTAACGTCTGCCTCTATGGCGCCACGAGTGGCGAAGCTTACTTCCGTGGCGTGGCCGCCGAACGCTTCTGCGTCCGTAACTCCGGCGCACGGGCCGTGGTCGAGGGTGTGGGTGATCACGGCTGCGAGTACATGACCGGTGGTCGGGTGGTGATCCTTGGCGCCACCGGCCGCAACTTCGCTGCCGGTATGTCAGGCGGCATCGCCTACATCTGGGATCCCAAGGGGGAGTTCCCTGCCAACTGCAATATGGAAATGGTGGATCTGGACCCGGTGGAGGATGAGGCTGATGCAGCGGAGCTTCAGACCCTGGTGCGCTGCCACGCCGAGTACACTGGATCCACGGTAGCAAGCCAACTCCTCGACCGTTGGCCGGCCGTCCTCGGGGAATTCGTCAAGGTCATGCCTCAGGACTTCAAGCGGGTTCTGGCGCAACGGGTCAGTGACGCAGAGAAGGCCGAAG
>SLTB01000022.1 GCA_007130155.1 Pseudomonadales bacterium
ATGGCGAAGGTGAGCTGGGTGCCGCCTTCCACTTCGGCGGCGATCTGGTCCACGGCGTTGCGGAACACCACGTTGCCGGTGGCGCCAGATACGGACTTCAAGGCATCCACCAGCGGTACGCCGGCGGCGAAAGTGGTCGACAGCGTGCGCGCGAAGCGGGCCACTGACGATTTCATGATGATGTCTCCGGCAACGGGCGCCTTCAACAAGGCGCGGTCGACGGTGTTGCGCAGTTTTTCCGAGCGCTTCATGGCCTGGCCGAAGCCCCAGATGAAAGCGGCCACCGCAATGACGCCAATAAACCAGTAGTCCTGGGCGATCTCGGAGAGCCCGATCACCCACTGGGTGAAGGCCGGCAGCTCAGCCCCGAAGCCGGCGAAGATCTCTTCGAACTGAGGCACCACCTTGATCAGCAGGATGCCCGACACCACGAAGGCGATCACGATCACCGCTATGGGGTAGGTCATGGCGCTCTTGATCTTGGCTTTCAGGGCCTCGGTCTTCTCCTTGTAGGTGGCGATCCGGTCGAGCATGGTTTCAAGTGAGCCGGACTGCTCGCCAGAGTCCACCAGGTTGCAGTACAGATCGTCGAACTCATTCGGGCGCTTGCGAATGGAGCTGGCAAAAGCGTTGCCTGAGGAGACGTCGTCGCGGATCTGGTGCACGAGTTCGCGCATCTTGGGGTTGTCCAGCCCGTCAGCGACGATGTCGAAGGACTGCACCAGCGGTACGCCGGCCTTCATCATGGTGGCCATCTGGCGGCTGAACAGGGCGATGTCACTGGGCTTGATCTTGCCGCCCATGCCTGGCAGCTTGAATCCAGCACTCTTCTTCTTGACCTTAGTGGCCTTGATGCCCTGCTTGCGCAGCTCCGCCTTCACGGCCTGGGGAGTGACGCCGTTGATCTCGCCCTTGGTCTTCTTGCCGGAGCGGTCGGTGCCCTCGTAGTTGAAAACGGCGCTTTCGGCCATCACCCGGATCCTTGCATTGGCTGTCAGTGACCCATGGTCACGCGGTTGACCTCGGCGAGGCTAGTCACGCCCTGTTTGGCCTTGACCAGGCCCGATCGATGCAGGTCATTGAACCCTTCGGCCCTGGCGGCGTCTGCGATCTCGATCGCATTTCCGTCTTCCATGATGATGCGCTGCAGGGCCTTGGTAATCTTCACCACCTCGTAGATCCCCACCCGGCCCTTGTACCCGCTGCTGCACTTGTCACAGCCCTTGGGGTTGGGCTCGAAGATTTCCATGCCATCCACTTCATCTTCGTGATAGCCAAGTTCGAGCAGGGCTTCCCGCGGTACATCCTGGCGCTGTTTGCAGTGGTTGCACAGCCGCCGGGCCAGGCGCTGGGCAATGATCAGGTTGACAGAGGTGGCAATGTTGAAGGACGGCACCCCCATGTTGCGCAGACGGGTGAGGGTCTCCGGTGCCGAGTTGGTGTGCAGGGTCGAGAGCACCATGTGCCCGGTTTGGGCTGCCTTGATGGCGATGTTCGCGGTCTCGAGATCGCGGATCTCACCGACCATGACGATGTCCGGGTCCTGGCGCAGGAAGGAGCGCAGTGCGGCAGCGAAGTCGAGGCCGACCTTGGCGTTGACGTTGACTTGATTGATCCCTTCGAGGTTGATCTCCACCGGATCTTCGGCCGTGGCGATATTGCGCTCGGTGGTATTGAGAATGTTCAGGCCGGTATACAGCGATACGGTCTTGCCGGAGCCGGTAGGCCCGGTGACGAGGATCATGCCCTGGGGCGACTCGAGGGCGTCCATGTACAGTTTCTTCTGATCTTCCTCGTAGCCGAGGGCGTCGATGCCCATCTTGGCGCTGGACGGATCGAGGATCCGCAGCACGACCTTCTCGCCGAAGAGCGTGGGCAGGGTGTTGACGCGGAAATCGATGGTCCGGTTCTTGGAAATCTTCATCTTGATCCGGCCGTCCTGGGGGACGCGCCGCTCGGAGATGTCCATCTGTGACATGACCTTCAGGCGGGCCGACAGCCTGACGCCTAGCGTCTGCGGTGGCTTGGCCACTTCATGAAGGATGCCGTCGGTGCGGAAACGGACCCGGTAGGCCTTCTCGTAGGGCTCGAAATGGATGTCTGAGGAGCCACCCTTGATGGCATCGAGCAGCATCTTGTTGACGAAGCGGACGATGGGGGTTTCGTCGGCGCCCTTGCTGGCGTCGACGTCTTCTTTCTTGTCGTCGTCCACGGCCTCGAGATTGAGGTCTTCGAGGTCGGCATCGTCGAGATCACCAAAGGCTTCCTCTTCCTGCTTGGAGAGGTGCTTCTCGATCATCAAGGCGAGCTTGTCTTCCTCCACCAGCACCGGTTCGGTGTTGACGCCGGTTTGGAACTTGATCTCGTCGAGGCCCTGCAGGTTGGTAGGGTCTGACACGGCCACGAACAGTCTGACGCCGCGGCGCACCAGCGGCAGGGCGTGGTGGGCCCGGATGAGCTTGTCGGCCACCAGGTCCTTGGGGATGGCTTCAGGATCGATACAGTCGAGATCGAACAGAGGAACGCCGAACTCCAGTGAGGCCGAGCTGGCAATGGCCTGACCCGTGGCCAGGCCCTGCTGGACGAGATGGCTGACGAAGGGCACCTTGGCCTTGCGAGCTTCTTCGGCAGCAGTCTGGGCCGCATCGGTGGCCAGGATGCCGTCCTGAACCAGACGTCGGGCAAGACCGCTCAGGGGGAGGGTTTCGGATGCCATGGCCGCTCGCGTCACCGGAAGGAAAGGCCTGGGTGTCGAGGGAAGCCACTCGAATCAGGCGGTTAGCGGAGTGTAGCCATCGCCGTGGCCCCTTGTCGACTGGGGGCCGGCGAGGGGGCGCGGCGGCCCGGGCATGTTCTGCCCACGCCTGCTGCGGCTGCGGAGGGCAGTTTTTGGGCCGAACCTGACGTTCAGGGTCACTTTCGGACGCAGGAGTGACGCGCAGGGGCAGTTCAGGTTTCGGGGTGACGTTCAGCGTCACCTGGCCCGGAATAGATTTTTGTTTCTGAATCAGTGTGTTGCGATAATTTTCCGATATGGCACACGCTTTGCTCCCATTTTCCTCGAAGGTCGGGAGCAGGGGCTCTGGGCCAGAACGCACAGTTCACCCGCGGGATAATGGAGTCATCCAATGAAGACGAAGCAGAAGGGCTTTACCCTGATCGAACTGATGATCGTGGTGGCGATCATCGGTATTCTGGCAGCCGTGGCGCTGCCGGCGTATCAGAACTACATCACCAACGCGAACATGGCCAAGGTGACTAACCACTTCGAGCAGGCTGCACGTTTCATCGAGAACGAACTGCGTCGTGTTCAGGCTGCATCCGCGATTTCGGGACAGCCCGCGGTGTTCCCAACTGAAGCAGACCTGCTCTTGGCGCTCAACAACCAGGGCGGTACGGCACCGGGTGGTGGCGAGCCCTATGCAACGGCCGCTGACCAGGATACCGGCGTCGTCGGGGTCTCCGTCGCGAACACGGGCTTTCAGTCGGAATACACGGTCACGCGGCCGGACTACCGGGGCATGAATACGGATGCGCGGACGAATCAGGTCGAGCGTGTCATCCGGGTGACCGACATCTGAGTGATTTGAATCCGAAGTGATCGGGAGGAAGTCAGGCGGAAGGAGGCATGCGGGTCTCCTTCCGCTCTTTGTCCAGGTGCTGGTGATCGAGGTGCTGGCGTGAGAAGGGTTCACGCCTTCGCCATTTGAGGCGGTGGCAGTCATGCAGCGAAACCGAGGTTTCTCCCTCATCGAATTGATGATCGCGATCGCGATCATCGGCATTCTCGCGGCCATCGCCCTGCCCGCCTACAACAATTACCTCGAGACGGCGCGTCAAGGGGCTTTGACCCACAATATCAGCACCATGCGGATTTTCCAGGAAGATTTCCGGTTGCGCACGGGCAACTATGGGGCTTTTACCTGGGATCCCGACGCGCCGGCGGACACACCCATTGGCTGGCGGCCGGACTCTGACGGCACGGGTGCGACCTACGTCGTCACGGTGGACGGCAACACTTACACCGTGGCAGCGACGGATCAGGCCGGTACGACGCTGACCCGGACCTTCCCCTGACGCCGCAGGTTGCTTCGGTTTTCGTCGACGTATATCCTCGCGCGCCTCGCGCCGGAATAGCTCAGTCGGTAGAGCAACTGATTCGTAATCAGTAGGTCCGCGGTTCGATTCCGCGTTCCGGCACCATACGTCGCCGGCCGCGGCTCCGTGGTGAAGCAACTGCCGGCCGGATGGCATTGATATGGCGACAGTGGCGCCCGCTGCATCTTCCTCCGAGCCCGAGGGTCACCGCTCGCTGGAGTGGGGTCTGCCGATTCTGGTCCTTCTGGCCCAGGTGCTGGTATCCCAGGCCTATACCTTCGAAGCCGATTTCATACACGTCGTCTGGAGCGCGCTGCTGCTATTGGTAGCGTCGGTGCTCGCCCTTGCTTCGCTGCAAGGAAGGGCGGGGCGCGCTAAAGAGCGTGGGTATCTTCTGTTGGCTGCGATGGCAGCGCTCTGGCTGGGCTGGGTGCAGTTCGGCAGTGTCGCGCCGGCCCGCGGTCTTTACTCCACCTGGGTATGGTGGGCCGCCCTCTGTCTCGTCCCGGTGGCGAGACTGGCCTGGCGGGATGGGTGGGCAGGAAGGCTCCTGTTGGCGTTGCTGCTGCCAGGCGCCTGGGTCGCGCTGGTGCAGGGCTGGTCCTCGCTGCAGAGTCAGTTCGGCTACTGGAGCGTTGCCCTCGATACCAACGTGCTCGCGGATCGCTTGGCCCTCATGACTTTTCTGCTGCTGCTGGGATGGACGTATTGGCAGCGGCCCATGGCGGAACGCTGGCAGTGGTTGCCCGTCTTCGCTGCGCTGCTCTGTGCGGCCTGGGTGGCTGTGCTGGCAGTGATCCTGCAGCAGGGCCTGGAGGCCAGGGCGGTGATGATGGCCCTGCCCCTGGGGCTGTTGCTCATGGCCTTGGCCCTCAGGCAGCCGTGGATGGCTGGGCTGGTTGTACTCGTTGCGCTGCTGTACGGACTCGCCTGGCTGGATCCGGATCGCTTCGGGTTCGGAGCCAGTGCTTCGATGGCGGACCTCGATCGGTTTCAGGGCGCGAGTGCTGAAGCCGCATTCAGCCAGCGTTTCGGGCTCTGGGCTGCAGCCTTGAAGTTGCTGGGCGTGGGTTGGTTGACGGGGACGGGGCTCAACAGCTTCGCCGTGCTGTATCCGCCCCTGCGATCGCCGCTGGATCGCAGCGACGGCACCTTTGTTCACAACGACTGGCTGCAGCTTGCTTTCGAGGCCGGAATGCCCTTCCTGCTTCTGCTGCTCGTCGTGGTGTCGATCTTCCTGTGGTCATTCTTCCGTTTGTGGCGCTGTCGCTTCGCTTCACGTGAGCCGTCTTGGCGACTGCGGCTGGGGCTTGTCTGCGGGGTCGGAGGGGGGTTGATCCTCGCACATGCCGTGAGCAATTTTCCTCTTTACGACCCGACTCTCCTGAACATTCTGGTGGTCCTGATGGTCCTCTGCATCAGTGCGGCCGAAAGGCCGCGTCAGGCGGCTGGATCGGGTCCGGATCCAGGAATGGCGGCAGGCGGTCTCTGGAAGCGATGGTGGGCGAGCGCTGTCGCCGTCTTCGGCCTGCTGGTCTGGCTGCCCGCGCTAGGCCATGGCCTGACCTGGGCCCTCCTGCGCGAGTACCCCATCCTGCCGGGTGGTCCGGTGGTCATGCTCAGCGATCAGCAGCATTTCGCCTGGTCGAGTCGACTTCGCCGCTTGGGTCTCGGCCACGGTGTTCCTGCGTTCATGGAAGCCGGCTGGGCCTCCCAGTTCTATCATGGTGCGTCAGGTGAAACGCGCTCCCAGCTTGCTGAAATGTCGGTCAGGGGCTTCAGTTCGGCGCTGGCGGCGCAGCCCTGGCAACCGGATTTCACCATCGCCTATGTCCGCTTCCTGGCATCTACCGGAAGTATCGGGCTTGCGGTGCGGGAAAACCTGCTCGAAGAGGCCTTGCAGCGCAGCCCGCTGGCTCCGGGTTTATGGCTCGAACTGGCTCGGCAATTGGACGCGGAGGGGCGGTGGCAGGAGGCGTCGGCTCGGCTCCTGCCCCGGTGGCTGCCGTTCTGCGCTTACATGTCGACCCGGGATGAGGAGGCTACGAAGGCGCTATTCGGGATGGTCCCCGAGGCTCTGAAGACGGACACGATCGAGGTCCGTCGATGTCAGGGTATCCTCGATCATCCCCTTCAACAGCGAATCATCGACCGCTACAGTCTTTGATTCACCAACCCAGGACCAGCACATCCACCAGCACCGATGTTGCGGCCAGCAGCAGCAGGACGATGCCGATGGCGCCGAGCAGGCGCCAGGGGTGGAAGTGCTTTTCGGGCTCTGAGCTCGATGGCTGCTGGCTTGGGTCTTCGGGGTGTCGGGCCTGCATGGCGTCCTCGGTGCTCCAGTGATTCTGGCAGTGGTCCTTCAAGTGCGCATGCGCAGCGACAGGTCCATGGCTCTGACGTGCTTGGTCAACGCGCCGATGGAGACATAGTCTACCCCGGTGTCGGCGATGGCGCCGAGGCGGTCGCCGTCGATGCTGCCGGAGGCCTCGAGGAGGGCGCGGCCGGCGACCCGCTCCACGGCCCTACGCATGCTGTCGAGGTCGAATTCGTCGAGCATGATGATGTCGGCGCCAGCGGTCAGCGCCGCTTCGAGTTCCTCGAGATTCTCCACTTCCACCTCGACCTTGCGATCAGGGGCCTGACTGCGCGCCGCGCCCACGGCCGCGGCGATGGAGCCAGCGGCGGCGATATGGTTCTCCTTGATGAGGAAGGCATCGAAGAGACCCATGCGGTGGTTGTAGCAGCCTCCGCATCGTACCGCGTACTTCTGGGCTTCGCGCAGGCCCGGCAGAGTCTTGCGGGTGTCGAGCAGCTTCAGCTTGGCGCCGGGGGCAAGGCGGTCGGCATAGCGCCTGGCCGTGGTGGCGGTGCCCGACAGCAGCTGGATGAAGTTCAGTGCTGTGCGTTCGCCGCTGAGGATGGTCCGGGCCGAGCCTTGCAGGGTCAGCAGACGCTGGCCCGCCTGCACCCGGTCGCCATCGTCGACCTGCCAGTCGAGCTGCAAGGACGCGTCGAGGGCGGCGAAAGTGGCATCGACCCAGGGGCGGCCGCAGAACACACCTTCTTCCCGGGTGATGACATCTGCCGTGCCGCGGGTGGATGTGGGAATCAGTTGCGCTGTGAGGTCGCCGTCGCCGATGTCCTCCAGCAGGGCGGCTTGGACGTCGGCGTTCACAGCGGCTTCTGAGAGTGGGTGTTCGAACATTGCACTCGGCCTCCTCGGAGCTCGCAAGCGCACATCCTGCCCTGCTTGCAGGGTGCATGATAGGCTTTCGGCGGCGTTTGGTGGCCGAGAACGTGGCAGTCAAGTGGGAGTTGGCCACGATCGTTCGTTCATGCTGTGGCGGAAGGAACAGCGCTCTGATGGCCGCGGCACGACCTTGTGGGAGCCCCCGGCGGGGGCAATCAGCGCCGACAGGCGCTGCTTCGAGCCATCGCCCGCACGGCGGGCTCCCACGATGGCGTATTGCGACCCTTTCTCTGCAGGCATCGAGCTCTGCAGGCATCGAGCGAGCCTTGTTCCATGAGACAGCCTGTGATGATATCGAGTATCGAGGCATGACCGCCGTGAGAAGTTTGCGAGTGGCCGATCATCGCCTTGTGGGTGCCCGCTGCTGCGAGTCCCCGAATCAGGATGAGCGCCCGCCTGGGACGGCGCTGGAGCTCATCGTCATTCATGGCATCAGTCTGCCCCCTGGCCAGTTTGGTACGGGCCTTGTGGACGACTTGTTCTGCAATCAGATCGACCCTGCTCGGGACCCTGCACTGGCGGAACTATGTGACCTGAAGGTGTCGTCCCACCTGCTTATCGATCGTACCGGGGAGGTCGCCCAGTATGTCGCCTTCGATCGCCGCGCCTGGCATGCGGGCGTCTCCTCCTGGCGTGGTCGTGACCGCTGCAATGACTTCTCCATTGGCATCGAACTCGAAGGTACGGACTTTGCGCCCTACACCGCGGCGCAGTACCACAGCCTGATGGCAGTGATTCGTGCGCTGTGGGAGGCCTATCCGAGCCTTGGGGCCGAGGCTGTGGTCGGCCACTGCGACATCGCGCCGGGACGTAAAACGGATCCCGGTCCCGCCTTCGACTGGGCAATGCTGCGACAGGAACTTCGTCGATGACGCGTCTGATGCTCCTGCTGGCCGTCGGCCTGTTCGCTTCCCTGGGGCAAGCGGCGACCATCGAGGATGGTTGGGGGCGTGATGTGCACATCGAGGGGCATCCTCGGCGCGTCGCGGCACTGGCCCCTCACCTCGCGGAGAGCCTCTTCGCACTCGGCATCGGCGACCGCGTCGTTGCAGCTGTGTCCTTCACGGATTATCCGGCTGCCGCAAGACAAGTGCCCCGGGTGGGGGATGCCCTTGCCCTGTCCTGGGAGTCGCTGACGGCGCTGCGCCCAGATCTGATCCTGGTCTGGGGGGCGACGCTGACCCGGGAGCGCCTGGCTCGCCTGGAGGGAATGGGTGTCCCGGTCTACGTTTCCGAGCCCCGTTCTCTGTCAGACGTCGAAAGGGAGCTGCGGGTGCTGGCGGAAGCCCTGGGCGGAGACTTGGCCATTGCGGAGGCGTTCGCTGCGCGACTGGCAGCGCTCAGCGCCGGAGGAGAAGAAAGGCCGCTTCGGGTGCTGCCGTTGATCTCGGCTTCCCCGCTGATGACGCTGTCGAGGGGTCACTTCGTCGACGACCTGCTGGCACGCTGCGGCGCCGTCAACCCCTTCGCCGTTGCTGCCGGTCCCGTGGTGCGCCTGTCATCGGAGCGGCTTTTGCGCAGCGAGTTGGATCTCATCCTCAATCTCGGCACTGCGCCATTGCCCGACAACCTGCACCTGCCTCGATCTGTGATGGTGGCGGATCTCGATCCAGACCTCTTCGTCCGGCCCGGGCCGCGGGTCATTGAGGGCGCTGAGGCATTGTGCGGGTTGCTGGGGGAGTTGCCCTGATGCACCTCGGTATCGATGTTGGGGGGACCAAGATCGAGGCCATGGTGTTGGCGCAGGACGGCATGGAGCGCTTCCGCGAGCGCATCGCCGCGCCCCAGGGCAACTACGACGCTACGCTGGCCGCCATTGTCGGACTGCATGATCGAGCCGAGGCGGCCTGCGGCGGCCTCGACAGCGTCGGCCTCGGGGCACCCGGATCGGTCATCCCCGAAACCGGATTGATGAAGAACTGCAACTCCACCTGGCTCAATGGTCGACCGTTACCCCAGGATCTGGCGGATCGCCTTGCTCGGCCTGTGGCGGTGGCCAATGATGCGGACTGCTTCGCGCTGTCCGAGGCCAGCGACGGTGCCGGAGCCGGGGAGCATGTGGTGTTCGGCGTCATTCTCGGCACTGGGGTGGGGGGCGGCGTGGTGGTCGGAGGGCGGCTTTTGGCAGGCCCCAACGGCATCTCAGGGGAGTGGGGGCACAATCCCCTGCCATCACTGGCCGCAGCCCCGGCAGTCGTGTGCGAACGGCATGGAGACTTGTCCGCGCGGCGCTGCTACTGCGGACGCGTGGATTGCGTCGAAACCTGGCTCAGCGGGCCCGGGCTGCTGCGCAGCGCCCAGGCGTTGGGCTGTCAGGTGGCCACCGCCGAGGCGGCCGTGACCGCGGCTGCCAAGGGTGACGCGCCGGCTTGTGCGGCACTGGAATTGCATCAATGGCAGCTGGCGGCGGCGCTCGCCGTTGTCATCAACGTGCTGGATCCGGATGTCATCGTGCTCGGCGGCGGACTATCGAAGGTCGGCTTGCTTTATGATGGCGTCGTTGAGCGCTGGGACCGCTTCGTATTCAGCGACCGGGTGCGCACCCGATTGGCACCGCCCCGTTTCGGCGATGCCAGTGGGGTGCGCGGTGCGGCCTGGCTCGCCCACCGCACCGGTTTGTGACAAGGCCATTAGCGATTGTCGGTTTTCCATCGCCGCCATCCTATTGCCACGCACTGTTTTTTAGAAAGTATGGGAATGAATCTGGGCAGGAGTCAGGCGCATGGCGTTTCCGCGAGGAGTGGAGGATCAGGATCCGGTCGAAACCCGCGAGTGGCTCGATGCCCTCGAATCGGTGCTGGAGTACCAGGGCGTGGGCCGGGCCAATGTGCTGCTGGAGCGGCTTTCTGCGCGGATGACCGAAACCGGTGCGCGACTGCCTTACACCATCACGACGCCTTATCGGAACACGATCCCGCCGACCCGCGAGGCGCGCATGCCGGGCGATCTGTTCATGGAGCGCCGCATCCGCTCGCTGATCCGCTGGAATGCCATGGCCATGGTCATGCGCGCCAATCAGGAAGACCCCGGCATTGGTGGCCACATCGCCAGCTTTGCTTCCTCAGCCACGCTTTATGACGTCGGCTTCAACTACTTTTTCAAGGGGCCGAGCGAGAAGCACGCTGGCGATCTGGTCTATATCCAGGGCCATTGTTCCCCAGGGATCTATGCCCGCAGCTACCTGGAAGGGCGCCTGAACGAGGCCCAGCTCGACAACTTCCGTCAGGAGGTGGATGGGCAGGGCCTGTCGTCCTATCCGCATCCCTGGCTGATGCCGGACTATTGGCAGTTTCCCACCGTGTCCATGGGCCTTGGACCGATCATGGCCATCTATCAGGCCCACATCATGAAGTACTTGGACGCCCGCGGTCTGGTGCCCCGGCAGGATCGCAAGGTCTGGGCCTTCCTGGGCGATGGCGAGTGTGACGAGCCCGAATCTCTGGGCGCGATTTCTCTGGCCGGTCGCGAGGGCCTGGATAACCTCGTGTTCGTGATCAACTGCAACCTGCAGCGCCTCGATGGCCCGGTGCGCGGCAACGGCAAGATCATCCAGGAACTCGAGGGCGTGTTCCGCGGCGCCGGCTGGAATGTCATCAAGGTGATCTGGGGGCGGCACTGGGATCCCCTGTTCGAGAGTGATGATCAGGGCAAGCTGCTGCAGCGGATGAACGAGACCGTGGACGGGGAATATCAGAACTACAAGGCCAGGGGCGGCGCCTATACCCGGGAGCATTTCTTCGGCACGGACTCCGATCTGCTGAAGATGGTGGAACATCTTTCCGACGACGACATCATGCGGCTCAATCGCGGTGGGCATGACCCCTACAAGGTCTATGCGGCCTACCATGCGGCTGTGAACCACAGCGGCGAACCGACGGTGATCCTGGCCCATACCGTGAAGGGCTACGGCATGGGGGACTCCGCTGAGAGCGAGAACACGGCCCACCAGGCCAAGAAACTCGACGTGGACGATCTCAAGCATTTCCGCGATCGCTTTAATATTCCGTTGACGGACGAACAACTCGAGCAGGTGCCTTACTACCGTCCGGACAGCGAGAGTCCGGAAATGGTCTACATGCGACGTCAGCGGGAGCCGCTCGGCGGTGCACTGCCGCAGCGGCGGCGGCAGGGCGGGGAGCTCGAGATTCCCGATCTCGAGCGCTTCGAGAACGCCCTGAAGGGCTCCGGGGAGCGCGAGATTTCCACCACCATGGCCTTCGTGCGCATTCTCAGCACGCTGCTGCGGGACCCGTCCCTGAAGGATCGGATCGTGCCCATCATTCCTGACGAGGCGCGGACCTTCGGCATGGAGGGTCTGTTCCGTCAACTGGGCATCTACTCCTCGGCAGGCCAGCTCTATGAACCGGTGGATTCTGGTGGCATCGCGCCCTACAAGGAAACGGCGGATGGTCAAGTGCTCGAGGAAGGCATTAATGAGGCCGGCTCCATGTCGGCCTGGATCGCTGCAGCCACTTCCTACAGCTCTAACGATTTCACGCTGGTGCCGTTCTATATTTTCTATTCGATGTTCGGCTTCCAGCGCATCGGTGATCTGGCCTGGGCCGCCGGAGACATCCAGGCGCGAGGATTCCTGCTTGGGGGAACTGCCGGCAGGACGACCCTCAATGGTGAAGGCCTGCAGCATCAGGACGGCCACAGCCATCTGCTTGCTGCCACGATTCCCAACTGCATTGCCTATGACCCCACCTACGCTTACGAGCTGGCGGTGATCATCCACGAGGGCATGCGGCGGATGTACGTGGAGCAGCAGGACGTCTTCTACTACATCACGGTGATGAACGAGAACTACGTGCAGCCGGAAATGCCGAGTAACAGCCGCGAAGGCATCATTCGCGGCATGTATCGGTTGGAGGCGGATTCACAGACGCCGCGTGCCGGCTCGAAGGCCGTGCAGCTGCTCGGGTCGGGCACCATCCTGCTTGAAGTCCGAGCGGCGGCAGAGATTTTGCGCGACGATTACGGCGTCGCCGTCGACGTCTGGAGCGTGACCAGCTTCAATGAGCTGCGTCGCGACGGTCTGGCGGTGGAGCGCTGGAATCTACTGCATCCCGAGGAGGAGCCCCGACAGTCCTGGGTGGCCCAATGCCTTGGTGAGGTGGAGGCGCCGGTCATAGCTGCGACGGACTACATGAAGGCCTTCGCGGATCAGGTGCGGGAATGGGTACCCCATCCCTATCGGGTGCTGGGAACCGACGGCTATGGTCGCAGCGACACCCGCGAGAAGCTGCGCCACTTCTTCGAGGTGGATCGGCGCTTCATCACCGTCGCGGCCTTGAAGTCCCTGGCGGACCGCCAGATCATCGCCGCCACCGATGTCAGCGCCGCCATGGCCCGCTTTGGCATCGATCCGGAGAAGCCGGATCCGGTCACCGTCTGATCAAGGAGCCCGTCCCAAGATGAGCATCGAGAAGGTCCGCATTCCCGATATCGGTGATGTCTCTGAAGTGGAAGTGATCGAACTCTGCGTCGCCGAGGGGGATCAGATCGCTGTCGATGATGCCCTGCTGGTAATCGAATCGGACAAGGCGTCCATGGAGGTGCCCTCGCCCCGGGCGGGCAAGCTGCTGCGCCTGACGGTGGCCGTGGGCGACACCTGCACGGAAGGAGACGTCATCGCCGAAATCGAGGTGGACAGTGGCGAGGCCGGCGAGGACTCCAGCGAGTCTGCAAAGACCCAGCCCGCCGCCCCGTCTTCTGAAGATGAGGAGTCTGACGCAGGTTCCGAATCACAATCGGACGACGAGGCAGGGGACGAGGAAGAAGAAGAGCAGAAGGCCGCAGAAGCCCGGTCTTCTGCGGATTCTGAAACCCCGGCGACTGAAATCATTGAAGTGCGCGTGCCTGATGTGGGTGATGCCGACGAGGTCGTGGTGGTGGAGATCATGGTGGCCGCAGGTGACGACGTCACGGCTGAGGCCGGGCTCGTCGCACTGGAATCCGACAAGGCCACCATGGAAATCCCCGCGCCGCAGTCCGGCAAGGTGGTGTCGGTAGAGGTGAAGGAAGGCGAGACTGTGGGCGAGGGTACCCTCATCGCCCGTCTTCAGGTCGCCAGCACAAGTGCCGGGTCTGGCGACAGCGAGGCCAAGCCTGTCAAGACTGGTGCGAGAAAGGGCGCGCCGGCTGAGTCCGCGAGCAGCACCGGGAAGGCCGATAAGACCGAAGGCAAGCCGTCCGCGCCCCACGAAGGCAGTGCGATGGAAGCAGAGGAGGCCGTTGCGGATGGCTCCGGTGCAAAGGTCTATGCCGGCCCTGCGGTTCGGCGATTGGCGCGGGAACTCGGCGTGGATCTCGGTCAGGTGAAAGGCGGTGGTGCCAAGGGCCGCATTCTCAAAGAGGACGTTCACGCCTTCGTCAAGGCGCGTATGCAGGCGCCGGCGTCTGCAGCTTCCGGTGGTGGTATCCCGCCCATTCCCGAGGTGGACTTCTCCCGTTTCGGCGACATCGAGACCCAGCCGCTGTCGCGCATCATGCGCGCGGGTGCGGCCAACCTGCATCGGTCCTGGCTCAACGTTCCTCACGTCACGCAGCATGACGAAGCCGATGTGACGGCACTGGAGGTCATGCGCAAGGAGCTCAAGGCGGAGGCCGAGAAGGCCGGCGTCAAGCTGACACCGCTGCCCTTCATCATGAAAGCGCTGCAGGCGGCTCTGGTCCAGTTCCCGCGCTTCAACGGCTCGTTCGCCGGCGATGGTGAGCACTACGTCTTCAAGCAGTACTTTCACATCGGTTTTGCGGTGGACACGCCAGAGGGTCTGCTCGTTCCTGTCATCCGGGACGTCGACCGCAAGGGTATTTACGCGCTGTCTGCGGAAATCGCCGAGTTGTCCGAGCGGGCTCGCAACCTGAAACTCAAGCCTGATGAGATGCGTGGAGGCTGCATGAGCATTTCCAGCCTCGGCAACATCGGTGGCACGGGTTTCACACCCATTGTCAACGCTCCGGAGGTGGCCATCCTCGGTGTCTCACGGCTGACCCGCAAGCCTGTGTGGCAGGATGATGCCTTCGTGCCGCGGGACATGCTGCCGCTGTCCTTGTCCTACGATCATCGTGCCATCAACGGTGCCGAGGCCGGGCGCTTCATGACTTGGCTCTGCCAGGCTCTTGGGGATATTCGCCGCTTGTTGCTGTAGACGCGCGGTACGCTTGGCGACTTGCTCATGGGAGCGCGCATGGCGCGCGATCAGCGCCGTCAGGCGCTGCAGTCACTTTATCCCCCGCACTGCGGACGCCCGCGACCTGCGCTGCGGACTCCGGCAAGATGTGCCTCAGTCCTCCAGTGCGGGCCGCGGCGTCCACAGCACCTCGGATCCATCCCTGCGGCCGAGCCAGCGTGCCAGCACGAACAGTAGATCGGACAGTCTATTGAGGTAGACGCGCAGCACGGCTGCGTCCTTGGCGTCACTCGCGGCGAGTGCCGTGAGGCAGCGCTCGGCCCTTCGGCACACCGTTCGAGCCACGTGGCAGCGCGCCACGGATTCGGAGCCGGCCGGTAGCACGAAACTGGTCAACGGAGGCAGGTCCGCGTTGTAGCTTGCGAGCGCCGATTCGAGATCTGTGACGGCGGCTTCAGGAAAACGCAGATTGCCCGGCAGGCTCAGAGCTCCCCCAAGGTCGAACAGGCGGTGTTGGATGTCGCCAAGGAGGTCATCGAGGGCCGCGACGTCCACCGCCGCCCGCAGCATGCCGATATGGGCGTTCAGCTCATCGACGCCACCTATCGCTTCCATGCGTGGCGCATGTTTGGGCAGCCGGCTGCCATCGGCAAGGCCCGTGCTGCCGTCGTCGCCGCTGCGGGTGGTGATTCGGTTCAGTCTCACGGTCATGCGGATTCGAACTCCTCTCGTTTGTCTTTCCAGATGCCGTCGGTGACCTTGCCCGTCTGAACTGATCTTTGCAGGTGATGCGTGGCGAAGGCCATCATTTCGTCCGTCGTCGGAATGCCATCAGGAGTATGGGCGGCGCAGACGGTCATGGCGATGTGCAGGCTCTGCATCCCACCTGCGGTTTCCAGGCGATGACCCTGAAGTGCAGCGTGGATGCGTTGGAAGCTGTCCTGCGTGCACTGTTCGATGCCGGGCTGGTGAACGAGCACCGCGAAGGTGTCGGGCCGGATGCGGGTCACGACATCCATGGGGCGGACCAGATGTTCGAGCCGGAACGCCACGCTACGCACCAGCCGGTTGATGTCGGCCGGCCCCAGGCCCGCTGCCAGCTCGGAGTAGTTGTGCAGCGCCAGCAGAATGACGCAGGCCGCGCCGCCCCTGGAGGCCACCTGCCGCAGCAGATCCGAAAGGGCGCGATCGGTGAAGCGTTCGTTGCCGAGCCCGGTGAGGGCGTCGACCATGTTGCGGCGTTCGAGGGTGGCGATCTGTTCTCTAAGCTGTCGGTTGCGGGCCAGCAGACCGTTGTTGTAGCCGGCGGTCCTGCAGGCGGCCCAGAGGCGTGGCAGCAGGTAGGTGCGCAGCGCAGACTTGCTGATGAAATCGTCCACGCCGCACTCGAAGGCCCGACTGATGGCAGTCATCTCCTCCTCGCTCGACAGCAACATGATGTAGGTGAAATGGTCCAGGGTCCTGTCCAGCTCGCGGATGCGCCGGGTCAGTTCGAGCCCGTCGATGCCTGGCATGATCCAGTCGGAAATGAGGATGTCAGCGCTACGCTCCTCGAGCTGGCCAAGGGCCTGCTCCCCGGACGCCGCAAAGCGCAGGTCCTTGAAGCCCGCTTCTTTGAGGCTGCGCGTGATGATGGCCCGGCTGAAACGGGCATCATCCACCAACATGACCGGCAGGGAGGAATCCATCCTTTGGCTCCGGACTTGGCGCGGAGATCGCGCCGTCAGGTTGCTGTGTAGAAGAGCTCAGGTGGTGAGTCAAGGACAGCGGTCAGGTCCGTCGCCCCGTTACGCTTTCCCCCGACGGAAGTGCTGGCCCAGAGGATGGGCGTCACGTCTGTACGGACGCCTGCTCCTGCCGACCCGGGCGGGTGATGCGATCGGGGTTGACGTGGCGGGCCAGATAGATCGCAAGCAGGATGGCCGGCAGGCCCACTGCGGCCGCTGCAATGAAAAACCAGAAAAAGCCGATACTCTCGGCCAGAATGCCGGTGAAGCCGGCAGCGAACTGGCCGGGCAGTGTCATGATGGAGCTGAACAGCGCGTACTGGGTGGCGGTGTAGGCGCTGTTCGTCAGTGACGACAGATAGGCGATGAATACTGCGATGGCGATGCCTCCGGAGATGTTGTCGGCGACAATGGCAACAATGAGGCCATAGGTTTCCGGACCGATCAGGGCCAGCCAGGAAAAGGCCAGGTTGGTCAGGGGCGCCAGAAAGGCAGCGGTAATGAGCATGGTGGCAATGCCGAAGCGAGCGACCAGAACGCCGCCGATGGCCGCACCGGTAAGGGTCATGGCCAGACCAAAGGCTGCGGCGATGTTGGCGATCTCGGCCTTACTGAAACCGAGGTCCAGATAGAAGGGATTCGCCATCACGCCCATGAAGATGTCGCTCAAGCGGAACACGCTTATGAACAGCAGGATCAACAGTGCAGCGGGGCCAAAGCGGGTGAAAAAGTCCGCGAAAGGGCAGACCACTGCGCCAAGGAACCAGGCCGTGGCCTTCCTGCGCAGACCCTGGTGTTGGGTGCGGTCGAGATAGGCCACCACGCGTTCCTCGAGCGCCTCGGTGCTTCGGTCGGTGGCCACTTCGGGCTCCCGGATGATCAGTGTGGTGGCCATGCCGATACCCATCAGCAAACCCATCACGGCGTAGGCCGTACTCCAATCCACGGCTGCGGCGATATGCAGGGCGCCGGCCCCGGCTGCGAGGATGGCAACCCGATAGCCGAACACATAGGTGGCTGCCATGGCCCCCTGTCGGTCTCTCGAGACCGCCTCGATGCGGTAGGCATCCACGGCCACATCCTGGGTGGCGGAACCGAAAGCTGTGAGAATGGCCCACACAGCCACCAGGCCGAGGGAGGTGAGCGGATCGGTGAAGGCCATGCCCAGCAGGCCGATGGTGATCACCACCTGGGCCAGCAGGATCCAACTGCGCCGCCTTCCCAGCAGTGGTGTGAGCACAGGCAAGGGCAGGCGATCGACTATGGGCGCCCAGAGCACCTTGATGCTGTGGGCGATGCCGACCCAGCTCAGGAAGCCTATGGCAGCGAGGGTGATTCCCAGGTCCCGCAGCAGGGCACCGAAGGTGCCGCCAACGAGTAGCAGAGGTAAACCCGCCGCGAAGCCCAAAAACGCCATGCCGACGACCCGGGGGTGGCGGTAGACGGCGAAGGCCTCGCGCCAGCTCTGGCGGTGGCTCGGGCTCTCAGCAGTGGTCGATGGTTCTGTCACGGGGTTGTGTCTCAGAGTCTCGGCAAGCGCGCCAGCGTACCTCAGATGCCGGGCTGGAATCTGCTGTGACGGCAGTCGGGGGCGCTGTATCAGATCGTTGCCCGCACCGGACACCCACAAGGCTGTGGCAAGACTTCGTGGGAGCCCCATTGGGGGCGATCAGCGCTGCGAGGTGCTGCAATGCATTCGTCGTCCGCTCAAGGCTGCCAGCGATACTGTTTTAAATGCACGCGCTGACCTTGCACGGGGATGCCTTCAGCTTCGAGCCGTCGTTGCTGTTCGTCCTCGCCGCCCCCGCGCGGCGCAATGCGGCCGTCCGCGCGCAGCACTCGATGCCAGGGCAGACGACTGCCTGCCGTCAGCTGGCTCAGTGCGCGCCCCACCATCCGCGCTCGTCGCGGCAGGCCGGCGAAGGTGGCGACGTCGCCGTAGGTGCTGACGAAGCCGGCAGGGATGGCCGCCACCACCAGGTGAATGCGACCCCGGGCGTCGACCTCCGTGGCGTCCAGGCCCGGTGGGTTGCCTGCTACACTGTCCGCGTCTGTCATCCGGAGTCCATCTTGCGCTATCTGTTTCTGCTGTTCGTCATGATGCCTGTGCTGGAGCTGTACGTCCTGATCCGGGTCGGGCAGTGGCTGGGTGCCTGGCCCACTGTGGGGCTGGTGTTCCTGACTGCAGCAGTGGGGATATCACTATTGCGGCACCAGGGTTTCTCGACGCTGCGCATCGTTCGAGCCCGGCTCGAGGCTGGTGAGTTGCCCGCCCGGGAGATGGTCGAGGGTCTGGTGCTGGTGGTGGGCGGGGCGATGTTTTTGGCTCCCGGGTTCATCACCGACATCCTCGGCTTCACGTGTCTGATTCCGCCCACCCGAAGGCGCATGGCTGACTTCCTTATGGCGCGTGGCGTCTGGCATGCCCAGGCCAGCGTCCGCTATGGCCCTGGTCCTGGCGCCCGGAGTGAGGAGTTCCGCGCTGACAGGCAGGGTCGCGTCATCGAGGGTGAATTCGAACGCAATGACGACCCGCGCCCTTGAAATCCCTTGGGTCGCCTCCATAGTCAGCCCGCGCGTCGAGGAAGGGGGGGCTTGGAACTCTGGATTCAGGTTCCTGGCACTCTTCGGGGTTGACTGCCAAGTTGTCCGCCCTATGATTAGCACTCCCGCGAGGGAGTGCTAAAGAGGGCCTGCACCCGACCCGGTATGCAACCGGCTCGAAGTGGGCCGGGATCACTTCCTGCGGCGCAGAACATCCATCTCAGTACTGGGAGAAAGACAGC
>SLTB01000032.1 GCA_007130155.1 Pseudomonadales bacterium
ATCGGGATAGGCCAGCGGCGGAAACAGAGTGTTTTCGTCGCGGCCGTTCAATTAGGTCATATTTATTCATAATATCAATCACTTGTAGCGCAGCCGCTGGCCGGCTGGTGAGATTTCCGGGTTAATGGGCTGTGTCACCCCTTGCCGCCCCGGCGCAGGTCCGGGGCGTTGTGGGAATGGATCGCCGACTGGGCCGTGGCTTCCTCTTGCATGGCCTTGGCCGCGCGCTCGTTCTCCATGATCTTGGACATTACGGCTTCACCCGCGCGATCGAAGACTTCCCTGTGCTCGATAACGTAGCGTTGGGATTCGCGATAGCGTTCTAGGTAGCCGTTGATCTCGGGAACCACGTAGCGGGCTACCAGATCCCAGGAGCTTCGTGTGTTCTCAGGGTTCGCCCAGTCATGAACGAAACCGATCACGCGGCCGAAACCGCCGGTCACCTCCAGCATCTCCCGAATCGCCTTCACCAGATCATCAGGTGTGCCCACCACAGCGGCGCCGCCCGCGGCTGTGAGCTGATCTACGGCGGTGTCCGCATCAGGGAAGGCTTCGACCCCCGGGCGCATTAACGTGCCCACGGTGTATTCGTTGTGCCAGCGTAGAAGGCCCTGCTTGGCCTGTTCCCGGGCTTCCTTGCGGGTTTCGGCGATGTGCCAGCTCATGAGAATGCGCCAGTTGTCGCGATCCACCGTGTTGCCGTGTTTGGCGGCGGATTCCTCGGCAAAACTCCATTGGGTGGGCAGGGCCTGCAGCCCGGCGGTGGACATGGAGCCGATGGAGAGAATGCCGGTGCCATGCTTGCCGGCCAGGGTCATGCCGGAGGGGCTGATCATGGACGCGACGGCCATGGGCATCTCTTCCTGTAATGGAAGCAGCTGCAGGGCAGCGTCCTTCAAGGTGAACCACTCACACTCGTAGCTGAAGCGCTCCTCGCCGCGCAGCAGGCGCTTGATGACGCCGAGGGCCTCGTCCTGCCGGTCCCGTTGCAGCATGGGGTCGATGCCGAGGGTATAGGCATCGGAGGGCAGCGCGCCCGGGCCACTGCCGAAGATGGCGCGGCCGCCCGTCATGTGATCGAGCTGAACCATGCGCTGGGCGACATTGAACGGGTGATGGTAGGGCAGTGAGATCACGCCGGTGCCGAGCATGATGCGGTGGCTGCGCTGCCCGGCTGCGGCCAGAAACATCTCCGGCGAAGCGATGGTTTCCCAGCCAGTGGAGTGGTGCTCGCCACACCAGAACTCGTCGTAGCCCAGACGATCGAGGTGCTCCACCAGATCCAGGTCCCTCTGCAGCTGCAGCATAGGGTGCTCGCCGATGGGGTGGTGGGGTGCCAGGAAGGCCCCGAACTTCAGGCGTGGCATGCACTCTCTCCAGTGAGTCGCGGTAATGCGATCAGATTACATGAGCGGGTCCACATGTGGCAGCCCGCCCGTGGGAGCCCCATTGGGGGCGATGGCATCGGAATTTCTCAGGCCAGTCGCTCGAGCTTGGCGTCGGTGAGGCGGGCGACCACCGGATGCGGCGAGTCCGCCCCTTCATCCAGGCGATAACGGCCCTCGACTTCGCGGATGACCCAGATAGTCTGAATGCCGGCGGCACGGGCCGCATCCAGCTCCTCGGGGACATCCGACAGGAACAGGATGCGCTCGGGCGGCAGCTCCAGGGCGCGGGCGATGTTCTGGTAGGACCGAGCCTCCCGCTTGCCGCCGCTGGTAGTGTCGAAGTAGCCGCTGAACAGGTGGCGCAGATCTCCCGCTTCGCTGTGCTCGAAGAAGAGCTTCTGGGCGTGAATCGAGCCTGAAGAGTAGATGTAAAGCGGTAGCCCCGCGGCGTGCCAGGCGGTCAGGGCTGGCAGCGTGTCCGGATACAGGTGGGCGCGAAAGGCGCCGCTGCGGTAACCATCCTCCCAGATCATGCCTTGCAGGGCCTTCAAGGGAGTGGCCTTGCGGTCGGCATCGATCCAGGCGACGAGGGTGGTGCTGATGGTGTTCAGATCGCTGGCATCCAGGTCGGCCTCGGCGGCCGCGGCCTCGATCTCGGCTTGCACGGCGGGTTCTCCGGCATGCTCGCGGACGAAGTCGGACAGCGCCCTTCGTGCGTAGGGAAACAGCACCTCGTGAACGAAGGCGATGGAGCTGGTGGTGCCTTCGATATCCACCAGCACGGCGCTTATCCTGGGTGCGGAGCCATTCGGCATCTGCTCAGTTCTCGAGCCGCGGGAAGCGGCTGGCAATGTCGCTGCCTGTGAACTCGGCCGCCCAACCATCGGGGCTGGTAAAGATGCGCACGGCGACGAAGCTCGGATTGGGGCCCATATCGAACCAGTGGCGGGTGCCTGCGGGTACGCCGATCAGGTCGCCACGCTCGCATAGCACCTCATAGACCTTGCCGTCGGCATGCAGCGTGAACAGGCCGGCGCCATCGACGAAAAAGCGCACCTCGTCTTCGGCGTGGGCATGCTCGGCGAGAAACTTGCCGCGCATGGTCGTTTTGTCCGGGTGTTCGGGGTGCATGCTGACGACATCTGCCGATTGGTACCCGCCCGCCTTCATCAGGCGCGCAATTTCGTCCTCATAGGCGCGCAGGACCTTGTCCTGTTCGTCTCCGGCGCGGACCTCAGCGTGGGTGGGCCAGCGTTCGAAGCGAACGCCCAGGGGGGCGAGCCCCGCTGCCACGGCCCCAGGCTCGGTGTGGGTAGCCAGGGGCTGGTCGGGAGTCTCTTCGGCGAAGATGCGCAGGCGGGTCATGAATGGTCTCCGTTGGGTTTGGTTCAGGCGCGGGGATTAAGCCGGGCCAGTTCGAGTTCGATGCCGAGGAGGTAATCCAGGGCTTCCAGGTGACGCAAGCTGCTACCCAGATCAGGGCCCCAGGCGTACACACCATGATCGCGGATCAGGTAGCTCCAGCAGATGCCCTCGTGAGCGTCCAGCCGTCCATCGGCGGCTGCAGCCAAGGCGGCGATGTCCTGGCTGTTGGAGATGATGGGGACGTCCAGCGTGCTCTCGTGGCTGGTGACGCCGGCAAAGGCCTTGAGCAACTCGTAGCCCTGAAGCCGGACGTTCTCTGCATCCGGCATTCGTCGCGTGGTCAGGACGGCGCTGGGGGCATGGGTATGCAGCACAGCACCGATATCAGGGTCGCGACGATACAAGGCCAGGTGCAGACCTGTCTCTGCGGACGGGCGCGCACCGGGTGGGGCGTCCAGGGCTTCGCCGGCCAGATTGACCACCAGCAGATCGTCGGCGGTGAGCCGGGTCTTGTCGCGCCCGGAAATCGTCACGGCGCAGTGATCCGCGTCCAGACGGACGGAGAAATTGCTGCTGGTGGCCGGCGTCCAGCCGCGGGTCCCGAACAACCGCGCGATGGCGCCAAGCTCCTCGGCAAGCTGCTTGAAGCGGGCAACGTTCGGGCTTGCCAGAGCAGAGGGAGGCATTGCCGGTTTGCTCCATGGATGATCGATGATGGCAGTCAGAATCTTACCACGGCATCTGAATCCGGCCCTTTGTTGGACGGGGTCTGAGTAGAAACAAGCGGACTTGGCAGATTGTTGAAGGGTTGTCGTTGACGAAGGGTGCCTTATCGCTGCGTTCGACTATCAACAGCCAGCAGCCGGAAAGGCCACATCTTTGACCTGTACAGCACCCAGACCAGTCATGCCCGGCTGCCCCTGGTCGGATTCTTTGACAGCTTGGCGGTGGTTGGATTTCTGAAGGACTCTAGCCGTATGATGCCGCCGTGCGATTGGGTACACGGCATGTGTCGCCGCAGTCGTTGTGCCCTGACTGTGGTTGCAATCCAGGAGAAACTGAATGTTCAAGAGTCTGGTGCCTGTCAATAAAGAGCGGCACGCTGGCAAGAAGATCAAGCAGATCGACGGCTTCGGGTTCGCCTCGGACTTCCACATTGCCTCAGTGATGGTGCACGAGTTCGTGCGTGCTGCCGCGATCTATCCGGTCGTATTCCTCGAGGACAAGGAAAAAGACGAGTTTCGTCCCGTCGCGTTGTTTGGCTTGGATTCTGGCGAGAACCTGTTCGTTGACGCGGGCGGTAAGTGGCAGGGCTCGTACATACCCGCCATCATCCGCCGTTATCCTTTCGCGCTGGCCAGCACGGGACAGGAGGGCCAGTTCACGGTCTGCATCGATGAAGACAGCCCGTTGGTGAACGACGATGAGGGCGTGGCGCTGTTCAACGAAGACGGTGAGCCGGCGGAGGCTCTGGAGAACGTGCGGCGCTACCTCGGCGAGCTGCAGCAGATGGACGCGTTCACCTCAGCCTTCAGCAAGTATCTGACTGAGCACAACATGTTTACTCCGCTGAACATGCGTGTCCGTTATGCGGATCAGACTCGCAACATTTCCGGCTGCTATGTCGTCAATGAAGAGCGTCTCTATAACGTGTCCGACGAGCGTTTCCTGGAAATGCGTGATCGTCGCTACTTGCCTGCCATTTATGCCCACCTTGGATCGCTGGCCCAGATCGAGCGGCTGATGCAACTCAAGGACGCCCGCAAGGCTGGCGATGACGGCGAAGCGGCGTCCACGGCACCCGTCAATGATGACGGTAAGGTCGAAAGTTTCCACTGAGGGCGCGTGAAGTCTTGTCTGGGGAAGCAGAGCATGATCCCAAGGATCCTTGCTCTGCTTTTGGTCATTAATGAGCAGGTGATGGCGCTCAGCGATACCTCACACAGTGTGACGCAGGCATGACTTGGCGCGGCATTGAGCCTTAAGATCCACCTCCAGCTTCTTGCATGCGACCGTCGCCCATGCAGAAGGGGTTGACTCGGCGAACGGCATCATCTCCCCACCTATCTGCGCCTGCGGACGCATGATCCGGTCCTGGCGGAGCAGTTCTATCGGCTCATCATCGAGCTCTGAATCCTACTTCGATCATCGAACAAAGTCCTGGCCGGCCCTGCTGCCATGACTTGGGAAGGCGCACATGATTCCGGCAGTACGCATGGCAGACATTCCGATCACCATCGACGTGGAGGCTTCGGGATTCGGTCGCGGAAGTTATCCCATCGAAGTCGGCTTGGCGTTCCCGGATCAGCAGACCGAGGCGTTTCTGATCCTGCCGGCTCCGGACTGGACCCACTGGGATTTGGCAGCCGAAGCCGTGCATGGCATCAGCCGGGAAATGCTGCAGCGGGAGGGAAGACCCATCTTTGAGGTCGCGGCCATGCTCAACGCCCGCCTGGCTGGCAATCGTGTGTTCAGCGATGCCTGGAGTTTCGATACCTCCTGGGTCGGCAGACTGTTTGACGCCGCCGGCTTCAGCCAGCACTTTCGCATCGACACCATTCGCAGCCTGCTCACCGAGGCGCAGTTGCAGGTATGGCAGGAGGCGCGGGCCCAAGTGGAGGCCGAGGCGGGTGAGATCCGACATCGCGCAGCCATCGATGCCCGGCTGCTGCAGCAGACCATCCTCCGCGCCCGGGAACTGGCTGCCTAGCCCGCATAGCTCACCGGTTCACGGCTGCGGACACGGATATACCGGCACATCCTGCCGGTCCGCCGGTGCGGTTGCGCTGTTGCGCACCATCCATGGTGCGCACCCTGCGGGCGCACTGCGTGCGACCCGATTCGCTCCAGGCGAATCGGTCGACGTACTGTCGAGTACGCCTGCGCGCCCGATCGACGACCGCGCCATCCAAGCTGCTGTCGCCAGCGTCGGATCAAGTGCTGTCCCTCGCGCGCACTGCGTGCTGTTGCGAGCCATCCCTGGCTCGCCCCACAGCGGGGCCCCTTCGTGCGACGCACTCCGCCCCAGGCGGAATGCTCCCACAGAAGGTTCAGAGTCCTTCCTGCACTCAGTACTTGTAGCTCTCCTGCTTGAAGGGGCCTTCCTTCGGTACGTGGATGTACTTGGCCTGGCTGTCCGTGAGTTGCGTCAGTACGCCGCCAAACCCCTGCACCATGTAGCGTGCCACTTCCTCGTCGAGGTGCTTGGGCAGGATCTCTACGGATATCGGCGGACGCTGGTTCCGGTCCTGCTCGGCCCATTTGCTCTCATAGAGATGAATCTGGGCCAGCACCTGGTTGGCAAAGGAGCCGTCCATGACGCGCGACGGATGACCCATGGCGTTACCGAGGTTCACCAGGCGGCCTTCGGAGAGCAGGATGATGAAGTCAGCGGGATCGTCGCTGCGGAAGATCCGGTGCACCTGGGGCTTCACTTCTTCCCAGCGCCAGTGCTTGCGCATAAAAGCCGTATCGATTTCGTTGTCGAAGTGTCCGATGTTGCAGATCACCGCACCAGCCTTGACGGACGCGAGCATGTTGGCATCGCAGACGTTGCTGTTGCCGGTGCAGGTGACAATGAGGTCGGTGTTGGCCAGAAGTGCGGTGTCGATGTCTTCGGCCTTGCCGGTGTTTCGGCCCTGCTTGTACGCAGAGACCACTTCGTGGCCGTCCATGCAGGCCTGCATGGCGCAGATGGGATCGATTTCGGTGACCTTCACGATCATGTTCTCTGCGCGCAGGGATTGGGCGGAGCCCTTGCCCACGTCGCCATAGCCGATCACCAGGGCCTTTTTGCCCATCAGCAGCATGTCGGTACCGCGCTTGATGGCATCGTTGAGACTGTGACGACAACCGTAGCGGTTGTCATTCTTGGACTTGGTTACCGCGTCGTTGACGTTGATGGCCGGAATCTTCAGCTTGCCCTCGGTGATCATCTCGTAGAGCCGATGCACGCCCGTGGTCGTCTCTTCGCTGACGCCGTGGATGGCCTCGAGCATGTCCGGATACTTCTCGTGGATGTGCACGGTCAGGTCGCCGCCGTCATCGAGCAGAAGATTGGCGTGCCAGGGCTGGCCATCCTTGAGAATGGTCTGCTCGATGCACCACATGTACTCCTCTTCGGTCTCGCCCTTCCAGGCGAAGACAGGGATGCCTGCCGCGGCCATGGCGGCGGCGGCATGGTCCTGGGTCGAGAAGATGTTGCAGGAAGACCAGCGCACTTCGGCACCGAGCTCCACCAGGGTTTCAATCAGCACCGCGGTCTGCACGGTCATGTGAATGCAGCCGATGATGCGCGCGCCAGCCAGTGGCTGTTCAGGGGCATAGCGTCGACGCAGGGTCATCAGGGCCGGCATCTCGGCTTCGGCCATCTCGATCTCGCGGCGGCCGAAGTCCGCCAGGTTGATGTCGGCGACCTTGTAGTCGGGTGTACTCATGGTGCTCTTCTCCTGGAGTGCCGTCAGGCAGTGGGGTTGGCAATGAAGCGTCGCAATTGGATGCGAAAGCCGTTGCGCTGGGCCAGAAACTGGCGGGCATCATCCGTCAGGCCAGCATCCGCTGCCCAGCGGCTGAGCTGGTCGGGATCGAAGCCGCGCCAGACGTCACCGCAGGCGTCGGCGACCCAATCCTGGGTGTGGGGGCACAGCTCTGCGATGAGCAGGGCGCCGCCCGGGCGCAGCCAATGGCTGCAGCGGGCCAGCATTGCTGCAGGGTCCGGCGCATGGTGCAGCACCATGGCGCAGATCACCGCATCGAAGCCTGGCGTAAGATGGGCGTCCGCAAGCCCATCGCGGCTTGGGCTGTCAGGGAGCTCGCCGCTGATCAGCGTCACCCGCGTCAGGCCGGCATCCTGGCACCGCTTACGCGCGCGCTCTAGCATGCCGGGCGACGAGTCCAGCGCCACGACTTCGGAGCATCGCTGCGCGAGTTCTGGAAGGAACTCGCCGGGTCCGGGTCCGATCTCCAGGGCACGTTCAGCGTGCTTCGGGAGCAGGTTGGCGAGAACCGGAAGATAGTGCCCGGGTGACGCGATCAGGTCCCGGTTGCGGTCGAAGGCATCGGCATGACGAGCGAAGAAGGCTCGGCTGCGCTCAGCCCGGGCCTCGAATACGTCGCTGCGCCGACCTTCCAGCGCTGCGGGCAGGGCGTCGGCGTCGAGGACGGCGAGAAGGCAGTGCTGGACCACAGCCTCGGGCTTGTCGGCGGCCACCAGGGTGCGGCGGTAGAAGGTTTGGGTGCCATCGCGGTGGGCCTGGACCAGTCCGGCTTCGCTCAACAGCTTCAGGTGGTGACTGAGGTTGGGCTGGCCCAGTTCCAGCATGCGGCAGAGCTCCTGGACGCCGAAGGCATCCTCGGCCAGCAGCCGCAGGATGCTGAGGCGAACGGGGTCTGCACAGGCCCGCAGAACCGCCAGCAGTTCCGGGTCCGCAACGAGGTCGGCGTGAGGCAGGGGCAAGGTGCGCGGCATGAACGAGGTCCGGGTTCCTGAAAAAGCATTATCCCAGCCATGGCCTGGACCGGCAAGGATTCATCGATATGTATTGATGGTTTGGGGAGCCTGAGTCGGATGCCCGTCGCTCCCAAAGCAGCTAAGCTTGCCAGGGGTCCACTTCCGGACGAGACACTGCGACAGCGAGGATTTTACATGCCAGAGACCGTGAGCCACGCCTGGGTCTTAAAGCGCCGTCCCCAGGGCCGGATCAGCCGTGACGACTATGACTGGGTGGAGAGCCGGCTGCCGGAACCCGGTCCTGGTCAGGTGCTGGTGCGGACGGTGTACCTCTCCCTGGACCCCACCAACCGCATCTGGGCCAGCGACATGGATCAGTACATGCCGCCGGTGGTGCTTGGTGAGGTGATGCGCGGCGGAACCCTCGGCATTGTAGAGGCCAGCGGCCACGATGACTTCGCTCCTGGTGACGTGGTGCAGGGCATCTGGGGCTGGCAGTCCCATTATCTTGCTGAGGGCGGGGAAGGGCTGACCAAGATGCCCACCGCAGCGGGTGTGCCGCTGGATGCCTATATGAGCGTGCTCGGGGCCACCGGCATGACGGCCTACTTCGGCCTGCTCGACATTGGCAAGCCGAAGCCCGGTGAGACCGTGGTGGTCTCCGCTGCAGCGGGTGCAGTGGGTTCCATCGTCGGCCAGATCGCCAAGATCAAGGGCTGCCGGGCCGTTGGCATCGCCGGGTCTGCCGACAAGTGCCGGCATCTCATCGAGGATCTTGGCTTTGATGCGGCCATCAACTACAAGTCTGACGATCTCGATGCGGCGCTGGCGGCAGCCTGTCCGGACGGTATCGACGTCTACTTCGAGAATACCGGCGGTGTGATCACGGATGCGGTATTCAAGAAGCTCAACCTCCACGCCCGGGTGCCGCTGTGCGGACTGATTGCCCACTACAATGATTTCGACGGCCATACCGGTGTGCAGGGCCCGCAGAATTATCAGCAGGTGCTGATGAACCGGGTATTGATCAAGGGCTTCATCATTATCGACTATTTCCCGCAATTTCCGCAGGGTATAGCCGAGATGGCCGGCTGGTTGGCCGAGGGCAAGATCCACTACCGGACCGATATCGTCGATGGTCTCGAGAATGCGGTGGAAGCGGTGAACCGGCTGTTCGACGGCGCCAACACAGGCAAACTGCTGCTACGCTGTTCTCCGGAAGCCTGAACGGACGCTTTCCGGACATGAATACGCGACGCAGCCCGGTGCTGCCAGCCAGCAAACTGCCCCGGGTCGGCACCACCATCTTCACGGTGATGTCCGGCCTCGCTGCCGAGCATGGCGCGCTGAACCTCTCCCAGGGCTTTCCGGACTTTGATGGTCCGAAGGCCCTGCGTGAGCGGGTCAGCCACTACCTGGACCGGGGGCATAATCAGTACGCGCCCATGACTGGCGTGCCGTCCTTGCGTCAGGCCATCGCCGGCAAGGTGGCCTCGCTTTACGGCCGGGTGACGGATGCGGAGACTGAGGTGACCGTCACCTCTGGTGGCACCGAGGCTCTGTTCTGTGCGATCCAGGCCGTGGTGCGTCCGGGTGACGAAGTGATCGTCTTCGATCCGGCCTACGATTCCTATGAGCCGGCGGTGGAACTCGCCGGTGGTCGCTGCGTTCGGTTGGCCATGCCGGCTCCGGCCTATCGGCCGGACTGGAATGCTGTGGCCGACGCACTCAATGACCGTACCCGGCTGATCGTCGTCAACAGTCCTCATAACCCCACCGGAAGCGTGCTGACCGCAGACGACCTCGATGCCCTCGAGAGCCTGCTTGCGGATCGGGACACCCTGCTGCTGTCGGATGAAGTCTACGAGCACATCATCTTCGATGGTGCCGAGCACCAGAGCCTGTTACGACGCCCCGCGCTTGCCGAGCGGGCCTTCGTGGTGTCGTCTTTCGGTAAGACTTATCATGTCACCGGCTGGAAGATCGGTTACTGCGTCGCGCCGGCGGCGCTGTCCGCTGAGTTCCGCAAGGTGCACCAGTATGTGACCTTCGCATCGATCACTCCGGTGCAGCTTGCCCTGGCGGACTTCCTGGCCGACCATCCTGAACATCATCTGCAACTGCCGGACTTCTATCAGCAAAAGCGCGACCGGTTCTGCGAACTTTTGGCGGGTTCCCGCTTCACTTTCGAACCGGCTGCCGGTACCTATTTTCAGCTGCTGAACTACGCTGCCATAAACGAAGAGCCCGACGTGGAGTTGGCGCGGCGCTTGACGATAGAGCACGGCATTGCGTCGATTCCGGTGTCGGTGTTCTATCAGGCGCCACCAGTGGATCGGGTGCTGCGTTTCTGCTTTGCCAAGGACGATGCCACCCTCGAGCGGGCTGCGGAGCTCCTGTGCGCGATTTGACCTTGACGCTGATCCAGGCCGACACGGTCTGGCACGACCCGCCTGCCAACCGGCGGGCTTACGATGCGCGGTTCGCCCAGCTGGCCATGCCGGGAGATGTGGTGGTGCTCTGCGAGATGTTCTCGACCGGATTCACCATGGCTGCCAGAGAACAGGCCGAGCCCATGAACGGTCCCACCGTGACTTGGATGCTGGAGCATGCAGCGCGACTCGAAGCAGTGGTCTGCGGCAGCTTGGTGATTGCCGACCAGGAGGCCTGCCATAACCGTTTCATCTGGGCGCGGCCGGACGGCGTGGTGGAACACTACGACAAGCGCCATCTGTTCCGGATGGCGAACGAGCAGGCCTACTATGCGGCGGGGCAGCAGCGGCGCGTGTTGACCTGGCGTGATTGGCGGATCTTTCCGCAGGTATGTTACGACTTACGCTTTCCGGTCTTCAGCCGCAACCGCAGCGACTACGATGTACTGCTGTACGTGGCGAACTGGCCGGCCCCGCGGACGTCGCAGTGGCTGGCGCTCCTGAGAGCGCGGGCCATTGAGAATCAGTGTTACGTTGCGGGCGTGAATCGCATCGGACTCGACGGCAACGGTGTGCCTTACGCGGGCGGCAGCGGCTGTTGGGATCCGTTGGGACGCAGTCTTGTGGAAGCTGGCGAAGTGCATCAGGTGCTTCAGGTCGAACTCGATGGTCCTGCGCTCGGCGCCTACCGTTCGAGCTTCCCGGCCTGGATGGATGCCGACCACTTCCACATCGATGGTGAGGGGAGATCGTAGCCGGGTGCGCCTGCCCGGCGCGACTCCTCGCCAGACTCAACCTGGGAGAAAGACAATGATGGGACGAAACAGTTTCTTGGGCAGTCTGCTGCTCTTTGGTGCACTCGGCGCTAACGCCACCCTGGGCGATTGCGAGCCGCCAGGTGCGCCGCCGGTGGTTCCGGATGGGTCGGTGGCTTCGGAGGAGGCTCTGGCCGAAGCCAGTGGCGAAGTGCGTAACTTCGTCGCAAAGAGCCAGGATTACCTGGCCTGTCTCGAAGCGCGGGAGGCGGAGCTGGGCGCGAGCATCACGGACGAGATGCAAACTGAGATCGTCACCACCTACAACGCTTCCGTGGAAACGATGCAGGAGGTGGCCGACAACTTCAACGAGCAGGTCCGTCGTTTCCGCGAGCAAAGCGACGGCTGACACACTTCTTCGGGCGTCATGGCATGGTTGTGAGGAACGGAAACAGTGAAGGATCTGTGTTTGTTGATCCGCAAAGGTGGGCTCCTGCTCGTTGCGGCATGCGCTGTCGTCGCCTGTGGTGGCGGCGAGGGCGGAGGCCCGTCGGCCACCACGGCTGACGCGGCAGTGGAGGTGCCCGGCGAGCTCACCTACCGCCGCTTCTGCTTCTCCTGCCATGCATCGGGAGCTGCGGGTGCGCCGCGAGTGGGGCAGGCCTCCGCCTGGGAATCACGAGTGGCCCAGGGTATGGATGTCATGCTGCGGCACACCATCGATGGCATGCCGGGAATGCCGCCGCGCGGCATGTGCAGGCAGTGCAGTGACGACGAACTGCGCGATGCCATCGGCCACATGGTGGAGCGTTCGCTTCCGAACTGATGCGCTCAGTCAGTCATCGCGGACGGAGCTGCTGCCGCGCAGGCGTTTCTTCGCACCATGACGGACCTTGGTGTCCGTTCGGCGCTTTTTGGCCGCCTTGGTGGGGCGCGTCGGAACCCGTGGCTTCGGGGGTACCGATGCGCGCTCCACCAGTGCTGACAAGCGTGCCAAGGCGTCTTCCCGATTGCGCTCCTGGGTGCGAAAGCGCTGGGCCTCGATGAGGATTTCGCCTTCGAGGGTGAGGCGTCGGCCGGCAAGGCGTTCGAGGCGTGCGCGCACATCAGCGGGTAGTCCAGCAACATCGAGGTCGAATCTCAGTTGGGCAGCGGTGGCCAGTTTGTTGACGTTCTGACCACCGGGACCGGAACTGCGGACGAACTGCACGCTGATCGCGGCGTCGGGAACGGTGATGCGATGGGTCAGTCTGATCATGTCGCCGCCTCGCGCTGCGGTATCCAAAGCATTCAGCCGCGGTCATTGTAGCCACATCCTGCTCCCATGGGCCGTTACAATAGTCATCCAAGTATCCACTGCCTGGCGTTTCCGGAAGGTAACCATGACAGATGATCTTCGTCGCTTCGGCTACCTGCGCGTCATGGCGGCTGCTCCCTGGCTGTGCCCCGGCGATCCGGAAGGCAATGTTCAAGCACTCCTGGAAGTGCTGGATCGGGCCCGCGCGGCGACTGCATCGCTGCTGCTGCTGCCGGAATTGGCCCTCACTGGTTTCACCTGCGAGGATCTGTTCTTCTCGGCATCGCTGCAGCAGACGACTCGCGCTGCGCTGGCACGACTGGTGGCAGCCACCGCAGAGGGCGGTACCACGGTGGTCGTGGGGGCTCCGCTGGCCGTGGCCGATGGACGGTTGTTCAATGCTGCGCTGGTGTTGGCTGAAGGTCGCATCTGCGGCGCAGTGCCCAAGTCTCACCTGCCCAACTATGGCGAGTTCTACGACCGACGCTGGTTCACCGATGGTGATGGTGTCGAACTCGATGTCCACGACTCTGAACTGGGTGACTTTCGCCTTTCGGCCCGGCAATTGTTCAGAGTCGGCCGCGCCCGCATGGCGCTGGAGATCTGCGAGGACCTCTGGGCGCCGGATCCACCCGGGGCTCGCCACGCGCTGGCAGGTGCGGATCTGATTCTCAATCCTTCCGCGAGCAACGAACTCGTGGCCAAGGCCGACTATCGCCGGGATCTGGTGCGCATGACCAGCGCCCAGCGGATATGCGGCTACCTCTATGCCTCCGCCGGGCCGGGTGAATCCACCAAGGATCTGGTTTTTGGCGGCCATCTGCTGGCGGCAGAGAACGGCATTGTGCTCGGCGAGGGTGAGCGCTTCAGCCTTTGCGGCAGCGAAGTGCTGGTGGACTTCGACCTCGATCACCTGCGCCACGAGCGGCAGCGCAACAGCACCTTCCGTGCATCACGCCGTCCAGAACCCTACGTCAGCGTGGCGGCGGGGCATGGTCTCCCGCTCAGCGATTCGCTTCGCGAAGTGGCGTCCCACCCTTTCGTCCCCGATGACGAGGCGGATTTCCTGGCTCGGGCGCAGGAGATCCTGGCCATCCAGACCACCGGGTTGGCTCGACGCATGCTATCCGTAGGCGAACCGAAACTGGTCATCGGCCTTTCCGGCGGCCTCGATTCCACCCTGGCCTTTCTGGTGGCGCTGGACGCCTTGGCGGCACTGGAGCGGCCGGCGAAGGATCTGATTGCGGTAACCATGCCTGGACCGGCCACGGGGGAGCGGACCCTGGCGTCGGCCCGCGCGCTTGCCGCCTGTGCCGGAGTTCAGCTTTTGGAGGTCCCCATCCATGCGGCGGTGGCCCAGCATCTGGCTGATCTTGATCATGATCCCAAAGTGCATGACGTCACCTTCGAGAATGCACAGGCGCGGGAACGGACCCAGCTGCTGTTCAATCTTGCCAACAAGCACGGCGGGCTTGTTGTGGGCACGGGTGATCTGTCTGAGCTGGCATTGGGCTGGTGTACATTCAATGGCGATCACATGGCCAGTTACAATGTCAACGCCAGCGTCCCGAAGACGCTGATCGGGTATCTGGTGCGTTGGTATGCCCGTCATCGGGCTGATGAGGCCTTCGCCGCCGTTCTCAACGACGTGCTGGCCACACCGATCTCGCCGGAGCTGGTGCCGGGTCGTAGTGAGGACGAAGTCGCGCAGCACACCGAGACCCTGGTGGGGCCTTACGAATTGCACGATTTTTTTCTTTATCACTATGTTCGCCATGGCAGCACGCCCACGAAGATCCGTTGGCTGGCAGCCCGCGCGTTCCAGGGTCGCTACGACAGCGCGACCATCGATCGCTGGCTCACCGACTTCCTGCGGCGTTTCCACGGCCAGCAGTTCAAGCGCAGCACGCTGCCGCCCGGCCCCAAGGTGGGCAGCGTGAGTCTGTCGCCGCGGGGCGACTGGCGCATGCCCGATGAATCGCCACCGCCGAAGTTCTGAAGCGCATCAGTGCATGCCGCTCGGAGTGGATTGCGTCTCCCGCACTGCGGGCTCGCACGGGTATGGCGCAAGCTCTGGCGGGTTCACCCAGGCCTTGGGGGGTGATCTGTGGGAGCGCGCAATGCGCGCGATGGATGTGAAGCTTCGCTGACGCCATCCGAATCGCCCGTACTTCGGGCTCCCACAATGGCGCATCGCCCGCCCCCGGCGCGGATGCTCGGTTGTGGGCTTTGTCCCTCCCAGGCGGACTCGGGCTCACGCAGGAAGCAGTGCTCGGAAGTCTGAGGGCAGGGGCGATCTGAACGTGCGCGGGCGGTCGACGCCGTCACCCAGATCCGGCCATTGCAGGCGGTGGCAGTGCAGGGCGAGTCGCGCTGCGGACTGATCGGGGTCACCGGGCCTGCCGTAGAGGTGGTCGCCGAGCAGAGGGGCGCCGAGCCAGGAGAGGTGAACGCGGATCTGGTGGGTGCGGCCGGTGTGCAGTCGGATGCTGAACAGGCTGTGGCGATCATTCTGGGACACTTTGCGGATTCGGGTCCTCGCAGCCTTGGCCTGTGGATCGTTGACCTCAACCTCCAATCGATAGCGTTTCGGGCTGGCGGCAACATCGAGTCCGATGGCTTCCCGGGGTCCGGCAATGCGCCATCGGCTCTTGCGTCCGGGTGCCAAGGGCAGGTCGATATCCAGGCTGCCGCAGGGCAGCAGGCCATGACTGATGGCGGCGTACCACTTGCCCACGAGCCCCTCCTCGAAAGCTCTGCTCAGTGCGCGCTGAGTGCGAGGCTCAAGCGCCACCATCAGCAGACCTGAGGTCCCCTTGTCGATGCGATGCACGGCCAATGGGCGCAACCCGTCCTCCGCGAGGTAGGCCGTCAGGGCATCCCACAGGCAGGGGATGCCGCTGCGATCTGCCAGCACAGGCAGCCCGGAAGGCTTGTCGAGAAGCAGCAGGCCCGGGTCGCGCCAGAGGATGGTGGCAGGCAGGTCAGTCACGATGCGCCGCCTCGAGTGTTGTCAGGATGGGAATTCAGGCGTGAAACGAATGTTGTCCCGGGCCAGACCGTCGAGGACGACGTCAATGCCACCGGACTTGATCATCCACTCGAGGCGGTGATCCCGGTACTCGCGCTTGAACTCACCGCGCTCGAGCATGGTCCGGACCGCCTGCATGCCGGCGCGGGCCGCTTCGGAGCGGCCCATGGCCATCGTGGTTGCGGCGGCATTGGCGGCTGCGACGCTGGGTCTGGCATTGGCCCGCTGCTGCCAGTCGTGCAGGGCCGTGCCTGGCTCAGGGCCAAGGTCGAAGCCGACCGAACCATTGATATAGGGGATGACGGCAAGGTCGCCCCAACCGAAGCTGCCGCCATTGAACCACGGCGCTGAGCCAAGCTGCGTGGTCAGCCAAGCCTGCCATTGATGGGCCTGCTGTCCGGCACGCGCGCGCAAATGATCAGCCAGTTCGCCCTCGCCGCGGCCGAAGTGGACGAGTTCGGCCAGCCCCCAGTTGATGGCCTCATAGTGGGTGTCCATGACGTCCTCTATCATCCGCACCCGTGCGCGTTGAGCGGGCGTTTCCGGCATCAAGGCTGGCTCGGGCCAGCGGTCCTCGATGTACTCGAGGATCACCGTGGAATCGAATATGGCCACGTCGCCGTCGAGCAGTGCCGGCACTTCACCACGGGGGCTGGCGGCGTGAAAGGCGGCTGCGACCTGGCCGCTGCCCAGGGCCTCGGGTAGCGGGGCGTCGAATGCGACGCCCTTCTCTGTGAGGGCGATCTTCACCTTCTGGGCGTAGGGGGACAGGGGATGGTCGTAAACCGTGACTGGCATATCGAACTCCTGCGGCGAGCGCACGAGTTTAGCGCGGCGGGAGGGGTGATGGGGTCGCCGTATGGCCTCGTGGGAGCCCCCAATGGGGACGATCAGCGCCGAAAGGCGCTGCACTGATTCATCGCCCGCGCTGCGGGCTCCCAGATCACCCTTCGAGCAGTAACCCTTGTGGGAGCGCGCACTGCGCGCGATGGCCCACTGTCCACGTCCGCTAGGCATGGGACAGGGTGGTAGACTGCGACGAAGAGCTGGGAGGTGAGCATGCGCGCAGCCATTCTTCGCCAGGGTCAAATGATGGTGGCCGATGTCCCCGAGCCGGAACCCGGGCCCGGAGAGGTGCTGGTGGCCACCCGTGCCTGCGGCATCTGCGGGTCCGATCTCCACGTGGCACAGCATGCGCGAGGTTTCAGCAGCGGCACCGAGAGCCTGTTCGGGCTGGATTTCTCCCGCGATGTGGTGATGGGGCACGAGTTCGCAGCAGAGATTCTCGATCACGGACCCGGCACCTCCAAGCTACTCCCTGCCGGTACCCGAGTGTGTTCCGTGCCCTGGACCCAGCACGTCGGCCGGCGCGAAAACATCGGCTACTCCCATGTCCTGCCCGGTGGTTACGCTGAGCGCATGCTGCTGTCGGAGGATCTGCTGCTGCCGGTGCCCAATGGGTTGTCCGCCCACCACGCAGCCCTTACGGAGCCCATGGCCGTCGGTGTGCATGCGGTGGCCATGGCGCGTCTCACCGCCGATGACGTGGCCCTGGTGATCGGCTGCGGGCCGGTAGGACTGGCAGTCATCGCCGCATTGCGACTGGCAGGAGTGCGGCCCATCGTTGCCGCCGACTATTCACCGGCACGGCGTCGGCTGGCCGAGGAACTCGGGGCCGACGCGGTCATCGATCCGGCCGAGCGTTCGCCCTACAGCAGCTGGCAGGAGCTGGCTGCCGTCACCGCCGGCGGTGAGCAGGTGCCCGTCAATCCACTTTCGGGTGAACGGGAACTGCGCCCTGGCGTGTTCTTCGAGTGCGTCGGCATTCCCGGCGTACTCGATCAGATGATGGCCGGTGCGCGCCATGGTTGCCGCGTGGTGGTGGTGGGCGTCTGCATGCAGGCCGATACGATTCGTCCCATGCTCGGCATCACCCGCGAGCTCAGCCTGCAGTTCGTCCTGGCCTACAGCGTGGAGGAATTCACGCGCACGCTGCGCCACATTGCTGAGGGTGAGTTGCCTGTGGCGCCGCTCATCAGCGCGGCGGTGGACATTGCCGAGGTGCCCGATGCCTTTGCCGCCCTTGCGCAACCCGCAGGCCATTGTAAGGTCCTCGTCGAACCCGGCGGGCCCACAGGAGTATTCGCTTGAACCTGCGTGATCTGAAGTATCTGGTGGCCGTGGCGGAGCTGCGCCATTTCGGGCGTGCTGCCGAATCCTGCCACGTCTCCCAACCGACGCTGTCCACTCAGTTGCGCAAGCTCGAGGAGTTCCTCGGCGTCACGCTCATCGAGCGCAACAACCGGCAGGTGCTGCTCACGCCCATTGGTGAGAAGGTGGTGGCTCAGGCCCGCATGGTGCTGCGCGACAGTGATCAGCTGGTGAAGCTGGCGCGGGAAGCGCGGGATCCCTTCGGTGGTGAATTTCGCCTGGGTATCATCCCCACGGTGGCGCCCTACCTGTTGTCGAAGATTCTGCCGCCCATCCGCGAGGCTTTGCCGGAGTTACAGATTCAGCTGGTGGAAGCCCAGACGGCGGTGGTGTCCGAGTCCCTTCGGGAAGGGCGTCTGGATGCGGTGATCCTGGCGCTGCCGCTGGACGAGGACAACGTGCGTTCAGAGCTTCTGTATGCCGAACCTTTTTATCTGGCCGTTTCGCCGAAGCATGAGCTGTGCGGCCTGAATTCGGTGCGCTCGGTGGATCTCGCATCGGCGGAGGTGCTGCTGCTCGAGGACGGCCACTGCCTGCGCGATCAGGCTCTGGAAGTCTGCAAGCAGGCCCATGCCGTGGAGAACACCAACTTCTCGGCCACCAGCATCGAGACGTTGCGGCACATGGTCTCGGCCAACGTGGGGATCACCCTGATGCCTGAGCTGGCCATGGACGAGTCCGACAAGACGATCCGTTACATTCCCTTCGAGCCGGAGGCGCCCCATCGGCTGATCGGTCTGGTCTGGCGAAACACCAGCACCCGGGAGGCGCTGCTGGAGAGCCTCGCGTCCATCATCCGCGATGCGGTGAGCACCTCTCTGCCGCGGGCGAAGCCTGCGGCGTGATCTGAGCTGCGTCCTGATTGGGCCGCCCTCACGGGCGCGCCAAGCTTTGTGGGAGCGGACTTGTCCGCGAAATGGCTTCGCGGCTGAAGAGGGTGTCGCAAAACTCAGCGTGGCGCCCCTGTGGGAGCGGATTGATCCGCGAATGACCCCGCAAGTCATTGATTTCTGGCAGTCCATTCGCGGCTGAAGCCGCTCCCACGGAGTCTTGCCAACCTTTTGCGACACCCTC
>SLTB01000285.1 GCA_007130155.1 Pseudomonadales bacterium
GCCGTTCTGAAAGAAGTCGCTCATGGATTCATTCCTCTTCTTTCAACAGGGCCTGGATGCATTGCTGCCAGCCCGCCGGTCCTGGCTCGGGGCTCTTGATGACCCCATCGCGACGCTTCAGCGGCATCCAGCTCGAGTCGGGCCGGCGGATGACGACGGCCACATCCGCGAGTTGCAGCATATCGGCATCGTTGGGGCTATCGCCGGCCGCAATCACGCGGTAGCGGGTCTCGGGATGGGCGGCCGCGAAGCGACCGACCAGTTCACGCATGGCCTCGGCCTTGTCGACCTTGGGCATGATGTGCAGAAAGCGGCCGCCGCTTACGGCCCGCAGGCCGGCCCGGGTCAGCTCGGCGATGAAGTCCCGGCGAATGGCTTCCGAGCCCTCCCAGATGCCTGGCTCGGAGCCTTGGCGTTGGCGCGCACGCTGGGCGGCCATCTCGTCGAGGCCGGTGAGGGCCGCGACTTCTTTTGCGCTCATGTCGCCGAAGCCCCGGAATGGGAAGCCACGCTGCGACCGAATGTGCTCTAAGGTGCTGCGAATCTCGCTATAAGTGGGGCCAAAGTGCTCCACCTGCAGCGGCGTGCTCGGTGTGATGTTCGGATCGTTGCGGAAGTAGCCTTCGGGCAGCGCGACGCCAGCACCGTTCTCGAAGATGATCGGGTGGATCAGATTCATGGCTCGGCGCAGCAGGCGCATTTCCGCCAGCGTCTTGCTCGAGGTGAGTATCAGGGGAATGCCCCGTTCGCGAATGGCCGCAAGGGCAGCGCTGGCGGCAGCGAAGTGATAGTCCTCGTCGAGCAGGGTGCCGTCGAGGTCGGTGAAGATCAGGGTTCCGGTCTTCATGGCGGTAAACCGCCGTGCGATAGCCATCGTTGCTCGGTCCACCGTGCTCGCAAGGGCGTCCTGGGGTGGATAGCAGTTCCCGTGCCAGCCCATTGGGGTGATGTCGTGGCCGGATTGGGGAACCGATGGGTGCTGTTGCGTCGATTGCGCGCAGCTTGACGCCCAGAATCGGTGCGTCTCGATCGAGGGGCGCCAGAGTGGTGCACGACGTCAGGCGGCAGCGGAACGATTCATGGCGGCAACTGCCGGCAGCACCTGCTCGATGAGCTGTCGGGTCTGATCGATCATGTCGTCGGTGTCGGCAGCCATGGGCCTAAGGATGAACTTGTGGGCACCGGCGGCATGGTAGGCACGAATGCGGTCGATGATGACGTCACTGTCACCAATGGCCACATAGGGCGTGGGATCCTTGCCGAGGCGCTTCTCCAGCGCGGTCCGATAGCGCCTGGAAACAGCATCCTCGGCAGCGCCGAAGCGAAAGCCGAAGCCTGCGCCAAAGTGATCTTCGTCGATGCTGCGACCGAGCTCCGCGGCGCGAGCCTTGATGGCGCGGATGACGGGCTCCACTTGCTCGGGAGTGTCGATGCCGGCCTGCCAGCCCGTGCTCCAGCGGGCGCTGCGCTCCACCGCGGCCTCTGCCGACCCGCCTGTCCACAGCGGCATCGGGTCCTGCAGAGGCCGCGGTGAGATGCAGGCGCCGCTGTACTGGTAGTGACGACCCTCGAAATCCACGCTGTCCTCACGCCACAGGCGTGAGATCAGTTCGAGGCCTTCGTCTGTGCGTTGGCCGCGGCCCCGTGTGGGAACGCCGCGCGCGCCATAGTCGCTGCCCAGAGCACTGCCCACGCCGAAGGCCGGCAGCAATCTACCGTTGGAGAGGACGTCGATGGTGGCGCATTGCTTGGCCAGGATGAAGGGATCCCGAAGTCCCAGCGACACCACGTTCATGCCGAATTTCATCCGCCTGGTGGCTCCGGCGAGGGCGGCCATGACGCTCATGCACTCCAGGTTGGGCTCATTACCGACCAGGCGGTCCGATTGCCAAATGGAGTCAATGCCACCGGCCTCACACAGGTCGACCCAGCGCCAGAAGCCTGCGCCGTCCGCGAACGGGAAATTGCCGATGCCGATACCTGCGCTGATGGTCATGTCTACTCCTGAAGGAGACTTACAGGGATGGTCCCGTCAATCGAAGCATGGCCGGCGAGCAGTGGCAACCGATGCTCTCGCCAATGCTTGCGTCACCGCCCCAGTGGCCTAGAATGCGCGCCGACATTGTAGGAGCCCGCAGCGCGGGGGATAGATCCGCGCCGCAGCTCTTGGCGCGGATCGCCCCCAATGGGGGCTGCCACAGAACCATGCCACGTCCACCGAATCGCATGTTCCTTCTGCGAAAGCGCGAGCGAAGTTTCGCGGCAAACTCCGATGACAGGCGACCTGCCGCGGCTTGCCGCCCATGTACGTGAGGCTCTTTCATGCGCGAACTGCTAGCCGCTAAGATCCACAATGCCACCGTCACCGAGGCCAATCTGGCCTACGTGGGGAGTATTACCATCGACGCCACGCTGCTCGATGCGGTGGACCTCTGGCCGGGTCAGAAAGTGCTGGTGGTCAGCAACACGTCCGGGGCCCGGCTGGAAACCTACGTCATTCGTGGCGAGGCTGACTCCGGCGTCATCTGCATGAACGGCGCTTGTGCCCATCTGATTCGGGCGGGTGAACAGGTGATCATCATGGGTTTCCGCTTCAGCGAGAGCCCCATCGAAGCGCAGATCGTGCTGGCGGACGCCAACAATCGCATTGACCGTCGACTCTGAGCTGTCGATGATCGAGTCCTGACAGGTGGCTGCAAAAGTGCATTCCTGCATTTCTAAGCCAGAACGGCGGCATCTGTCCGAAGTTCTGAAGCCTGCCAATGGCCTGCTGACTGCCGTTGACTGCAGGACGCGATGGAGATGACTGTGGAAGAGAGCGAACTCAAGCGTGCCGGGCTGAAGGTCACGGTTCCGCGGCTGAAGATTCTCGAGATCCTCGACGCCTCAGAGCCTCGACATATGTCTGCAGAAGACGTCTATCGTAAGCTCATGGAAGCCGACGAAAGTATCGGCCTGGCGACGGTCTACCGGGTGCTCACTCAGTTCGAATCGGCCGGCCTGGTCGAACGGCACAACTTCGACGACGGCCACGCGGTCTACGAGATGGCCTCGGACGAGCATCACGATCACATGGTCGACGTGGATACCGGCAAGGTGATCGAATTCTACGACGAGCGCATCGAGGCGCTGCAGCGCAATATCGTCGAGAAACATGGCTACGAACTGGTGGACCACAATATGGTGCTCTTTGTCCGGCGCCCCCAGAAGAAGGGATGAAGAGCCGTCACGCTCATCGTCATCAAGCGGAGTTCGAAGCATGCGGACATCCATCGCCATCGGCAGTGCGGACTCGGGTCGCAAGCGTGGCTTCGAGGATGTGGTCAGCTTCGTCCAGGAGGCGGAGAAACTCGGAGTAGGTGACGTCTGGTCGGCGGAGGCCTGGGGCCAGGACGCCATCGCACCGCTGGCCTGGGTGGGAGCGCGCACCGAGAAGATCCGGCTCGGCACCGGCATCATGCAGATCTCGGCCCGAGTGCCTGCCATGACCGCCATGACGGCGCTCACCATGGCCTCCCTGTCTGGCGATCGCTTTCTGCTTGGGCTCGGTGCCAGCGGTCCCCAGGTGGTGGAAGGGCTGCACGGTCGTCCCTTCCGGGCACCGCTTGCACGTATGCGTGAAACCATCGAGATCGTGCGCCTTGCCTTCGCCGGCGAGAAGATCGCTTACGAAGGCCGCTACCATCAGTTGCCCCTGCCTGGCGGCGAGGGCAAGCCACTGAGGCTGTCACAACCGGCCAACCCCCATATTCCCATCTACCTGGCGACGCTTGCGCCCAAGGCGCTGGAGCTGACCGGGGCCATGGCCGATGGCTGGCTTGGCACGTCGTTCACGCCGGAAGGTGCGGAAGCCCATCTCGGGCCCCTGCGCAGGGGCGCCGAGGCGGCGGGACGTCGGCTCGAGGACCTCGATCTGCAGGTGGGCGGCGTGATCGGGTTCGGCGATCCTGAACAGCTTGCTGAACCCCTTAAGCGTTCATTGGCCTTCACCCTCGGCGCCATGGGGTCGGCGAAGACCAACTTCTACAACGATGCCTACCGGCGTGGTGGCTGGGAGGGCGATGCGGAGGCGGTGCAGGCGCTGTGGGTCGCGGGCAAGCGGGACGAAGCGGTGGCGCGGGTGCCTACCGAGATGGTCCTGCAGGCCAACCTGCTCGGCGATGAGGCCATGGTCCGGACACGCATCGAGGCCTATCGGAACGTCGGCATCACGACGCTGCGGCTGTCGCCCCTGGGTGACCATGCCCATGCCCGCCTGGATACCTTGGGTCGCGCCCTGGAACTCATGGCTTGAGACTACGGCGCAGCGCATCGCGCCCGGTGGGCGCTCCCACAAGCCTGCGATCGAGACCGCTACTGCTTTCTCCCTCGCTCCTGAATGGCTTTGCGACGTTCGGCGACGGCTTCCGGGGTGACCTGGGTTTGCATGTGCTCGCGGCTGGCGGCGTGCTCGATGGCCATGCCTTCGCCGAGCGTCGAGCTCCAGCCCTCATTCATGATCCGCAGTACGGTTTCGCGGGTGGTCCGTTCCGTGCTGAGGATGTCCTGGGCAATCTGCCGGGCGCTGTCGAGCAGCGCTTCCGGAGCTACGACACGATTCACCATGCCCCATTCATAGGCCTGCTTGGCCGTGAGGAAGTTGCCCGTCAGCGACAGCTCCTTGGCCCGTGGCAGCCCGATCAGGCGCGGCAGGCGCTGGGACAGCCCCCAGCCCGGGACGATACCGACCCGGGCGTGGGTATCGGCGAAGCGCGCTGCCGAGGAGCACACCAGGATGTCGCACATCAGCGCCAGCTCGAAGCCGCCGGTGATGGCGAAGCCATTGATGGCTGCGATGACCGGTTTGGGAAAGCCCTGGAATACGGCGCCGAGATCGGTGTCGGCGGCGCTGCCACCGGCAGGAGTGCCGTCTGCGGTTTCGCCTCCGAGCTCCTTGAGATCCAGGCCTGCGGTAAAGGCGCGGCCGGCGCCGGTGAGGATGATCACCTCGGTCTCGGCATCCTCGGCCAGTTCCCGAAATGTTCGGACCAGGGTTTGGCGAAGCTCGGTGGACAGAGCGTTGAGGGCATCGGGGCGGTTCATGGTGACGGTGGTGATGCCATTCTCCCGCGCCACCAGAACCAGGGATGGGTTCGTCATGCCAGGCCTCCACGGATGCGGTCTGCGGTCAGAGGCCGGGCGGCCTCGACGGTCTTGATGAAGCGGTGGATGCGGGCGGTCAGTGTGGGCAGCAGACTGGCCGGCAGATCGTGCCCCATGCGCGGAATCACCTCGATCTCCGCGCCCGCGATGGCCTGAGCGATGTCTTCGCCCGCAGCCAGCGGCACCAGTGGGTCGGCGTCACCGTGAATGACAAGCGTGGGCGTGCTCACCTGCCTTAATCGGTCGACGCGATTACCGTCGGCCAGGATGGCAGCGAACTGCCTTGCGAACCCCGCCGGATGGACCATGCGATCGATGGCGGCCATGGCCAGTTGCCCCATGCCCTCACTGCTGGAGCGGTAATGGGGTCCGCCGATCACATCCCACATGGCATGCTGATGCCCGATCAGGCTGTCGCGATCGGAGGCCGGAGGGGGCGTGACCAGAACGGCGGCTGCTTCCGGTTCCGGGGGTGGCAGGGCCGGATTGCCCGTGGAGGACATGACCGGGATCAGACTGCGCAACCGGCCCGGATGACTGATGGCCAGATGCTGGGCGATCATGCCGCCCATGGAAACGCCAAGGACGTGGGCGTCCTCGATGCCGAGATGGTCGAGCAGGGCGCGGGCGTCGTTGGCCATGTCCGCGAGGGCATAGGGCGCCTGCGGCTGCTGCCCGGACATCATGGCGGTCATCAGCGCACCTGCGTCCACCTCTCCGAGGGCATCGAGCTTCTCGCTCAGGCCGACATCGCGGTTGTCCATGCAGATCACGCGCATCCCACGCTGGACGAAGCTGTCGATGAATGCCTGCGGCCACTGTACGAGCTGGCAGCCTATGCCGTGCAACAGCAGCAGCGGAGGATCGGCGCGCGCGCCGAACTGGTCGAAGCACAGCGAGATCCCGTTACCCTTGAATATCGGCATTGCAGATTCCTTGGTTTCGCGCGCATCGCCTGACGCGCTCACGGCGGCCCACGTTATACCGATTCGGTTCCGCTGCGATCAAGACGATGTGCATCAGTTGCTGCCGGCAGGCGGATGAAGCGTCATGACGGTTGCAGCTTCATGGCCGAAGCTGCGGGGATTGTCGCACGGAAGCCTGTGGGTTTTCCGCACAGAGGCGCTGCTTGAACCATCATGGGTGCAGGTTGCGCGCGACACTCAGGTGGAGCTCCGCTATCCTCCCGCGCCATGTCTAAAGCCACGCGCTCTGAAACGACCTTGTCTGAAGCGACTCTCTCTGAAGTGACTCCTTCCCATCCCCGCCGCCTGATCGCGTTGTTGGCAGCAGCCACCGCTACTGGACCGCTGGCGATGCAGATTTTTCTGCCTGCGCTGCCAGCCGTGCAGGCTGATTTCGCTATCAGTGCCGGCGTCGTGCAACTCACCCTCAGCCTGTCGCTGCTGTCCATTGCCTTGGCCACGTTGGCCTACGGGCCGCTGTCGGATCGCTACGGTCGCCGGCCCATGCTTCTGATCGGGCTCGGCATGTTCCTGGCGGGCACCCTCATCTGTGTGTTGGCGCAGGGTATCGAGGTGCTGATCTTCGGTCGTATTGTCCAGGCTGCGGGCGGTGCGGCCGGTATGGTTCTGGCACGGGCGGTGGTACGTGACCTGTGGGGCCATCACGAGGCGGCGGGTGTCATCGCCCGACTGACGATGGTGATGGTGGTTGCGCCCATGGTGGCGCCAGCCATTGGCGGCCTGCTCACGGATCTTTTCGCCTGGCGTGCGGTGTTCTGGTTCTCGGCGTTTGCGGGTGTCCTGATTGCGTTCTGGGCGGCATTGCAGTTGCCAGAGTCCCATGCGGGCCGCGGCCGTGCGGAGGGCATCGGCAGCATGCTGCGAGGCTTCGGGCACCTGCTCGGCTCTGGCCGGTTCTGTGGCTACGTAGCGCACACCGCTTTCTCATCGATGATCTTCTTTGCCTTCATCAGCGGTGCGCCCTATCTGATGGTCAACGTCCTCGAGCGTCCAGCCACCGAGTACGGTCTCTGGTTCATGGCAGCTTCGGTGGGATTCATGGCGGGCAACTTCATCGCCATTCGAACCTCTGGACGCTGGTCGCTGCAGGGCTTGATGCTCACGGGCAGCATCCTGTCGGTGATCGGAGTGGGCATTTCCGCAGGTCTGGTACTGGCCGGTCATCTCAGTCCCATGGGCCTGTTCCTGCCCATCAGCCTGACGATGGTGGGCAATGGTCTGGCCATGCCCAATGCCCAGGCTGGGGCGCTCAACGTTTTTCCCCATCGGGCGGGCACAGCCAGCGGGTTCAGTGGTTTTGCCCAGATGGCGCTCTCGGCCTGCGCCATCCAGGCCGTGGGCCAGCTGCACAATGATACAGCCTGGCCCATGCTGACCTTCATGGGCCTCGGTGCTGTTGGCGCGCTGTTGGCGATTCTGGCGGTCAACCGACTCGAAGCTCGCCGTGACGTCAAGCCGGCTGCCGCTGGGCCAGAGGCCTGACATGGCGTGATGCACGGCAGCTTGCGGAGCCGCCGAGGCCATGCTGTGATCCGAGGTCGTTCTTAAGCGCAATGGAGTCGAGATGTCGCCGCCGGCAGGGTTACGCAGGGACGGCGAGGCCTGGAAGCGGGTCGAACACGAGGTGGCCTTGATCATCGCCGATGCGCGTTTGCGCATCGATCGCAGCGACGAGGGCCTCTCGTCAACCGACGTGCATGCAGTGAGGGTGGCCTGCAAACGTCTGCGCGCACTCTGGCGGATGCTCGAGCCCGCTTTGGGTGCTTCGACGACGCGGCCGGCGGAGCGTGCACTGCGGGATGCCGCGAAGGAACTGGCCGGGCAGCGTCAGGCGGCGGTGCTGGTGCAAACGCTGCTTCGGCTTGGTCGCAAGGCGACCAAGCGCAAGGATCGTCGGCTCGCGGCCGAGCTCGCAGAGCGGTTGACCTTGGCCCTTGGCGGGCCCGCAGCCGGATCGACTCCGGGGCCGCTGATGCGGACTGTCTTCGAGGAGCAGAGCTGGGCACTGGCGGCCTTGCCAAGGTCGCCCTCTGCCGAAGATCTGTTGCTTGGCATCCTTCATGGGGCTCTTCGGGCCCGCAAGTCCGGGCGGCGGGCCAAACGCGCTGGTGAAGCAGTGCTCTGGCATCGCTGTCGACGCTGGGTGAAGTACGAACATTATCAGCTCGGCCTCGCACTGCGGCCGAAGGGGGCACTGCGCCATCGGCAACGTCGCCTCGAGCGCCTTGGTACGTTGCTGGGGCAGCATCAGGATGGCTTCGATCTCGAACAGCAGCTTGCTGGCAGTGATGCTGCGCTGCGTTTGCCCGAGTCGGCAGCCCGGGTGCTCGATGTCTGGCGATGCGCGGGTGATACCGACCGTCTGCTGACCTGCGTGAGGCGGGCGCAGCAACGACTTCTCAAACGAATCGAGGGGCGATTCGACATCCTCTACGGTGGTCGGCGCGGGGACCTCGAGGCCGCGCTCCGGGAAGCGTTTGCAAGATCCTGAGGGCTTGTCCAACAGTAGCCCGATATTGGTTCGTGCTCCCCTTGTCCCGGGCCTGTTACCATCGGGATCGGCGGAGGAGTATGGAAGGAGAGTTCTGTGTGAAGGAAATGGCCCTGGAAGATGTCTCGGAGTATGGCTTCGGGAATTCCTCGGAGAACAGTTCGTATAGGCGCCGGTTTTCCCCTGCTGCGCTGGTCCGCGTGACAGGATGGTTGGCGCTGATGCTGATCCTGGCGCTGGCGGCCACGACGGTCAAAGCCGATGACCGGGAGGTCGATCGGGATCCCTTCGAGGCCTGGAATCGTCCCGTCCATAATTTCAACGAGACTATGGATGTCTACATTCTGAAGCCGGTGGCCCGTGGCTATCGGGCCATTACGCCCCGCCCGGTGGAGCGTGCTGTTGCCAATTTCTTCGACAACCTGACGCTGCCCTTGAGCATCGTCGGCAGCCTGTTGCAGCTCGACTCCGAGCGGACGCTGAAGGAGACAGGGCGCTTCGTGGTCAATTCCACCGTCGGCATCGCTGGGCTCTTCGATCCTGCGACCCCGCTGGGTCTCGAGCCGCAGCAGAAAGACATTGGGCAGGCGCTGGAGAGCTGGGGGATGACCGACAGCCCCTACCTGGTGCTGCCTTTCCTGGGACCGATGACTCTGGTACAGATACCCGATCGAATCGTGTATCCCCTGATTGGGCCGACCCTGCTTGGCAGCTACTGGCACGATTCTATTTGGGCCCTCAACATCATCAGTCTTCGCGCCGAGCTGCTTTCGGCGTCGGCCATCCTCGATGAATCCGCAGCCGATTCCTATGTCTTCACCCGCGAGGCCTTCCTGCAGCGGCGGCGTTTTCTGTTCTATGACGGTGAACCGCCGCTGGATGACTTCGACGCTTTCTTCGACGATTTCTGAGCCTTCGACGATTCCTGAGGCCCATCCCGCGAAGCATCCGCATCGGGCACGGGCTTTATTAGCGCCTCGAGCGTGGCATCGATGTCGCAGGGACGGCCGTAGAGGTAGCCCTGGCCGTATTCGCAGCCATGGGCTTCGAGAAACGCCGCCTGGGCCCGGGTTTCCACGCCCTCGGCGACGACCGCAAGATTGAGCTGGTGGGCCATGGCGATCACGGCTGCGGTGATCGCCATGTCATCGGCACTGTGCGGAATGTCCCTGACGAAGCCCCGGTCCACCTTGATCAGATCGATGGGAAGACGCTTCAAGTAGTAGAGCGATGAATAGCCGGTGCCGAAATCGTCGATGGACAGGGTCACGCCGAGTTCGCGCAGGGCGCCGAGGGACTTGCTGGCATCGTCGACGCCGCCCATCAGCATGGACTCGGTGATTTCGAGTTCGAGACAGCCGGGGTCGAGCTCGGCCCCGGCCAGGGCGGAGCTGACGGTCTTCGGCAGGTTGGGATCGGCGAACTGCTTTGCGGAGAGGTTGACCGCCACGTGCAGAGGCAGACCGGTGGCGTTGCGGATCCGGGCCGCATCCTGGCAGGCGTTCCGCAGCACCCAATGGCCGATCTCGACGATCAGGCCACTCTCCTCGGCAATCTGCATGAACTGCCGTGGGCGCAGCAGGCCTCGCTTGGGGTGCTTCCAGCGCAGCAGGGCTTCGAGACCCACCACTTCACCGCTTCTGATGCGTACCTTGGGCTGGTAGTAGAGCTCGAAACCATCGTTGGCGAGGCTGACGCGCAGATCGTTTTCCAGCAGCAGCCGCTCCATCGCCCGGGTGTTCATTTCGTCGGCGAAGAACTGATAGTTGTCTCGTCCGCGTTCCTTGGCCCGATACATGGCCAGATCGGCATTCTTGGTCAGGGTCGCCGGATCAGTGCCATCATCGGGCGTCAAGGTGATGCCGATGCTGGTGGTGACCCGAACTTCGTGGCTGCCCAGCACGATCGGCGCCTGGAGCTGGCTTAGAATCTTGCGCGCCACCTTGCCGGCGGCCCGGGCATCCTGGACCTCCTGCAGCAGAATCGTGAACTCATCGCCACCTGGGCGGGCCACAGTGTCCTCGTCGCGTACGCAGGTGCGCAGCCGCTCCGCCACGGTCTTGAGCAGCACATCGCCGGCCTCGTGTCCGAGGGTGTCGTTGACGCGCTTGAAGTTGTCGAGATCCAGATAGAGCAGCGCGGCGGGTCGGCCATGCCGGACGGCCTGCCGCACGGCCTGTTCGAGACGATCGGCGAACAGCCTGCGGTTGGCCAGGTCGGTGAGCGTGTCGTAGAAGGCCAGCCGCTCCATGCGCTCCTGGCTCTGCTTCATTTCGGTGATGTCGGCGATCTGAATGATCAGATGCAGCGGTGTACCGTCTGGATGGTGCTGGACCACCATGTGCCGATTGGTGGTGATCTCGTCGCCGCTGCCGGTGAGGTAGCGTGCCTCACCACTGTCCTCGTCGGACTCGCCGCCTAGCAGTGCCTGTAGATGGGCATTGAAGGTGTCCCGCTCCTCGGCCGCCAGCAGACTCTCCGCCGCCGCATCGATCAGGCTGTTGGCATCCCGATCCAGCAGTTCACACAGGGTACGGTTGACCTGAGTGATGTGGCCGTTGGGAGCTACCAGCATCATGCCGATGGGAGCGCTCTCGAAGGCGCCACGGAAGCGCGCTTCGCTCTCGGCCACCAGCTCTTGTGCCAGGCGCAATTCGCGCATGTCCTTGATGAGGGTGATGGCGCAGGGGTCGCCCTGTATGTCCACCACGGTGGTGGATACCAATGCCGGAATGGGGCCGCGGGGCCCGTTGAGCGTCACTTCGGCCGTGGCGTAGCCCCCGACTTCGTCGCCGTGCTCGTCCCGTTCGTCGCTGAGGGCGGCCCAGTGACTGCGGATGTCCCCAAGGGGCAGTTGCGATTCGAGTTCGTGGGCGCTGTGACCGACAAGCCCGGCACGGGGCTGCTGCAGCAGGGCGACGAAATTGTCGTTGACGTCGATGATCAGATCATCGGCCAGGCGGGTGATGAGCATGGCGTCCGGACTGCGATGGAAGACTCGGGCGAACTTGTCCTCGCTCTCTCGCAAGGCGGCCTCGGTACGACGGCGGGCGCTGATGTCCCGCAGGACCACCACGACGCAGAGTTCGCCATCAAGTTCCGCATAGCGTCCGGAGAGGCTGGCCTCCCGGACACGACCGTCTGCCGTGATGACCGCGGTTTCCAGGTCGACCACATGGTTCTCTGCTTCGAGCATCTCGACGAAGCGGCCGAGATCGTTGTCATCGGCGACCCGCAGCAGCTCGGAGCTGGGTCGGCCGAGTCCACTTTCCCGCGGGTGGCCGGTGAGCAGCGTGAAGGCCTCGTTGAAGTCCAGCGCGATGCCGTCGCTGGTTCGGGTGAGCAGAATGGCGTCGCGGCTGGTCTCGAACAGCGCTGCGAAGCGGGTTTCGCTGCGCCGAAGGGCACGTTCGGCCTGGACCTGTCCGGTGATCTCCCGGCCGTTGACCACCGCTCCCTCGATGCCGGGCGTGGTGTAGAGTCCCGTGATCTTCGCGTCGAGGAAGACCCATGTGCCCGCGGGGGTGAGCAGCCGCAGGTAGGGCAGGGCGATGGGGCTCGCCGGATGCTGCCGAACGCGCTCGAGGACCTGGGCGAATTCGGCATGATCGCGCTTGTCCATGAACGCAGTGGGATCCGCGCCGAGGGCGTCCTCGGCTGGGATGGTCAAAAGCTTCAGGAAGGCCGGGTTGAGATAACTGATGCGGCCGAGCTGGTCGATGATAAAGGTGATCGCCGTCGAATGTTCGGTGATACCGCGAAAGCGTGCCTCACTTTCGCGCAGCGCCTGTTCGGCGCGCTGTACCGGGGTCAAATCCACCATCTGGTCGATGGTGAACGCCACCCGGTTGCGGGTGTCGGTGACGATGCCGGCGCTGACGCTGGCCCAGAAGGCGCTGCCGTCCGCCCGTTCCAGCAAATACTCGCCGCGTTCCACCTGCTGCTCACCGGCCAGCAGACGTCGGTGGTCGGCGGCTATCTCTTCCCAGTCCTCGGCGGCCACCAGATTCTGCAGCGAGGTGCCGATGAGGCTGCTGCGTGGTCTGCCCACCATTTCCGCCAGGGTGTCGTTGACGTAGAGCAACCGCAGCTGTGGGCTGACCAGGGCCATGCCGGTGGGTGAATGGTCGAAGGCTTGCTGGAACGACGATCCGGACAGCCACCACTCGGTACCGGCGTCGGACATGCGGCCGGCAAGGACCGCCAGAACCCAGGTGGCGATGAGCACCAGAGCACTGGACAGGTTAACCTTTGGCTCCTGGGTACCGGACTCCCACAGTGAGAGACCGAACAACACCAAAGTTCCCAGCATGGCAATGGTCAGCGCTACCATGGGGCGTCGGGTGCGGCCCGCCAGCATGGTGGCGGGCAGCAGGGGCAGGAAGCTGGCTGGGTGATGGAGGAGGACGGGCAACAGCAGTCCGAGCGCGGTGAGCAGTAGCATCGCTGCTGCCATGATCCGCTGCTGGCTCCTGCGCCGCATGGCTGTCCCCGAATCCGATCCATCGACCCTGGCAGGCATCGGGTCCCCACGATGCCACGTACCACTTCGGCCCGGCAGGTCGTGGGCCGGGATGGATCGATTCTACGTTGGAATGGAAGCCAAGTCGCCGCGGCGCGGGGCCTTATTTTCTTTCACCTTACAAACGGAGTTCGAGAGGGGCGACGCCCATCAGGGTGCCGAATCGCGCCAGCTGCTGGCGATGCGCGGCGGGCAGCCGCAACCGTTCCATGGCCTGTTCACCCTGGCTGCAGAGGAGGTATCGGAAGCAGTCCTTCAGGGGCTCCTCGCCGCCGAGGATGTCCCGTCCGCGGTCGTTGAGGAAATCGTAGAAGGCCTCGAGTTCATCGCCATCGAGGCCGGCCCGCTTCGGCTCGAGCACCGCATTGCTCCAAAGCGTCGCCAAGTAGACGCGGTACAGCTCGGTATCCAGGAATTGATCGGTCACCCTGGAGAGGCGTTCGATCTCCGCGAGGATGTCCTGGTAGCGCTCGGCAAGGCTGTGGTCCTGCTCCATGGGGGTCGCACTCACATCCAACTGTGCCTGATCTGTCCATGGTAACCGCTGCACAGGGCACTGCAATGTGGAGCTCGGCGGCGTCCACGGTTCAGCCTCTCGGTTCCGTGCGTTGCATTGCCTGGGCGTCAACGCTAATGTCCGGCGCCGGTCCTGCGGGCATTGCAATTTCCGGAGATCACACAGATATGGCTCAAGCCCTGGTATTCGATGCGGTGAGGCTGCCGCCGGAAGCGGAAGCCCTGCGCAGTGAGGTGCGCGCATTCGTCGCCGAGACTCTCGACCCCGACCTCTTGCGCAACTCCGATTTCGGCTCCGGCCACGACCCTGAATTCAGCCGCGCGCTCGGAGCCCGCGGCTGGATCGGTATGACCTGGCCGGCAAAATACGGCGGCGGTGATCGCAGCTTCTTCGAGCGCTATGTCGTCACCGAGGAGCTGCTGGCAGCTGGGGCCCCGGTGGAAGCGCACTGGATTGCGGACCGCCAGAGCGGTCCGGTCATGCTTCGTTATGGCACCGAGGCTCAGCGCGAGTTCTTCCTGCCGCGCATCATCAAGGGCGAGTGTTTTTTCTCCATTGGCATGAGTGAACCGGATTCCGGCTCGGATCTGGCCTCGGTGCGGACGTCGGCAGCCAAGGTGGACGGCGGCTGGGTGGTCAACGGCACCAAGCTCTGGACCAGCGGTGCCCATCGCAACCACTACATGATCACGCTGGTGCGAACCGAACCCCAGGGCGACAACCGCCACGCCGGGCTGTCGCAACTGATCGTCGATCTGAAGAACTCGCAAGGTTTGACCATCCGTCCCATTGCCAACATGGCAGGCGATCGTGACTTCAACGAGGTGGTGTTCGAGGACTGCTTCGTGCCCGACGAGCATGTGCTCGGCAGCCCCGGCAATGGCTGGGAGCAGGTCACCAGCGAATTGGGCTATGAGCGCAGTGGTCCGGAGCGCTTTCTCTCATCGTTCCGCTTGCTGGTGGAGTTGATCCGGGCTGTGGGTCCCGACCCGGAGCCGGCGCAGGCGGCTGCCATTGGCAAGCTGGCCGGGCAGCTCACCACCCTGCGCAAGATCTCCATTTCGGTGGCGGGAATGCTGCAGAGCAATCGTAACCCCATCGTGGAAGCGGCGCTGGTGAAGGAGCTTGGCAACAACTTTGAGAAGGAGCTGCCGGAGCTGGTGCGCCTGGTGGCGCCAGCTGCAGCGGGGCGGCTGTTCCAGCGCACGCTTGAAGACACCCTGTTGCATGCACCCTCGTTCTCGCTGCGCGGCGGCACGCGCGAAATTCTCCGGGGCATGATCGCAAGGGGGCTTGGACTCCGATGAGCAGCACACCTTCTGACGAACAGGACAGCGGCGCAGCCGGCCGCATGATCCAGGATACCGCCGATCGCCTGTTGCGCGATCAGTGCAGTAAGGAACTGGTGGATGCTGCAGAGGCCGGTACCTGGCCGGCGGCGCTGTGGCATACGCTGGTGGAAACGGGCCTGCCCTGGGCATCGGCGCCGGAACGTCTGGGCGGCTCGGCCCTGGACCTGCCGGAAGCCTTGGGGCTGCTGCGCCTGGTGGGTGCTCATGCGGCACCGGTCCCGCTGGCGGAGACACTGATCGCATCCGCGCTCCTGGGTGAGGATGATGCCGTCTCGGAACTGCCCGAGGGCCCCCTGGTGCCGGTCCTGGCCGGCGCGACGGACGACTTCACGGCGCGCCCGGAGGCGGACGGCTGGAGGCTGGAAGGCGTCATTGCCGACGTACCCTTCGCGCCGGTTGCCGATGTGCTCGTCGTCGCTGTGGAGGCTGGTGAGGGGCTGATGCTGTTACGAGTGGATCCGGCGTCGGTTCGGCTCGAGCCGGGCCGTAACATCGCGGGTGAACCGATCGCGACGTTGGTCTTCGCTGGTCTCAGCGTGAAGGCGTCGGACTGCAGTCGGTGTGCCAGTCTTGGTGGTGCCGAGGAACTGCTGGCCTTGCTGGCCCTGTCCCGGGCACTGATGTCCGCCGGAGCCATGCAGTCCCTGCTGGATATGTCGGTGGGTTATGCGCTGGACCGCAAGCAGTTCGGCCGGCCCATTGCCCAGTTCCAGGCTGTTCAGCAGCAACTGGCGGTCCTGGCCGGCGAGGCTGCCGCGGCCATTCGGGCGGCTGATGCGGGATTGGAAGCCTTCGCCGAAGTATTCCGTACTGATGTGGCAGGCGACCCGGAAAGCCGTGCTCTGCGCATGGCCATGGCCATCCAGGAAGCTGGCGTTGCCAAGGCGCGGACTGGTGAGGCGGCAGGTCGGGGGGCGGAGATCGCCCATCAGGTCCATGGTGCCATGGGCTTCACCTATGAACACCGACTGCATCAACGTACGCGGCGGCTCTGGGCGTGGCGGGATCAGTACGGCACGGAGACCTACTGGCAGGCCCGTTTCGGCAGACAGCTGTGCGCAGCGGGTGCCGACGCACTCTGGGACATCTTGACGCGTCCACTGGCCTGAGTCTGGCATGACGGCGCCAGAGCTGGTCTGGTTTCGTAACGACCTGCGTTGTCGCGACCAGGCGGCTCTGGCTCGGGCATCAGAACGCGGCCCGGTGGTGGGCGTGTACTGCTTCTGTCCGGGGCAGCTCTCCGCTCACGGGGTGGGGGGCAACCGCGTGGCCTTCCTGCTGCGCTGTGTCGCCGCACTGAGTCTTGAGCTTGAGCGTCTCGGTATTCCCTTGAAGATCATCGAAGCCGACACCTTTGCCGAGGTGCCTGCGGCCTTGGGTTCTCTGGTCCGGGAGCTGGGTGTTCGGCGGATCTGGTTCAATGGGGAGTATCCCCTCAACGAGCTGCGTCGCGATGCGGCGGTGACCGCGGCGCTGGAAGCAGGCGGGGTGACGGTACAGCGCTGCGACGACACGGTGATCCGTGCGCCGGGCACGGTGCTGACCCAGGCTGGAACGCCGTACACGGTGTTCTCACCCTTCCGTCGCCGCTGGCTGGAATCCATCGGTCCGGAGGATCTGGCGCCAAAGCCGCCGCCGCGCCGACAGTCGTTGCTGGCGGTGACATCTGACCCGGTGCCGAAGCTGCCTGAGGTCTTTGTAGCGACGGCACCGGAGGAGCTCTGGCCCGGTGGCGAAACGCCGGCGCGGGGGCGTCTGGAGCGCTTTCTGGAAGCTGCGGTGGATGCCTATGAGGAGCAGCGTAACTTCCCTGCCCTTGATGGCACCAGCACGCTGTCGCCCTGGCTGGCGGTCGGGGCCATCTCACCTCGGCAATGTCTTCACGCAGCCGTCGAGCATAACGATGGCCGTCTGGATGGTGGCTCCCGTGGCGCCACCACCTGGATTACCGAGCTGATCTGGCGCGAGTTCTACCGCCACGTCATGGCAGCCTTCCCCCATGTCTCCAAGGGTTGCGCGTTTCGGCGTGACTACGATGCCGTGCCATGGCGTGACGATCCGGTGCAGCTTGCAGCCTGGCGTGAGGGCCGTACCGGCTATCCGTTGGTAGATGCCGCCATGCGGCAACTGGCGAGCACCGGCTGGATGCATAATCGGCTGCGCATGGTGGTGGCCATGTTCCTGAGCAAGAACCTGCTGTTGGACTGGCGCCATGGCGAGGCCTATTTCATGAAGCAGCTGGTGGACGGTGACTTCGCTTCCAACAACGGCGGCTGGCAGTGGAGTGCCTCCACGGGCACTGACGCAGCCCCTTACTTCCGCATCTTCAACCCCGTGACCCAATCGAAGCGTTTCGATCCTGAAGGTCATTTCATCCGTCGCTATGTGCCCGAGCTGGCGGCGCTGGAAGGACCGAATCTGCATGCGCCATGGAAAGCGCAGGGCCTGAGCCTGGGCTATCCTGAACCCGTGGTCGACGCGTCAGCCAGCCGCAAGCGCGCTATCGAAGCATTTCGGGCGCTGGTGGGCTGATGCTGCAGTGCCTGCGGCAACCTGCGAGGACGAGGATAGATGGGGGCGAAGCGTTTGAGCCTGAACACGTCAGTCGGCCCGCGTATCTGCGGCCGCAGCTGTGCATCGGTGAGATATGCGGGTTAGCCCGGACATAAGCGCCCTGCCGGTGCCGCTGGCCCGCTTGCGGCTGGCTGACGGCTGTGTGCTCGAGGCCAATGAAGAGCTGCGGGCCCAGGCAGGAGCGGACCTCGATGTCTGGCTCGGTCCGGGCTGGGCGCAGGCGCTGATCGGCATCGTCGGCGATGTGGGTAAGGCGGTCACCCATTTCCAGACCTGTGACGGTGATATCCTCGAAGTGAGGGTCCGGCCCGCTTGCCCTGGTGAGGCCTGGGTCGCGTTCCTGTCGCCGCCGGCACCAAGACGGGCCGATGATCTCGGTCGACTCCTCGGCATGCTGTCCGAATTCCTGTGGGAATGGGATCTGTGCAAGGGCAGTGTGAGCTGCTTCATTGAAGGCGCACCCGCCCCGGTTTTCGATGACAGCTTTCCCGCCACTCCGGGGGCCTGGCTGAAGCTCGTTCACGAAGACGAGCGCGACCTGGCCGAGCAGGCTATGGCCGCTTGCCTGACGGGGCGCAGCGATCGCTATCGCTTCGAGCACAGGCTGCTGCAGGACGACGGTCAGTATCGCTGGATGCTCAGCCGCGGCCTGGTCCTGGAGCGCGATGATGCGGGTCATCCATTGCGTGTGATGGGGCTGGTCACTGATATCGAGCGTCGCCGGCAGCGGGAAGAGGAGCGCCTGCGTCTGGAAGGACAACTGCGACAGATGCAGAAACTCGACGCCTTAGGCCAGCTCACCGGCGGGATCGCCCACGACTTCAACAATATTCTCGCCAGCGTACTCGGCTATGCGGAGCTCAGTCTGCTCAAGACTGATTCTGCGCCTCTGCGCGATCACCTCAAGCAGGTCATCCGCTCGGCGGAGCGGGGCCGCGATCTCATCGGTAAGCTGCTGCTCTTCGGTCGTGGCGGGGCTGCAGGCTTGCAGACGCTGGCCTCGAGTTCCCTGCTGCCGGTGGCGGAAACCCTGCGCATGCTCAGGCCCATGCTGCCGGCCACCTTGACTGTGGAATTCGAGGAGGCGTCCCGCCTGCCTGATGTGCAGATCGATCCCGGCGCCCTGCAGCAGCTCGTTCTCAATCTGACCATCAATGCACGGGATGCAGTGGGCGAGAACGGCTGGATAGGACTCGCGTTGCGCAGGCATTACGAGTCAGGTGCGGTGTGTGCCTCCTGTCGTGCTCCGATCGAGGCTGGAGACTGGGTGGCTCTTGAGGTCTCCGATGACGGGGTGGGCATGACCACAGACGTCAGGGCGCGGATCTTCGATCCATTTTTCAGCACCAAGGAAGCGGGCGAGGGTGCCGGCTTGGGATTGTCTGTGGTCCATGGCATCGTCC
>SLTB01000084.1 GCA_007130155.1 Pseudomonadales bacterium
GACGAGGTACTGCACGCTCTGCGCGACCGGCGCGATGATCCGGCCGCCGAGGATGCTGGCCGCGATCAAGCCGCCGATCGTGAGCAGGCCGGCTTCGATCTGCCAGACGCCGACCACCACCGCCAACACGTAGGCGCTGGTGGCCAGGCTGGTAGTCGTGACGGTGGAGAAGCTGCTGATGGCGCGCTGCTGGATGCTGTAGCCGTTGATGCTGTCGCTGATCTCCTGCCACTGCCGGGCGAAGCGCCAGCCGGCGTTGTTGGCTCGAATGGACTCCGCCCCGCGAATGGTGTCGACCAAGAGCCCCTGCCGCTCGTTGCTGCGCGACAGCTGGCGGCGCAGCAAGTCCCGCAGGCGCCACTGGGCGAGGAGCCCGAGCGCCAGCGCCGCGGGCAGCAGCACGACGTAGACCCACGCGACGGGCCCGGCAATGATCGCGATGAAACCCAGAAACATCAGCGCGAAGGGTAGATCCACCAGGGCGAACACCACGGTGGCAGAGAAAAAGTGCCGGATCGTGTCGAGGCTGCCGACCTGGGCCGCCAGGCTGCCAAGGCTTTTCGGTTGTGCATCCAGCTGCACGTGCAGCAGGTGCTCGAAGACCTGCTGCGACAACCGCTGATCCACCGCACAGGCGAGGCTGTCCAGGATGCGCGCGCGGATCGTCTTCAGCGTCCAGTCCAGCGCCACCACGATCCCCATGCCGGCGACCAGCGTGGTCAGCGTCGCGTAGGCCAGGGTTGGCACGACGCGGTCGTAGACCTGCAGGGCGAACAACGCCGTGGAAACGCCCAGCAGGTTCACCAGGCAGGTCGCGACGACAATGCTCCACAACCAGCCGCGTTCCCGAAACAGTTCCTTGAAGACCAGGCGTGCAGCCAGGTTGTCCCCGAGGGTTGCCGGGTCGTCTGCGGGGCGCGACGGGGGACGATTGATCCACAGCACCTCGGCGCCGTCGAGTTCCGTGTTCTTGACCCTGGACTGCACGCCGTCTGCGTCGGTCAACGACACGCCGCCGGCGTCGGCCCCGCTGGCCACAGACCATGTGCCGCCGTGGTGCAACAGCGCCGGCAGGCGGCGTGGGTCGAAGCGCTGCCAGGGCAGGATGGCCAGCGCCAGTTCCCTGACCTCGGCGGCGATGAGCACGCGGCGCAGCCACTGGACGGTCGGCAGCTGATCATCTTCTGCCGAGGTGCGCTGGGCGGCTTGCTGCAGCCGCGCCCCATCGCAGGTCAAGTCCAGTGCCGCCAGCAGGGTCTGCACCAGCGCCGGATCGGGGTGATGGTCAGCAGCGTTTTCGATCCGTTGCTCACCCATCGTTGCGCTCGTCGAGATTCGCCAGGTCATCGATACCGCCGATCCTGGCCAGCAGCTGCAGGGAGTAGATCTGCCAATCGTTCTGCGCCCGCACGAGAAGTTGCCGTTGCTCGAACAGTTCCCGCTGGATGTTCAACACGTCCAACCAGCTCTTGCTGCCGGCTTCGTACTGGCGCCGATAGGAGGCCAGCAGCGATTCCAGGTCGAGGAGGGACGGCGTCTGCAAGTCGATCAGCTCGCGCTGCAGCTGGCGGCTACGCTGAAGGCGCGTAAGCTCTCGGCGGAGCTCGAGCTCGACCGTGGCCACATCCTGCACGGCAGCCATGCGCCGGGCGTCGGCTTCTCCACGGCGGCCCCGGGCTGCGAAGCCCAAGCCCTCCAGCGACGCTTCGAACACCACGCTGACCTGGTTGTCATCGCGCAACCCCGCCTGATCGTTGAACCTCTCCGCCTGCAGATAGATCGTCGGCCAGTCGGCGGATCTGGCCTGCGCCAGGTCTGCTTCAGACTGGTTGACCTGCTCTCGCTTGAGGCGGATCTCGGCGCTCTGCTCGAGGACGCTGGCGATCAGGTCGGTCGATTCAGGCAGTTCGAGCAAACTCTGGGGCACGGGCTGATCGGCGCTAATGGGCACCTGGGTGAGTCGGGTCAGATCATCCCGGGCGATCTCCGACTCGCTGACGAAGCGCTGCAGCTGGGCTCGGGCCTGCGCGAGCCGCGTGGCGGCCAGACGCGCGTCCGCAGTGGAAGCGAGCTGCCCTTCGACGCGGCGCAGGATCTGCGTGTGCATGTCCTCGAGTTCGGCCACGTTCCGCTCTGCAATGCCGATGCGTTGCCGGCTGCCGCGAACTTCGACATAGGCCACGGCCGTGTTCTCGAGCAGCCGCCGGCGCACCCGCAGCAGGTCCACACGCTCCGTGCCCACCTTTGCATTCGCCGCTGCAATGCTGCTGCTGATGCGGCCGAAGGCCCAGATCGGCTGGCGGAGCCTGAGTACCGCCGGCGTGGAGAGGTCATCGCCCGAGAGCACCGAACGATCGCCTCCCCGGAATTGTTGGGCCTGGGCCGTGAGCGTCGGGTAGCGCTGGCTGCGCGCACCGTCTGCGGCGTAGCGGCTCGCTTGCACCTGTGCCTGCTGGCCGGCCACCGCGGGATGATGGCGCAGGGTCGCGCGCAGCGCGTCGCCCAAGCCGTCGGCAGTCGCTGAGGCCGCAGTGGAGAGCAAGGCGGCGATCAGGGCAGTTATCAGGAATCGGCGCCGGTTGCCGCGGCTGTGCTGCGTGAGCATGTGGCCTCCCCGGAAAGAAACAGGTAATCGAGGCGGACGGCAGCCTCCTCCCCGGCGTGGCCCGCCACCGGGCGTGCGCTCGGGTGATCTCCGGCCGCGAGCAGTGCCGCGGCCTCATGCTCCCGGCCGCACATTCGATAGGCCTGCGCCAGATCGCTTCGCCAATGACGGTTCCAGGGACAGCGCTCGAGGGCCCGCGCCATCAGCGTCATGCCGTCTTCCTGATAGCCTTTGTGAAGGTAGATCAGGCCCAGCATGAAGCCTGCGGCGGCATGCTCCGGCAGGTAATGCAGGAGTTGCTTGAAGCGGTACTCGGAAGCATTCAGGTCACCCTGGCGGTAACGGTCCACGCCCGAATTGAGCCAGCCCGGCTCCGGCAGGGTCACCATCTCTATCGCTTCCTCGATGAGCCTTCGGCGGGCACCTTTGATCAGGGGTTTCAGCCGCGCACGGTAGCGCTGCCACCTGCCTTTCGAACTGGCATAGAGCGGTTGTCGCACCTGCCAGACGCTCGCTGTCTTGATCGGGCGTTCGAGCGCGTCGAAGTCGAGCACCTCTGGTTCCCAGGCGACGCCGATATGCTCGAGCATGCTGCGGGCGCTGGACTCCGGCTCGTCCACGAGGTGTTCGTAGTGAATCTGGAGGATCGCGTCAGGGCACACCTTAAGCCAGTGACGCATCAGTGCGTCGTGGTCCGCGAGCTGCTCACCTATCCACCCCAGATCGTAGGCGAAGCCCATGCCGCCGTGCTTGGCGCTGTAGTCCGTGAAGTAGTTGGAGACGGCGATGTCCCGGGGGTCGCGGCGCAGGGAAATGATTTTTGCCCGCGGGAAGAGCAAGTGGATCAGCCCGATGTTTTCGAAGTTATGGGGCAGTTTGTCGACCACGTGATCGGCCTCGGGTGCGTATTCACGGAGTTCCCTCAAGATGCCTTCGGCAATGCCGCAGCTGACCTGCGGGTCGAGGTCGTCGACGCAATCGGGATAACGACGCCCGGATCCGGTGTGCCGTTCCCAGCGCTCGAGCCCCGCGATCACGCGGGGAATCATGCCCAGTTCGCCGGCCCCGTGAATCCGGCTGTGCCCCGCGAGAATCTGCTCCACCAAAGTGGTGCCGGAACGGGGCATCCCCACCACGAACACCGGCAGGGTCGAGTCATGGCCGCAGCCCGGCCGGTGTTCGTAGAGCGCCCGGGGGAAGGCGTGGCGGATCCTGGCACAGCGCTGACGATGAGCCTTAGGCTCATAGCGCAGCAGGCGGCGGCTGGCGGCATTGGCTTCATCCGCCAAGGCAAAGGCCTTGGGGTAATCGCGGCGCTTCTCCCAGGCCGCGGCCAGCCGAAACAACAGGCCTGTGCGCGCCGAGCCCTCCGTGCTGGGTATGCGGGCGAGGTTTTCGAGCTGCTCCAGGGTCGCGTCATCCTCCGGAAAGCGGCGCGCATGGATCAACGCGCTGTGGCCCTGCGCGGGATCCGTCGCTGTCACCCGTTTGAACAGCGCGATGGCCTTCTCGATACGACCGAGTTGCATGAACAGCTGCCCCATCCCGTTCAAGCTGGCGCTGCAGTCCGGGCGCTCCTTGAGAAGCCGTCGATAGCGCTGTTCGGCGGCGTCGTAGTCCCCCTCCAGAGTCTCGACGCTCGCCACCGCCAACTCGACCTGCCGGCCCCGCTCGGCGAACGACGCGTCGCTGCTTGCATGGTCGTGACCGGCATTCCGTTCGCTCGACTGACTGAGCGCCGCCTCCGCAAGTGCAGCGGCCTCTCTGGCCAGGCGCGGATTGAATTGCAGGGCAATCGCCGACACCCGGGTCCATAGCAGCTCGATGGGCGCGTCCTGCTCGTTGCCCAGGCGGATGGCCCGGCGCAACAGCGCGATGGCCTGCAGTGCGCGGCCCTGGAGCTGCGCCAGCTGTGCCAGCTGGACATAGAGCGCCAGCTGTCGCGGATAGTGCCCGACGGCGGCGTGCAACCATTCCTCGGCCTGGGCGTGACGATCGCAGGCTGCCAGACGCTGTGCGAAGCCGGTCACCAGCGTGCACCACTCCGTTTCGCCGAGCGCGTCCCGCTCGGCTTCGATCCAGGCTTCTGCGCCCGCGACACGTTCCTCGTTCAGCCACAGGTCCGAATGCTGACAGGCTGTGTTCAGCGCGGCGTAGTCGTACTGTTGGGACAGGCGGCGTAGAAGTGTCAGGGAAGCTGTCATGACCCGGGCGGCCTAAGCCAGGCCCTGAGAGGTCAGAATGTTTGCAGGCATAGTTGTCAGGTACACCTGAGCGAGGTCGTTGGGCGAGTTGATGTTCGCGTTCGGGTTCGCGCCCCAGCTGCCGCTCCACAAGTCGACCATGTCGCTCGAACGGTTTTCGAACCTCGAAAACTCGCCGCTTTGCCCGAGCCTTGCGGCGATGAAAAACGGTGGCGGCGCCGTGCTCCAGGACATGAAACCCGTCCCAATGGCGAATGAGTTCACGGTTTTGTCATTGAACCCCAGGATGTCGTCGCCATCGCCCACGAGAATGATGCGGTCATCGCTGCCGAGATTGGCGGCGCCGCTCCAGCTCCCCCAGGTGCCTGGTCCGTCTCCGTCTGTGCTCAGATCGGCGTCATCACTCTCGACCAGTATGTAGATGTCATAGCTGACGTCACTCTCGAAGCTGCGGCCGCTGTGATCGGAGCTCGTGCCCTGTATCAGGTCGAACACGACGATGCTGGTATCGACGTCGCTTCCCGTGTCGAAATTCAGGGTGGTGCTACCGCTGATACCGCCGAATGGATTGCCGGCCTCATCCGTCAGCGCGCCGCTTTCGATCTGCACGCTGTAGCTGCTGTCGGTCTGCAGGTCCTCTGTGGGGTCGATGGTGACTACGTTGTCGACGATGCTGACCTGGGAGCCGTCGGTCACACTGATGCTGCGCACATCCCCGGCGCCGTCGCTGATGGTGATGTTGCC
>SLTB01000056.1 GCA_007130155.1 Pseudomonadales bacterium
ACGGCATACGTTATCTGACCGTCGATGCGGGCAGCCACGGTGGTCAGCAGTCGATTGTCCGACCAAACCGGGGTGGTTCCGGTATGGGTCATGGCGAAGCAGCCGGTGCCGTAGGTGCTCTTGGACTGCCCCGCCGCGAGGCAGGCCTGACCGAACAGAGCGGCCTGCTGATCGCCGGCCACGCCGGCAATGGGCACCGCCGCACCGAACAGATCGGGCTCGCTGTCGCCGAAATGGCCGGAGGAGTCGCGCACCTCGGGCAGCACCTCGGGCGGGATGCGGAAGCGTTCGAGCAGTTCCGGCGACCAGGCCTGCGTGTTCAGGTCCCACAACAGCGTCCGCGAAGCATTGCTGACATCGGTGGCGTGCACCCGGCCGCCGGTCAGCCGCCAAAGCAGCCAGGTATCCACAGTGCCGAAGGCCAGCTCCCCGCGCCCTGCCCGCTCGCGGGCGTCGGGGACGTGGTCGAGCAGCCATTCCAGCTTGGTGGCAGAAAAGTAGGGATCGAGCAGCAGCCCGGAGCGGCGGCGAATGCTGTCCTCCAGCCCCTCCGCCCTCAGCGCATTGCAGCGCGCCGTGGTGCGGCGATCCTGCCAAACGATGGCGCGGTGGATGGGCCGTCCGCTGGTCCGCTCCCAGACCACCGTGGTCTCGCGCTGATTGGTGATACCGATGCCGGCCAGCTCTTTCGCCTTGAGTCCCGCTCGGCTGAGCGCCTCACGGGCCACCTCGAGGGTGCTCTGCCAGATCTCTTCTGGATCGTGCTCCACCCAACCCGGCCGCGGGTAAAACTGCTCAAACTCGCGCTGGGCCAGAGCCACGATCTCGCCGTCCGGTGCGAACACCAGGGCGCGGGAACTCGAAGTGCCCTGATCCAGGGCGAGGAGGCAGCGTTCATTCATGCAACGATACTAGCCTGCTGGCTGCAGCTGACGGAAGGGTGCGGGAGCGACTTCAGAGGGTGTCGCCGAATCCGTGCACCACGCCGTGGGAGCGGCTTCAGAGGGTGTCGCAAAACTCAGCGTGGCGCCCCTGTGGGAGCGGATTTATCCGCGAATGACCCCGCAAGTCATTGATTTCTGGCGGTCCATTCGCGGCTGAAGCCGCTCCCACGGAGTCTTGCCAACCTTTTGCAACACCCTCTTCGGCCGCGAAACCCGTCGAGGACAAGTCCGCTCCCATGTTGCGCTTGATCGCTGCACCACGATGACACAAGATATGGGGGGTGTGCGCCAACCGCGCCCCGCCCCGCACCAAATCTAAGCATCCCCGCCGCCAGCCTCGAAAGTTATCCACAGGCCATCCACCGCTCATCCACCGCTTGTCCCCAGTTTCGCAATATTTGGGGGATAGGTGCTTGCAAGTGCCGATATGTTGGGTCTACATTGCCCGGATCGCGCGTCGCTCCACCTGCCGTTGCAGTACCGCGAAGGCTTGTCCACCGCGCCGCCTCCCGTAGCGTAGCGCCGTACAGACAAGCTGGGGCAGTTTCAAGTACACCACTACATCTTGTAGTGGTGTCAAGATCACAAGCATCAGGGGATGGACCCGGACATGCACACCGAGACCCGCACCGAGATTGAATCCGAGCCGCGTCAGGCGCCTCCGCGCCCGGCACCCGCGCGCTCCACCCTCGACGCCACCGCGCCCGGCCAACTGCGCACCATCAAGCGCAACGGTACCGTGGTGCCCTACGACGAATCGAAGATCGCAGTGGCCATCACCAAGGCCTTTCTGGCCGTGGAAGGCGGCACCGCCGCAGCCAGCTCCCGCATCCGCGAGCTGGTGAAGGAGCTTACCGCCCAGGTGGGTGACACCTTCCGCCGCCGCATGCCCTCCGGCGGCACCATCCACATCGAGGAAGTCCAGGACCAGGTGGAATTGGCGCTGATGCGCGCCGGCGAGCACAAGGTGGCCCGGGACTACGTCCTCTATCGTGATCAGCGCGCACGGGAGCGGGCCCTGGCCCGGCAGTCGGAAAGCACGCCGGAGCAGGAACTGGCTGCCCGCGCCATCGAGGTCACCCTGGACGACGGTTCCACCGCGCCTTTGGACCTCGAGCGGCTGCACACTCTGGTGGGCGAGGCCTGCGCCGGTCTCGATGACGTGAATCCGGCCCGCATCCTCGAGGAAGCCTTGAAGAACATGTTCGACGGCATCACGCTGAGTGACGTCGGCACCTCGCTGGTCATGAGCGCCCGAACGCTGGTGGAGGAAGAGCCCAACTACACCTACGCCACCGCCCGCCTGCTGATGGACGAACTGCGCCGCGAGACCCTGACCTACCTGGGCGTGCAGCGGGCCGACGCCGAAGCCGGTGACTACCGGGCCACCTGTGCGCAGATGGCTGATGTGTACCCCAAGGCCTTCGCCGCCTACGTGGCCCGGGGCATCGAGCTCGAACTGCTCAGCCCTGATCTGCGCCGCTTCGACCTCGACCGCCTTGGCGCGGCCCTGGATGCGAACCGCGACCAGCAGTTCACCTATCTGGGCCTGCAGACGCTCTACGACCGCTACTTCCTCCATGCCAGCGGCGTGCGCATCGAGCTGCCCCAGTGCTTCTTCATGCGCGTGGCCATGGGTCTGGCCGTCGGCGAGGACGACCCGGAGGCCCGCGCCATCGAGTTCTACAACCTGCTGTCGAGCTTCGATTACATGAGCTCGACGCCGACCCTGTTCAACTCCGGCACCCTGCGGCCGCAGCTCTCGAGCTGCTACCTCACCACGGTCCCGGACGACCTGCACGCCATCTTCGGTGCGATTCACGACAACGCCATGCTGTCCAAATTCGCCGGCGGTCTCGGCAACGACTGGACGCCGGTGCGGGCGCTGGGTTCCTACATCAAGGGCACCAACGGCAAGAGCCAGGGTGTGGTGCCCTTCCTGAAAGTGGTGAACGACACCGCCGTGGCCGTGAACCAGGGCGGCAAGCGCAAGGGCGCGGTCTGCGCGTACCTGGAAACCTGGCACCTGGACATCGAGGAATTCCTCGAGCTGCGCAAGAACACCGGCGACGACCGCCGCCGCACCCACGACATGAACACCGCCAACTGGGTGCCGGATCTGTTCATGAAGCGGGTCATCAACGACCAGGAGTGGACGCTGTTCTCGCCCAACGACGCGCCGGATCTGCACGACCTCACCGGCACCGCCTTCGAGCAGCGCTACATCGCCTACGAGGAGATGGCCGACCGCGGCGAAATCGGCCTGTACAAGCGCATCAAGGCCGCCGATCTGTGGCGCAAGATGCTCTCCATGCTGTTCGAGACCGGGCACCCCTGGATCACCTTCAAGGACGCCTGCAACCTGCGTTCACCGCAGCAGCACTGCGGCGTGGTGCACTCCTCGAACCTCTGCACCGAGATCACCCTGAACACTTCGGAAGACGAGATCGCCGTGTGCAACTTAGGCTCGGTGAATCTGGTCAATCACGTCAGCGAAGACGGCCTCGATCTCGAAAAGCTTTCGAAGACCGTACGCACCGCCGTGCGCATGCTCGATAACGTCATCGACATCAACTACTACTCGGTGCCCCAGGCGCGGCGCTCCAACATGCGCCATCGCCCGGTGGGTCTCGGCCTCATGGGCTTCCAGGACGCGCTCTACAAGCAGCGCTTCGCCTACAGCTCGCCGGAAGCCGTGACCTTCGCCGATCACTCGATGGAGGCCATCAGCTACTACGCCATCCAGGCCTCCAGCGAACTCGCCCAGGAGCGCGGCCGCTACCAGACCTTCGAGGGCTCGTTGTGGAGCAAGGGCATTCTGCCCATCGACTCCCTCGATCTGCTCGAGCGCGAGCGCGGCAGCGACTACATCAAGGTGGACCGGTCCACGACCCTGGACTGGCCGACCCTGCGCGAGCAGGTGCGCACCCACGGCATGCGCAACTCCAACGTCATGGCCATCGCGCCGACGGCCACCATCGCCAACATCACCGGTGTGGCGCAGTCCATCGAGCCCACGTATCAGAACCTCTACGTGAAATCGAACCTCTCCGGCGAGTTCACCGTGGTGAACCCCTTCCTGGTCCACGACCTGAAGAAGATGGGGCTGTGGGACAAGGTCATGGTCAATGACCTGAAGTACTACGACGGCAGCGTGCAGCAGATCGACCGCATTCCGGATGATCTGAAGACGCTTTATGCCACCGCCTTCGAAGTGGAGCCGCGCTGGATCGTGGAGGCGGCCTCGCGGCGGCAGAAGTGGATCGATCAGGCCCAGAGCCTGAACCTCTACATTGCAGGCGCCTCCGGCAAGAAGCTCGACGTCACCTACAAGATGGCATGGCTGTCGGGTTTGAAGACCACGTACTACCTGCGGGCGTTGTCCGCCACCAGCACCGAGAAGTCCACCGTCTCAGGCAGCCGCCTGAACGCCGTGAGCAACAAGGCACCGGAGCCGGCCATCGAGGCGGGCCCCGCGCCGGTTCCGCTAGCCTGCTCGCTGGACGATCCGGATTGCGAAGCCTGCCAGTGATGCCATCACGCGACGGGCAGCAGATGAAGACGCAGCACACCAGAACCAAGGGATACCGAACATGAGCGTATTGAGCTGGGACGATTTCTACGAAGACGAGCCGGGCAAAGCGGCCCGCGATGCGGCTGCACGGGAAGCGGCACAGGCCGAACTCGACGCGGCACCCGACGCCGCCCACAGCGTGGCCAGTCGAGCCGCACCGGAAGGTGCGCCTGACTCCGTAGTTTCCGCGGCAGCGGTGGACGCCATCGAGGAAACACTGGCCGAAGCCGCAGGCGACCCAACCCGTGGGAGCGGCTTCAGCCGCGAAGAAGCCGTCAGCGCCAAATCACCTGCCCAAGAACCGGAACCCATCGCCCCGGAAACCCTGGCCCCCGGCGATCCCAACAGCGAACTGGCCACGCCCCAGGAAAACATGGAGGCAGCCCGCGCCGCCCTGGCTGCCCTCGACGACGGCACCCGTGCGAAGGGCGAGGCCTACCAGCGCGTCACCGTCGACAAGAAGCGCATGATCAACGCCCGCGCCGACCTCAACCAGCTCGTACCCTTCAAGTACGACTGGGCCTGGCAGAAGTACTTAGACGGCTGCGCGAATCACTGGATGCCCCAGGAAATCAACATGAATGCGGACATCGCCCTGTGGAAGTCCGAAGAGGGGCTGACGCCGGACGAGCGGACCATCGTCAAGCGCAACTTGGGCTTCTTCTCCACCGCCGATTCCCTGGTGGCCAACAATCTCGTGCTGGCGATCTACCGCTTGATCACCAACCCCGAGTGCCGGCAGTACATCCTGCGGCAGGCCTTCGAGGAAGCGATCCACACCCACGCCTACCAGTACTGCGTGGAGTCCCTCGGCATGGACGAGGGTGAGATCTTCAACATGTACCACGAGGTGCCGAGCGTGGCCCGCAAGGCCGCCTGGGGTCTGAAGTACACCCGCGGTATCTGTGACCCGACCTTCCAGACCGGCACGCCGGAGACCGATCGCGAACTGCTCAGGAACCTGATCGCGTACTACTGCGTCCTGGAAGGCATGTTCTTCTACTGCGGCTTTACTCAGATTCTGTCCATGGGCC
>SLTB01000352.1 GCA_007130155.1 Pseudomonadales bacterium
GATAGGCCAGCGGCGGAAACAGAGTGTTTTCGTCGCGGCCGTTCAATTAGGTCATATTTATTCATAATATCAATCATTTGTAGCGCAGCCGCTGGCCGGCTGGTGAGATTTCCGGGCTAGGCATGCCGGCCTCCATCAGCCGGCAGTCAGCGAGGTTTCGCCGACGCGCATATGGTAGGTGGGGCCGATCAGCGGTTGGTAGCGCCTTGAAAGGACAGTGGTGACGAAGTGCCAGCGACCGCTGGTCGCCTCCGGCGTCACCGTCAGTTCCAGCCAGCCTCTGCGCGCGGCATCCAGGTAGACGAGTTCCGGATTCAGGTCGACGAAGCGCTCCGCGACGATGCCCGGTGGTACCGGCACGAAGCGCTCCATGCCCGGTGAGGTCACCGATGGCGTCGCGAATTCCACGCCCACGCCGCGGCCCTGCTCATCTTCGAGATTGAATGCCCAGGCATTGTGGGTATCGCCGGCCAGCGCCACCAGATTGCTGGCGTGGCTGCGGGCGGCGGCATAGACCCGCTCCCGGGAGGCGGGGTAGCCGTCCCAGGCATCCAGGTTCAGAGGCAGTCCGAGTTCCGCAAGCGCCGTGATCTGTTCGGCGGCTTCGCGGGTGAATGGGCCATCCTCCGGGAAGCTGGCGATATCGAGCAGATCCGGCGCTCGAACTCTTCCCATCAGGACTTGCTGGCCGAGGATCTGCCAGGGTGCGCGGGAGGCTTCGAGCCGTTGCGTGAGCCACTTAAGCTGGTTCACGCCGAGGATGGTGCGGGCCGGATCGTGGAGCTTGGACCTGAACGCAGCCGGGTCCGGCTTGCCGTCGCGGTAGACCATGTCGTCACCGTAGATCAGCGGCTCACTCCGGCCGATCAGCCGGGCATCAAGCATCATCAGGTCCGCCAGCCCGCCGAAGTCGAAGTGGCGATGGATCTGCAGCGGGTCGACATCCGCCTCGTCCCTGATCGGGAGCCACTCCCGGTAGGCCTTTACGCTGGCGCGCTTGCGCTCGGGCCAGGGTCCCTGGCTCCCATCATGGTTCTCCGCACCGTGGCGCCAGGAATCGTTGGCGGATTCGTGGTCGTCCCAGACCGCGATCATGGGGTGGGCGGCATGTATGGCCTGCAGTCCGGGTTCGGTCTTGTAGACGGCATGGCGGGCCCGGTAGTCCGCAAGGTTGACGATCTCGTGTGAGGGCTCCACGTGGTGCCCGAAGGCGAGGGCATGCGGGTCGGCATAGCCACCCTGTTCGTACTCGTAGAGGTAGTCACCAAGGTGCAGTACGGCGTCAATGTCGTCGTGGCGCGCGATCTCGTGATAGACGTTGAAGTAGCCCTGGGGATAGTTGGAGCAGGAGACAACCGCGAAGGTCAGGGCGGTAACGCCGTCAGCCGGCAGGGTGCGGGTGCGGCCGACTGGACTCTGCACGTCCCCCACCTGGAATCGATAGTGGTAGCGCGCTCCCGGTTCGAGGCCGGCGGCATCGACCTTCACGGTGTAGTCCCGGCTGGCATCCGTGGTGATGCGGCCGCCGGCCACGGGGCGGCGGAAGTCGTTATCAAGGGCCAACTGCCAGTCCACCTGCACGGGACCTGGGTCGGTAGCGGGAGGCGTGACGCGGGTCCAGAGGATCACCCGGTCCGCGAGCGGATCGCCGCTGGCGACGCCATGACGGAAGCTCGGTTCGCTGCCGAGAACTTGCAACGGCAGCAGCAGGCCGCCGGCGGCGAGGCCCATGGACTGCAGTGCTGCCCTGCGCGTCAACGCCGTACTTGCCATGGTGCTCGATTCTCCCGGTGATGTTCGAATGGCGATGGATTGAGGCTGGGCGAACCTTAGATCCGCCGCCCCGTGCCCTCCCAGTAGCGGTCCCGAAGCTTGCGCTTGTAGAGCTTGCCGGTGGGATGGCGGGGGAATTCTTCCTCGAAGTCGATGGACCTCGGCGCCTTGTAGCCGGCGAGATGCTCGCGGACGTGGGCGATGAGGGTGTCGGCCAGGGCGTCGTCGGGATCGAAGCCTTCGCGCAGCTGGACGGCGGCCTTCACCTCCTCGCCGAACTCTTCGTTGGGAATGCCAAACACCGCGGCATCCGCCACAGCAGGGTGGCTCATCAACACGCCTTCGATTTCAGCCGGATAGATGTTCACGCCGCCAGAGATGATCATGTCGATCTTGCGGTCGGACATGAACAGGTAGCCGTCGTCGTCGAGATAACCGATGTCACCGAAGGTGAACACCCCGGGTTCGAGGTGGGCCTCGGCGGTCTTCTTCGGTTCCTTGTGGTACTCGAAGTCCGAACCCATGAGGTTCTTCACGTAGATGGTGCCTTCCTCGTTGGGGCCGGCGAGGCTGCCGTCTTCCTTGACGATGCGGACCTCGACGATGGGAATCGGCTTGCCCAGGGAGCCAGGCTTGGTCTTGAAGTCCTCGGCCGTGCAGACGCTGACGATGGAGCCCTCGGTGGAGCCGTAGTACTCGTTGATCACCGGCCCCCACCAGTCGAGCATGCGGCGCTTGACCTCCGGTGGGCAGGGCGCGGCACCGTGCCAGACCACCCGTAGGGAGTTGCCGGAGAACGCAGACTGAGTGGCGTCGTCGAGTTGCAGCATGCGGTGGAACTGGGTCGGCACCATGTGCACGTTCGTCACCTGATGGCGGTCAATCAGCTTCAGGGTCTCGGCCGGATCGAACTTGTGGGCCATGACGATGGTGGAGCCTGCCAGCAGCGGCAGGAAGGAAAACGCCCACTGGGCGGAGTGGTACACCGGCCCGCACAGCAGCGTGGTGCCGTCTCCGGGAATCTGCAGCATCCCGGACATACCGGAGCCCATCATTTCCAGCACTTCCACCGGCCCGCCAGGCTGGGTGCTGGAGCTGCGCACGCCTTTGGGGCGCCCCGTGGTGCCGGAAGTGTAGAACATGGGGCCTCCCAGCCCCTGTTCGTCGGGTTCCTCGGCGCTGTGATCGGCGATGAAGGCTTCGTAATCCGTAAAGCCCTCCGGCAGATCTTCGGCGTCGATCATCACCTTGGTGGCCATGGCGGGGAAGTCGTCCCGGGCGACCGCTGCCGCGACGGTGTCGATGAAGCGCGCATCAGCGATCAGCGCCTTGGAGTCTGAATTCTCGGCCACATAGGCCAGTTCCTCGGCCGTGAAGTGCCAGTTTACGGGGACGAACATCCAGCCGGCGTGGGCGGCGGCGGCCATGATCTCGAAGTACTCGCGGCGATTGCTGCAGAAGGCGCAAAAGCTGTCGCCGGTGGCGAGACCAGCGGCCCGCAGGGCATGGATCAGCCGGTTGATCCTGGCATTGAAATCGTCCCAGTCGGTAGCGCCGATGTCGTCGACGACGGCCGGGACGTCCGGCTTGGCTGCTGCGTGCTTGGCGATGATGCGCGCCATCGGTGTTGCCCCCTCCAATTGAACAGGAAGTGGAATGTCCCTTGGGTACGCCCTGCGGTCAAGCCTCGGCAGCAGCCTCGGTAGGTCAAGCGTCGCTATAGCCGCCGCGGTTCGGGATGCATCCAATGTGCTAAAAACCCTTGTCTCTTCGAACTAAACCTTCTTGAAGTTGGGTTCAACCGTTTCGCTCGGAGGGGTGAGGGGTGAGGATGACCCGCGAAAGGTTTCCGCTGGGCAGGCCAGTGCAGACGTCTCCGCGGAAAGATCCGGGGAGATTCTCAGGGCAGCAATGCGGCTTGAGTCTCTCCCTCTCATGGAGCAAGCGATAAGTTACTGAATTCAATAGGCGCCTGTAGTGGCCTACAACCTTCGGATTGGACCGCAGGCCTCGGAATCAGCGATGCTCGGCGTCGTTCTGCGGTCAGGTGCACTCACGGTGCCGAAGTTGAGACGGGCAAGGTTGTTGCAGGTGCTGCTGCTGGTCCTGGCAAGTCTGTATCTGGTCACGGCCTGCCACCATGCGCGCAAGCCACTGCCGGAAGGGCTGGACGTGGCAACGCCTTGGCGTGCGGCGGCCGACCTCGTCTGGCTCGAGGACCGGACATTCCTGGATGCCGAAGGCGAACAGCACAGTGAAGCCTGGATCTTCGACGCAGCCTTTGAGCTCATCGGAGCGGCCGAGCGGCTCGTCGTTCTCGACATGTTTCTGGTCAACGAGTTTGCGGGCGATGTCGCAGACGGCCATCGCCCGTTGTCCGACCAACTCGTCGAGGCCCTGCTTGCCCGCAAGCAGGCGCGGGAAGATCTGACGGCGGTCCTGATCACCGACCCTTTCAACACCCTCTATGGTGGCCGCCGGTCAAAGCAGTTCGAGGTGCTGCGGGAGGCAGGGGTGCAGGTGGTGATGACCGATCTGCGACCATTGCGCGATTCCAATCCGACCTGGTCAGCGTTCTGGCGCATCTGCTGCCAGTGGTTCGGCAACGATCCGGAGGGAGCCTGGCTGTCGGATCCAGTGGGCGCGGGCAAGGTGACACTGCGCAGCTATCTGGAGCTGGCCAATTTCAAGGCCAATCACCGCAAGGCGCTGGTGGTGGATCAGGGGGATGACTGGGTGGGACTGGTGACCTCCGCCAATCCCCACGACGCCAGCAGCCTGCACAGCAATCAGGCCCTGCTCTTCCGTGGTCAGGCGGCTGTGGACCTGCTGGCAACCGAATGGGCGGTGGCGCAGTTTTCAGGCGTGAGCGAGGCCTTTGACCTGCCCGAGCCTGCCGCTTCGGTGCCAGCGGAGTCGGTCGACTCGCCAGCGCTGCGCATCGTCACCGAGTCGCAGATCCGGGAAGCGGCCCTCGACATGATCGATGCGGCCAAGCCTGGGCAGCGCCTGGATCTGGCGATGTTCTACCTGGCCCATCGGCAGATTCTGCGGGCCCTGATCGCAGCCCATGAACGGGGTGTGACGCTGCGGGTGCTGCTCGATCCCAACAAGGGCGCATTCGGCAGGCCGGGCATCGGTGTTCCCAATCGGCAGGTCGGGATGGAACTGACGCAGGCCGGGGTGCCGGTTCGCTGGTGCAACACCGATGGCGAGCAGTGCCACAGCAAGTACCTGCTGCAATGGGGTGATGAGGGTGAGGCGGAACTGCTGGCGGGATCAGCGAACTTCACGCGCCGCAATCTGGACAACTTCAATCTGGAGACGAATGTTCATGTCCGTGGCTCTGCGGCAACGCCGGCCTTGGTGGCCGCGGTAAACAACTTCGAGACGCGCTGGCACAACCGGAATGGCGAGTTTCACAGTGTCGACTACGAGGTCTACGCAGATCACAGCCGCTGGCGCTACGGGCTGTATCGCTTCATGGAGGCGACAGGAATCTCGACGTTCTGAGTTTTCTGCTCGCGTCCCGCATCGTTCTCGTGGGAGCAGACTTGTCCGCGAGTGCAAGATGGATAATCAGTCACTCATGGGCTGTTCGTGGACAAGGAGGGTGTCGGAAAACTCAGCGTGGCGCCCCTGTGGGAGCGGATTTATCCGCGAATGACCCCGCAAGTCATTGATTTCTGGCAGTCCATTCGCGGCTGAAGCCGCTCCCACGGAGTCTTGCCAACCTTTTGC
>SLTB01000215.1 GCA_007130155.1 Pseudomonadales bacterium
CACGAACAGCAGCACGAACTGGGCGACGAGCATGGCGGCAAAGATGGCGTAGATCATCTCGGGAGCGCGCACGAACAACTGCGGGCCCGGCGTGAGGTCGTGGATCATCATGGCCCCGATCAGCACTGCCGTGGTGGCGCTGCCAGGAATGCCCAGCGCCAAAAGCGGAACCATGGCGCCCCCCACGGAGCCCGAGTCGGCAGCCTCCGAGGCCGTGACGCCCTCGGGGCTGCCCTTTCCGAAGCCTTCAGGCCTGCCACTGAAGCGTTTGGCCAGGCCATAGCTGATGAAGGATCCGATCGTGGCGCCAGCGCCGGGGAAGACTCCCACCAGGGTGCCAATGGCACTCGAGCGCAGCATCACCCACTTCAGCCTCCAGTAATGGGCAAAGCGCGGCCAGGGATCATGGTTGCCATCGGATCGTGCCGACGTGAACTCACCACGCTCGATTCCTGAGAAGACCTCGCTCAAGGCGAACATGCCGATGAGCGCCGGGATCAGCAGAAAGCCATCGGATAGCTCCAGCACCCCGAAGGTGAAGCGCTCAGCGCCGGAGATGGGGTCGGTGCCCACCGTGGCCAGAAGCAGTCCCAACAGCATGCCAATGAAGGCCTTACCCCAATTTTCCCCCGCCAGGGTGGCGATGGTGGCCATGCCGAACAGGGCAAAGGCGAAGTACTCGGAAGGGTGGAAGCGGACTGCGGCGGCAGCCAGCGGCACCGAGAAGCCAATCAGGATCAGGGTCCCGAACATGCCGCCGAACGACGAAGCGACGATCGACGTTCCTAGCGCAAGCGATGGCTTGCCCTGGCGGGTGAGGGCGTAACCGTCGATGGCGGTCACCACTGCCGAGGGCGTGCCGGGAGCGTTCACCATGATGCCGGTGATGGAGCCGCCATAGCTCGAGCCAATGTAGATCCCCACCAGCAGGATCAGCGCCAGCGTCGGTGACATCGCGTAGGTGAACGGCACCATCAGGGCCACCCCCATGGACGGCGACAGTCCCGGCATGGCCCCAATCAGGATGCCGAGAACGATGCCGATGACGATCGAACGTGGCATGAGCCCGGGAACTGGGAACAGGGACGGCCACATTACTTCAGAAATATGACAATAGAGTTTAGCCCGCATATCTCACCGATACGCGAAGCGAGGGCGCGGAGATGCCGGCAAAGACAAGGCGCGCGACAGTTCGGGCGCGCAGGCGTACTTGACAGTACGTCGACCGATTCGTCGGGAGCGAATCGGGTCGCACGGAGTGCGCCCGGAGGGTGCGCACAATCGATGGTGCGCAACAGCGCAACCGCACCGGCGGACCGGCAGGATTTGCCGGGAGCTCGGCGTCCGCAGCCGTGAATCGGTGAGATTTGCGGGTTAGCTGCGTTCGCCCCGCTCTGGCCTTCAGAGGGCGTCTGGATCAAGGCTGTCGCGAAGGCGTGGTGGTGGCCACGCCAAGCGGATGCAACACAGGGCCAGGCGCCCTCTGAAGGCCGCGAAGGGCGGGCCTGTGCCGGCGCGCTGGCTGCGTTGCGGCGCCTGAAAAGGCAACCAGCCTTCCTTAGCGCAACGCGCCTTACCATCACACCGGCACAGACCCGCAGGGCTGCGGCGCTCCCAATTCAGAGTCTCCTTAGGCCATGTGGTCCGGCAGCCCTCGAAACCACTCGATTCAACCAGGGACGATCAGCACGAGCCGCTGCGCTTGACGGCACACGGCTTCTGCCGTGCTGCCGAGCAGCAGATCGGTAATCGGATTGCTGCCACGCTTGCCTATGATGATCAGATCGGCGTCCCGTTCCGCCGCAACCCGGGCGATCTCCACTGAAGGCTTGCCCTGACCGAGCAATACCGTGTCGAAGCCGGGCTCAGACGCCCGCTGAGCAAGACCCTCGATGTGGGCCTTGATGTACTCACGCTGGCTGTCGTATTCAGGTCGATCGTCCCATTGGCCAACGGAGACGACCACAGCTCGGCGACACTGATCCAACAGTGCAATGAACGCATCCTCCGCTGCGCCAGCCGCGGCGGAACCGTCGGTAGCCAGCAACGGTCGGCACACTGCGGTCGTCGGCAGGATCAGGGACTGATCCGTTGGCGCAAGCAGAATCGGCAGGTCGGTGTGGCGAATGAGATCAAGGACGTTGCTGCCGAGAAACAGATCACGCAGCGTGCTGTGACCGTGCGTGCCGGACAGGATCACGTCTGCCCCCTGCTCCCGGGCCACCCGCTTGAGTTCGCTGATTACCGGTCCTATACACACTTCCGTGGCTGTCTCGAACCCATCCTCGCGCAGGGATGCGGCCAGGGTTTCGAGCCGCTGCTGATAGTGCTCACGGTTCGACACGTCCGGGACCCGTCCGTAGGACGCAGCGATTACATGCACCAGCGTCAGGCGTCGGCAGCCCAGGGCGCGCAACCGCGCCAGTTGGCCACACAGCCGCTCTCCGGCTGGCGAAAAGTCCATCGCCACGAGGATGTGCTCAAATACTGGACATCCACGTTTCGTCATACCTTCCCCTCCGCTTCGGCGGGAAACCAGTGCTTGGTCCGGTTGGCGATTCGCACCAACGCCAACATCAGGGGCACCTCCACCAGCACCCCCACCACCGTGGCCAGTGCCGCCCCGGACTGCAGACCGAACATGGCGATGGCCGCCGCCACGGCCAGTTCGAAGAAGTTGCTGGCACCGATCATCGCACCTGGCGCCGCCACCGCATGGCGGACTTTCCAGGCGCATGCCCAGCGATAGGCGATGAAGAAGATCAGAACGGTCTGGATCACCAGAGGGACCGCAATCAGCAGGATATGCAGCGGGTTCTCGAGGATGATCTCGCCCTGGAATGCGAACAGCAGCACCAGGGTAATGAGCAGGCCGATGGGCGTCACCGGTGCAAGACGTTTAAGGAACACACCGTCAAACCATTCGATGCCGCGCCTACGGATGAGGCTGACCCGAGTCAGGTAGCCAGCCGCGAAGGGTATGACGATGTAGAGGAAAACGGACAGCGCCACCGTTTCCCAGGGCACGACGATATTCGAGACACCCAGCAGCAGGACCACGATGGGCGCGAAGGCGAACAGCATGATGAGATCATTCACGGCCACCTGCACCAGGGTGTAGGCCGGGTCACCACGGGTCAGGTAGCTCCAGACGAAGACCATGGCGGTGCAAGGCGCGGCACCGAGGAGAATGGCCCCGGCCAGATACTGACGACCAAGTTCTTCCGGTATGAGTGGGGCGAACACCACCATCAGGAAGAACCAGGCGATGGCAAACATGGTGAACGGCTTGATCAGCCAGTTGACCATGGTGGTGATGGCGAGGCCTTTGGGCTCCCGGCGCACCCCGAGAATGGCCGTGAAGTCGATCTGCACCATCATCGGATAGATCATGGCCCAGATCAGGACCGCCACCGGAATGGATACCGACGCGTATTCGAAACGCGCCAGCGTTTCCGGCACCACGGGCAGGAACTGTCCAAGTGCGACGCCAGCGACGATGCACAGCGCCACCCAAACGGTCAGGTAGCGTTCGAAGAGCCCCATACCTTCCTTGGTGGAGACATCCGCTTTGGAGGCTTCGATGGTGTTTGCCTGACGCATGCTGCAACCAGTACCTTCTTCAATTCAGGGGAGCTCCGCGAAGTGGGCCATTACTACGCTATAGATAGGTTGAAGACCCGAGCAGGCCTTCAGGGCGCAGGGCCATCCCGGTTGCTGCCCGCACCGAGGCGTTTCGACAAGGCCACCACTTCCGTACAGAGTTCCGGCTCACCCCCACAGCACTCTTCGGTGAGATAGGCCAGCAATTCGAGCATGTTCGGCAGATGAGCGCGGTAACGCTGGTAACGCCCCTCCTGCACCACGGTCACCAGACCCGCCCGCAAGAGGGTCTTGAGGTGAAACGACAGATTGGTCGGTGCCAGATCGAGCGCGGTCGCGACTTCTCCGGCCACCATGCCAACCTGTCCCTGCCGCATCAGCAAACGGCAGACATCCAACCGCACGGCGGATGCGAGGGCTTCGAACCTGACGATAGCATCACTCTGATTCATGCTTCAACCCTACAACAAGTATTGAATAGACACCAACCCATGCGGCCGCTTCGGCTAAACGTAAACCCTTCGTGCCCAGTTCGTGTCGACTACGTCCATGCCAGCCAGCCGCTTTCCCGATGACGAGAAGCACTGACTTTCAATTACTGGACATCCAAAAATTTTCCTGGGTGTCCGCTGATTTCGGGACATCCAAAAATTTTCCTGGGTGTCCGCTGATTTCGTGGATGTCCGGTATTTTTTGTTGGGTACGGGGTGCAGACTCAAGGGTCGGCACCCTCGGCACTGATCAATCATTCAAGCAGGAGCATCACCATGATCGGCTACACCACCATTGGCACTCAGGACATGGCCAAGGCCTGCGCGTTCTACGACGCGCTGCTGGCCGAAGTCGGCGGCAAGCAGCTGTTCGGCATGGATCGGATCAAGTTCTATGGCACGGCGCCGAGTGCGCCCATGCTGGCCATCTGCATTCCTTATGACGAAAAAGAGCAGCATCCGGGCAACGGCACGATGGTGGCGATACCGGCGGCCGGCATCGAGCAGATCACCCGGCTCTACAACAAGGCACTGGAACTCGGAGCCACTGACGAGGGCGAGCCCGGCGAACGCGTGCCTGGCATGTTCACCGGCGCCTATGTCCGCGACCCGGATGGCAACAAGCTCTGCTTCTATGAAATGAAGATGTGACGTGATGCCATAATCAGTCGGCGGCCGCCGGCTCCAAGACTTCAAGTCGGATCTGGCGGCCGACGCCGGCTGCATAACTGAATCGCCCGACCACCTCCACCCGCTGCCCGACGTGTGCCTGCAGCTTATCGGCAGGCAGCAACTCGACCCGGTTCAACCCGGCATCCTCGATCCAGACATGATAGGGGGGTTCGAACTCACGCAGGGTCCCCGCTGTGCGAACCCTTTGGCCGTCGAAGCTCGACTGCTGGGAGACCAGCGCCTCGAGCGTCACGGGTACCGCTGAATCCGTACAGCCTGCAAACAAACATCCGATAAGCAGCATGAAGCAAAGTCGCTGCTGAGCCATTACCGCCGTCATCGAGCACCACCTGTGAGCACCACCTGTCTGAATGGTTGCTTGTCATCGATCGAACTGCTTCAGCATCCGCTTGAGCGCGAAATGCCAGTAGCAGCCCGGTAGCTGCTGAGCACCAAGCTTTCGACAGCCTCCCAGATGACGCCATCCTCGGCAACCGGTCGAGCAGCGCCAACGCATGGGGTGCGATGAATCGCTCGGCGCCTTGCCCGAGTTGGTGGCCACGCGTCGCCTGCCCTCCGCAGGCGCCAGGGTCCTCACCGCTTGCTGCAGAGCTATCGCCCGCGGGACTTGTTGTCACATCATCGAGGATCACTGGAAGCGAGGATCACTGGGGGAAATGTCCCATACCAAGGGGATTGACGATCGGAGGCTGATGGCCGGCTGTGCTACCGTGCACGAACGCGAAC
>SLTB01000178.1 GCA_007130155.1 Pseudomonadales bacterium
GATATTGCATCCCTTTCGCCTGATCGCCTTATCGCTGAACACCCCGCCACCCTCGTCTCGGACTTCAATCATGTCGCCAACAAGCCCCATCTACGCCTCCGCAGCGAGCATCGTTGCTCTCGCACTGGACGAAGAGAATGCCTGTGTGACCTCCATGGCAACCGTCTTTGTCGACACTGCCGAGGCAGAACTGTGATCGCGGCTTGCGGATCTCAAGCGAATCGACCCGAACGCCAATCGTGAGCGAAACGCCCTCGGCAGCTTCCCAACCATCGCCACCACCGTCGCCTCGGCGGCGGGACTTTGCCGGCTATCTGGGCGGCAGCGCGCTGTGGATGGCTGGCATCAACCTGCAGCAGTTCCTTGTCACCTGGATGCTGGTAGGCATGCTGGCCGAACCCGGCACCCGCGTCGGCCTGGCCCAGTTCCTGATTGCCCTGCCCGGCTTCGCGCTGATGTTGTTCGGCGGCAGCATCGGCGATCGTCGCGACGGCCGCAGCCTGCTCATCGGCCTCCACCTGATGGCCTTTGCGCCGCCCCTGCTGATGGCCGTTGGAGTCGCGACGCTGGGCTTGAGCTACCTGACGGTGATCCTGTTCGGCATAAGTGTCGCAGCAGTGGCAGGCTTCTCGGAGCCGCCCCGTTCTGCTCTGCTGAACCGCGTCACCCACGGCCACATCCAAACCACAGTGGTGTTGAGCACGACAGTGTCAGCCAGCATCGGATTGGCTGGGACCTGGCTTGGTGGACGCATCGATGCCTTCGGGCTGGAATGGGTGCTCATCAGCCAAGCCATGCTTTTTGGCACCGGAGCACTGGCGATCGCCGTTATCGCACCGGGTCTGACCCGGATGCCCGCGAATGCCCGGCCATCACGACCTCTCAGTGAACTCGCGGATGGCCTCAGAGTCCTGTGGCGAACACCGAAGGTGCGGGACGTCATCGGCCTCAATTTTTTGTCCAGCATATTCAACGCTGGCGCCTGGTTCGTCGTCTATCCCTTTCTGGTCACCCGGGCCTACGCCGCGGACGCCGCCATGCTGGCCATCCTGGTCATCATCTTTTTCACCGGTAGCATCGCCTCGAATCTCGGGCTGCTGCGCTTCGTTCCCATGGCCCGGCCCGGGCGCCTGTTTCTCATTATGCAGATCACCCGGGTGGTGATCTTTGCCATTCTCTGGGCCCAGCCGCCACTGTGGCTGATGGTCCTGGCCACCATCGGCTGGGGCATGAACATGGGTATCACCAGCACCACTGCGCGCATGATGGTTCAGAGTGGAGCGCCAGAGGCCCACCGCTCGAGGGTGCTGAGCGTCTTCATCCTCGGAACGCTTTCCGCAGCGCCCCTGGGCGCCATCCTGCTCGGCACCCTGGTGGACCTTGCCAGCGTGCGCGCAGGGTTCATACCCGGGCTGCTGGCCTCGGTGGTCATATTCATCATCGGGATCACGGCCACCACTCTTTGGACCGACCGCGAAGGCCCATAGGAAATCCGTTCGAATGGTGATCGGTAGCCAAGCTCGGCAAGGGATGGGTTGCCGGGATACCACGGCGCCAAGGGCTGCATCCTGCGCGGAATCAGGCCATCAGCGCTGCTGGATCAATATCCCGGACACGCGCTGTCAGCCGGCGCATCCAGGCCTTCATCATCGTGCCCCCACGATCATTGCCAAAGTCCACCTCGTCGGCGCTGGCGAGCATGGCCAGATGCATCAGCATGGCGCGCCGATAGTCCCGCTCGAAAGCGGCGAAACCGTAATCCTCGATGTCCAAGGCCCGATGATAATGTTCGATCACCTCGTACTCGGCATCAGCGCCAGCATCTTCGTGCAGCGCGCCGCTCAAGAAATAGGCTACGTCAAGGGCCGCCGGAGCTCGACGCAGCAGCTGCCAGTCGATGAAGGCACAGCCCTCGTCTCCGAACATGACGTTGTCCAGGCGCAGATCGCAGTGCGCCAGGGTCTCGGGTGCCTCGGCGACGAAGCGACGCACCAGCGCTTCGCCGTTGGGATCGAGCCAAGCCAGGATCGGGCCGAGATCGGCATCGAGACTGGCGGCGAAGCGCTCGCGATTCTGCCGGAAGCGGCCATGGCGCAGGCGGGCATCGACATCGAAGGGCAGCAGCCAGAAGTGTCCGCGCAGCCGCTCACTTCGCCAGAAGTGACGATGCATGGGAGCGATGGCTTCCAGGACCCGTTTGCAGCCCGCGACATCGAGGCCGGCGAGCTGGTCTGCAGGCTGCATGGGGGCGAGATCCTCCAGCAGCAGCACGTAGCGCCGCTTCTTGCCGGCGGCGATGCGTGCGCCCGCCGCAGCAATCACTCCGACGAGGAAGCGTGGCATGCGATCGAGGAACCGCAGGATCTTCTCCTGGCTCTCTGAGCCGCGATCCCGATCGAAGTCCGCATAGACGAGCCCAGGAATCCGCACCGGCATCTCCTCGGCCAGGGTGCGGAAGAACATGATTTCCCGCTCGTAGACGCCAATCATCTCCCCCATGCCCCGGTTGGCACGCTTGGGCAGCTTGGCGATCACGCTGGCCGGCGCGGCTGCCGCCGGGCTGTGCAGGGACAGCCTGAGAATGTCGCCCATGAAGCCCTGGCCTTCGCCGAGCACGGTCTGATCGACCGCCACCACGTCCACGCCAAGGGCCCCCGTCAGCCACTCGGCGGTGAGTTCCTCCGGAAGCTCCGGCATGAAATCAGTGGGCGCCCATTCAGAGGGAGTTGACATCGTCGACGATTCCGATCAGTGCCTGCAATGAGCTGACCTCGAAATTCGCTTCGGCCACCACTTCGAGTCCATGGGTGAGTGGCGTCGCCACCCCTTCCTCGACGATGCGCGCAGAGCGCATTCCGACCCGATGCGCACCTGCAACGTCATGATGCAGCGAGTCACCCACGAAAAGGGTCGTCGCCGAATCACGCTGTGCCTTGCCCAGGGCGTAGTGGAAGATCTCCGGATCGGGCTTGCAGGAGCGCGCCTCCTCAGAGCTGGTGCAGTGGTCGAACAGCTCCAGCAGGTCGTGCCGATCCAGCAAGGGATAAAGATAGTCGTCGTCGATATTAGACACCAGGCCCACGTAGAGCCCCCGCTCCCGCAGCGCAACCAGCGTGCTGCGGCAGTCTTCCCGCAACGGCATGTGATCGAGCAGACCCTTAAGCTGACGCTCATGAAAGGCCGCAAACACGCCTTCGTCGAGTTCGTGCCCGAAGTGCTCGAGGAAGTGCAAGAGCGTGCTGCGGAACAGATCACGATGCAGAAAGTACGACTGTCGGCCATAGAAATCGCCGGCACGATCGGCTGCTCCCCGCCATGCCCGGCCAATGACTTCACCTGGAGCATCGATGCCAACCGTCTCAATGACGCCCTTGATGCCCCCACCAAGACGACCGCCATAGCTGAACAGGGTACCTCCAAGATCGAACAGCACAGCCTCGATCGGTTCATCCTGCCCAGACGACGATCGCCCGTCTGCTGCCGCCCCTCCCGCCTTCATGTTCAATCTGCAACCGCTGACGGAATCCAGCTGCCGTGAAAGCCTGAGGGAACGCGCGGCAAGGCGATGCTCGCCACCGGCGTGGCGTCCATGCTCGCCGCGTCGAAGATCACGAAGCGACTGCTGTCGCTGGATGCGTCGTGAACGAAGGTCATGAGATAGCCCCCGTCTTCTTCGGCGGCGCCGGCTGCTGGCACGAACACCGGCTCACCCGGCATGCAGCCCCGACCGAGGGACAGTTCCTTGCAACTGCCCCGCTCACGGTCGTACTTGAGCAGGGTGCCACTGGTCTGAGTGGAATCGCCACCGAACGCAGCCGTCATGCCCATCATGTAGCCGAAGCGATTCTTCAAGCCAACGCGAGCGTCCGCCACCCTGGGAAATTCCGCAGGCCGATCGTCCACCTGCTCTTCACGCACCTTTCTGCTGCGGGTATCGAGCGTCCAGCGCCAGAGATTCGGCAGCGGGAAGTCCATGGAAGACTCACGCCAGATGTGACTGAAGCGGGCGACGTCGATGATGATGTCATCGCCCTCCTCATAGGCATTCATGGGATGGAAGACGTAGCAGGGATCGATGTCATACCAGCACACGTCGGCATCACTTCCGTCCCGCGGCATGACGCCGAGGCGGGCCGGGTAGTTGTCGTCCCAGCGAATCGGCATGTCTCCTTTCATGGCCAGGGACAGGTCGAAGACCGCGGGCAAATCCATGAAGATCACGTGATTACGGGTGATGTTGAAGTCATGCATCATGGTAGGGCCGCCCACGGTGATGTTCTCCGTCTGCACCATCCTGCCATCGGCCGCCACTCGCAGGTAGCGGAGGTAGGGCGTTGCGGCGGAATAGCCGAAGGCGAACATTTCGCCGGTGATCGGGCAGATCTTCGGATGGGCGGTGAACGACCCCTGCAACGCACCACCGAAATCCGTAGGCCCCACCGTTTCGAGGTTGCCGTCCACGACGTAGGGAAAATGGCCTTCTTCGAGCGCGAGAATCTTGCCAGCGTGTCCAACCACGTGCGTGTTGGCCTTCGAAGCACTCATGTCCATGGCTGACGACAGATCCATCATGTCGCGGTTGGGATCACGGATGAACGGCGTCTGGACATAACGGTTGCGGTACCATTGCGCCCGCCCGTCACGCAGGCGCATGCCGTGCAGCATGCCGTCACCGAAGAACGGATGGGCACTGAAACCCGAAAGCGGATTGGCACCGTTGCGGACGTAGCGCCCGTCGAGTTCCGGCGGGATGGCGCCAACGACCTCGAGTTCTGCGAGCGTGCGTTCTTCAGCCACGGGGCGATTATTGCCTCGCAGGTGGAGCGGTACGGACTCTTCGACGGACGCCATGGTGTTGCCCTCCCGTAGTTATCGAGGGATCAGGGTAATATGGAAGTCCACGACAAATCTACCATGAGTAATTAAAGGTCATGAAGGCCGGGAACTCATCGACGCAGCGCAAGCCGAAGGCAGCACGATCGCCGGGTCGCCCTCCCGGACGAACGCTTCGCGACGGCGTGCTTGCCGACCGGGAGACGCTCCTCTCTGCCGCAGAACAACTGATTCGCAAGAAGGGTACGGGCGTATCGCTGGAGGCCATCGCTACCGAGGCTGGTGTGACCAAGCCCATCCTCTATCGCGGCGTGGGCGATCGACATGCCCTGGTCTATGCCCTCGCAGAGCGCCTCGCGCAGCGAATGGCCGGGGACGTCGAACGCAAGGTGGCTGCAGCAAGCAGCACAGAGGACGCGCTCAGGCGCCTGGTGTCAGGCTACCTCGAGCACGCGAAGGCAGAGCGGAATCTGTACCTCTATGTGACCGCCGGCGTTACCGGCGACGGTCAGCTCGAGCAGTCACTGCTGTTGGCGGACCGCACGGCAGGGCAGTTTGCCGAAGGCATTGCGTCCTTTCGATCGGCCCGCGGCGCAGATCCGAGTGTGGCGGCGGTGTGGTCCTTCGGGCTCGTCGGCGCGCTGCACTACGTGACC
>SLTB01000195.1 GCA_007130155.1 Pseudomonadales bacterium
CAGCCGGGATGCGTGAGAGCGGCGCAGCCGCCATCCTCGACGTGGCTTTCTCTCACCCCATCAAGATGATCGTCAACGCTCTCGGTGTACCACCGAAGATCATGATGGACCGCGCCCGCGCTGAAGGGGTGGCGGTGGGCGCCCTGACCGGGGCGCCTGAACATGCCATTAAGCATGCGGAGGCCGGCGTTGACATCCTGATTGTCTCCGGCACCGAAGCAGGCGGGCATTGCGGCGAAATCTCCACCCTCGTACTCGTCCCCGAGGTGATCGACGCGCTAAAGCCCTATGGCGACATACCCGTACTGGCCGCGGGCGGCATCGTCACGGGCCGGCAGATGGCGGCCTGCATGGCCATGGGTGCCGCCGGGGCCTGGACCGGCTCGGTGTGGCTGACCACAGTCGAAGCAGAGACCAATCCCGCGGTAAAGGAGAAGATGCTCGCTGCCAGTTCCAGACAGACCGTCCGATCCCGCAGCCGGACCGGCAAATACACCCGCCAGCTGCGCTCCGCCTGGACCGACGCCTGGCAGGCAGACGAAGCACCAGTACCGTTGCCGATGCCGTTACAGAGCCTGGTGTCCGAACCCGCTCTCGCGCGCATCAACAAGCTGGCTGAATCCGGGGATGCGGGCGCGAAACAGCTCGCCACGTACTGGGTGGGGCAGGGTGTCGGCCTGATGAACTCACCGCAGTCGGTGCGCGCGGTGGTCCAGGACTTCATGGAGGATTTCGCCACTGCCGCCGAGCGGCTGGCCGGGATCATGGACGACTGAGCACCTGGGCATGCGTCCATCAGCCTTCAAGCTGCATGCTCAGCTGGCCGCCGACACCTTTATGGTCGGCGACCTGCCGCTGTCGAGGCTGCTGCTCATGAACGATGCCCGCTTTCCCTGGTGCATTCTGGTCCCGCGGCGCCAGGGCCTGCGTGATCTGCACGAACTCGACAGCGCCGATGGCGCCCAGGCCTTCGTGGAGATCCGCCAGCTGTCCATGGTTCTGCTCACCCTCAGCGACGTGGACAAAATCAACGTCGGCGCACTCGGCAACCGAGTACCGCAACTCCACATCCACGTCATCGCCCGACGGACGACCGACGCCGCATGGCCCGACCCGGTCTGGGGAAGCGGTCCGCCACGGCCCTATGCCCCAAACGATACCGAGGCACTCCTGAACAACCTCCGCGCGACCCTCAACCTCTTATGAGCTCCGAAGGTCACCCCAATACCGGACATCCAGAAAGTTCTGTGGATGTCCCGTAATTGTTGACCCTCAACCTCTTCTGAGCCCCGAACGTCACCCCAATACCGGACATCCAGAAAGTTCTGTGGATGTCCTGTAATTGTTGGTGGATGTCCTGTAATTGTTGGGAGGGCATTAAATCATGAATGCTTTTATTATGTACACAATATAAATGCTTGCGGTTTTGTGACAAGCTTCCCGGATGTGCGGACTGGATGGCATGGCAAATGTCTCGATTCGATTCTCTGCTGCTCGACCATCAGATTTGCCGCTCGCTGTATTCGGCCAGCAGCGCCCTGACCAGGGCCTACCGGCCGCTGCTGAAACCCCTGGGCCTCACCTATCCCCAGTATCTGGTGATGCTGGCTCTGTGGGAACAGGACCGAGTGTCAGTGGGTGAACTCTGCTCGCGCACCCGTCTCGACCCGGGCTCTCTCACGCCGCTGCTCAAGCGCATGGCCAGCAAGGGCCTGCTGCTCAGGGCCCGAGCCAGGGAGGATGAACGCAGGCGGGTCATCGCCCTCACCCGGGCCGGGCTCGAACTCAAGGCCCGCGCCACGGCCATCCCGGATGAGATCGCCTGGGCCAGCGGGCTCAGCCTGGAGGAAGGACTCCAGTTGCGCGAACTCACAGAGAAGCTTTTTGCATATCTGGGTACGTCTTGACCCATCCCTCCGGCCGAGAGAAATTGGCGAACAGGAGAGAGCAGGAGACAGCCACCATGAACGCCAGCGCCCATCGGCGACTGCAGCGGGCCCTGGAAGGACTCGAAGCGGCGGAGGATCTGCTCTCAGCGGCCGCTCAGGTGAAAGCCATAGGTATGGATCTTGGCCTCAGCCATCCGGCCGTCGTCGACGACTACTCCCGGCGCCGCCTGCTCACCGCCGAGAACGGCTGTGCCCTGGCCGAGCTGTTCGGTTGGGAAGCCGAGATCCAGGCGGAATGGGAGGACTACAGCCTGACACGCATTTGTCCGGTTGGCGCCGTCTGCAGGGTTACGACCCGACCGTTCACCTGGGATTCCGCCACCATGGCGGCACTGGCGCGGGAGATCGCCGGTCGCTCCGGCCAACGTTGGAACCTCACTCCGGAGCGCGGCATCATCGGCGGTATCAGCGTCCCGATTCACCTGCCCCGCTGCGGCGTGGGCACCGTGGGCTGGATCAGCCGGGATCCCGACCTGGATCTGAACGCCATACTCTCGGAACACGGCAATCTGCTGCGGCTGGCAGCCATGCGAATGATGGACATCGTCTATGCCGGTCGCGAAGACGACGGCAACGAATCGCTGCCCACCGTGCTCAGCCAGCGCGAGATCGAGTGTCTGACCTGGGTTGCTCTCGGGCGCACGGATGCCGAGGTGGCAGGACTCATCCATCGCTCCACGACAACCGCCCGCTTTCACGTGGAGAACGCCATCAGCAAGCTCGGGGCCCGCAACCGGACCCAGGCCGTAGCCATCGCCTGTCAGCGGGGCCTGATTCAGCCCACCTGCGACGACCACTGATACCGGAACCTTGCAACTGTAATCCCAGATACGATAACGGTAGCATGCGCCGCCCCATGCCCGACGCGTGAGTGCTGCGTGTGCCACCCGAGTCCCGCAATAACCCGCTAAAGCTCGACGCCCGCTGGCCGTTCGACGTTCGTCGCAGCCCATTCTACTACGGCTGGACGATCTGGCTCCTGTCCACAGTCGGCTTCCTGATGAGCGTGCCCGGTCAGACCATGGGCATGGCGGTGTTCACGGATCCCCTGATCGACGCCCTGGAATTGTCACGAACCCAGCTTTCCACAGCCTACTTCTTCGGCACAGTCGCCAGCGCCTTTTTCCTGACCCGCGGTGGCCGCTGGTTCGACCGCTTTGGCGCCAGGGCGGTGATCGTGGGTTCCAGCGTGGCCCTCGGTGTGGCCGTCTTCTTCATCAGCCTCATCGACTTCGCCGCCGCGCCGCTGGCTGCGGCTTCCGGTCTTGCCATCGGCTGGTTCAGTTTTCCGCTGATCATGACGGGTTACTTCGGCGTGCGCTTCGCTGGCCAGGGCATCCTCACCAGCGCCTCGCGCAATGTCCTGCTGCTATGGTTCGAGCGCCGACGCGGCATGGTGTCCGGGCTGCGCGGCATCTTCGTGTCGCTGGGGTTCTCCCTGGCGCCACTGCTGCTGGCCTTCATGATTGACGGTTTCGGCTGGCGCGGAGCCCTGTGGGTGCTGGCAGGCGTCGTGGGCGTCGGATTTGCCGCCCTTGCGCTGATGCTGGTCCGAGATACGCCAGAATCCTGTGGAATGCTTCCCGATGGCCGGGTCGACGGCGACGGCAGTCCGGCGGCGCCCCCAGCCGTAGTCGACCGCACTCTGCATGAAGCTGCCACCGATCCCGTCTTCTGGATCTACGCATTAGCCCTGTCCGTACACGCCCTGTTCATCACTGCAGTCACGTTCCACATCGTGTCGCTTTTCGACGAGGCCGGGCGCGGGCGAGATGAGGCCCTAGGCTACTTCTTCCCCACCGCCATCGTATCCACCGGGGTCAATCTGCTGGCAAGCTGGTTGGCCGACCACTACCGGCTGAAGCCCTTCCTGATCCTGATGTTGTCGGCCTTCCTGGTCGGCACCTTCGGTCTCTACTGTCTGGATACCTGGTGGGGGTTCTGGCTGATGGTAGTGGGGCTCGGCAGCGGGGGCGGCCTCTGGGGCATGCTGTCGAACCTGGCTTTCGTGCGCCACTTCGGTCGCCGCCACCTGGGCGAGATCACAGGCCTGAACACCTCGATCACCGTATTCGCCAGCGCCGTGGGACCGCTGCTATTCAGCCTGGGGTTGGATCTCTTCGGTGCCTATCATTTCGCCTACGCTGTCTGCGCCGTCCTGGTCGGCGCCCTGCTGGCGGCTGCCATCCTGATCAAGCAGCCCGACCCTCAGGTCAGCATGGGAATCCCGGAATAACACTCGCAAGCAGTTCCTTCGAGAGCTTCGCGGTCAATAACCCGAATCGCCCCCCGCGAGTAGCCGATGACACCTGCGTCCTTCAGGACGCCGGAGGCAATGGTGACGGCACTACGCTGCACGCCCAGCATGTCTGCCAGAAACTGGTGAGTCAGATAAAACTGGTCCCTGTCCATGCGGTCATGAGTCATGAGCAGCCAAAGCGCCAGACGTGCTTCAACCCTGTGAAAGCGGGCACAAGCCACCGACTGCGCCAACTGCAGCGTCAGCACGAAGAGATAGCGATTCAGGGCACGCACGAAGGCCGGCGCAGTGCCCATCAGAGCTCGCGTGTCCGCTGCGGTCAGCGCGAGAGCCGTTCCGCCTCCTTGTACCAGGGCATCCTGGGGAACTTCGCTGAAGCCGAGCACCATCGAGGCTCCAAGCATACCTTCGTTGCCGATCATGCCCACTTCCATCGGGGCATGGCCGGCGACGCTCGCCGTGAGGGAGATAAACCCGGTGAGGGGAAAGTAGGTATGGGTATAGCGGTCGTGGCGCTTGCACAGCACTTCCCCAAACGCCATGTTGACGATCGACCCGCGATCCAGCAAAGCGTCCTGGTCCTTGCGGGGCAATCCCGAGATCAGCCGGTTCGCCAGCAACGGTCGAGCCTGATCGTTCACTTTCGGCACCTGCGCATGACAACGTTTCCGGGCTTGAACCGAAGCAGCAGAACGCCGCCGGCAACCATCCAAGTATCATCCACTTCAAGACCAAACTCGGTTCGCTGCAACACAGACCCATGCAGAAGGTGGCGGAACCGTCACCCCTGCTGCTGGAGATTGGTCATTGCAGGGACAGCGAAGCCCGCAAGCAAGCAATCGCTCTCCGTCTGCACGAGGGCACGACGTTCGCAGCTTTGACCTTGGAGTTGCGACCGATCGAGGATCTGGGTCTCCCCGCAAGGCGCGCTGATGATGCTGGCTGTCTGCAGCTCGGACGCTACCTCGGCGCCCTTCCCGGCGTACACCGAGCACGCTCGCAATCAACTATAGGGGCTCGGCATGCGCTCCAGCGCGTCACTCACAACCGCTGCCAGCAACTCAGTATCAAAATCGAGCATGGTCAGGTATGCGGCCATGCCTCACCCATCCAAAACGCCGGCCAAGGCCGCTTTGTGTAAACCGCCCAGCAGTTTCAGTTTTGTGTGCTACCGAACTGACGGAACCCTGTCCTTTTGAGCAACATCACACTGGGTGTTCAGAGGAGCATCCAGAAC
>SLTB01000186.1 GCA_007130155.1 Pseudomonadales bacterium
ATACTTGGTCTCATGGGTTTCCGTATGGCGCTGATGCAGGAAGCTTGATAGCTTCTGCGCTGCCTAGCGCTTCACACGGAATCCTGGCTCACTCGCAGCACCGTGTGGAATCGATCAACGTTCAGGAGCGTGATCGAAACCGTCTCAACACGGCTTGCGCGCCATTCACTCCAAACTTGCAAGTCAGGGGATAGCCCGATGACGCTTAAAATCACCTTCGAACTTGAAGAGCAGGATCTCAAGTACTTCCGCACGCAGATGAATCGTGCCCGCAAGGCTGCCAAGGCAGCAACGGAGGAAGAGATCGTCGCCAAGACCCGAGAAGCCCTGGTCAGTGTGCGCAGTCAGAAGAAGGTGCCGAGCTTCGTGGCTGAGCGCCTCGAGAAGGTGGACAGCCTGATCGCCATGCTCGGAGACAGTGAGTGGGCACTCGAGGCCAAGGAACGCAAGGACGTGATCACGGCGCTGTCCTACTTCAATGAACCCGAGGACATGATCCCGGACAACATCCCGGTCATTGGCCTGATCGACGACGCCATCATGATCGAACTCGTGGTTCGGGAACTCGCGCCAGAGATCGAGGCCTATGGCGACTTCTGCAATTATCGCAAGGCGGCTCCCAAGGCCTCCCATGAGGATTGGCTGGAAGCCAAGCGCCGAGCGCTTTTCGCACGCATGCGCCGTCGGCGTCAGAGTTCCAGCAGCGGTCGTCGCGGCCCGCGCTTCCGCCTGTTCTAGGAGTCTGCGCGGTAGGACTGGACGCATGCGAGACGCTCTCAATTCGAGGCCGATTCGACGCCCGATTGAGGTGCCTAGCCCGCCTATCTCAGCGATTCACGGCTGTGGACACGGAGATACCGCCAAATCCTGCCGGTCTGCCGGTGCGCTGTCGCGCGCCTTGTCTTTACCGGTATCTCCGCGCCCTCGCTTCGCTTATCGGTGAGATAGGCGGGCCAGGGGTGCTACGTGAAAAATGGGGTGATCGGAGCGGGGCTAAGTGGGGCGTCGCGGCGCGTTCACGTTCTACCGCGTAGCTCCTTGGCAGGGACGGAGGGCTGGAACAGCCCTCAGCGGATCGTGCAGGCCGTGCACAGGGCCTGCAGCTGATCCGCCTCCAACAGGCGATCCAGATTGAGTATAGGCTCGCCCAGCAAACGACTCATCCTGCTCAGGCCCTGCCAGGGCCCCCGAGGCGCGTTGCCCATCAACGAGCGGCCAGCATAACTGTTGAGCATGCGCTCGAGGATGAGATCGCGCGTTGAGGGCGGTTCCTCGAGGTAGTCCACATCCCATCGTTCCAGGCCGGCAAGCGCCGCTGCCTGGGAGATGGCTGACGCAAGTCCTCCGAGCTCGTCCACCAGCCCGAGTTCATGGGCCGCCAGCCCGCTCCAGACCCTGCCTTCTGCAAGTGCCTCGACATCTGCAAGATCCATATCACGGCCCCGGGCCACCAGTTCCATGAACTGCCGATTGGCCTGTGCAACGCGCTGCTCGAGGATATCAGCCAGCGCCGGATTCAATGGCTGCATGGGGTTGCCGGCGCCTGCCAGGGTGTGTGTGCCGACGCCATCGCTGTAGACGCCCAGCGAGGCCAACGACCTCTCGAAGGTGGGCAGCAGGCCGTAAACGCCGATGGAGCCGGTGATCGTATCCTGCTCGGCGAAGATCCGATCTGCCGTGGCGCTGACCCAGTATCCCCCTGAGGCCGCCACGGATCCCATGGATACCACGACGGGTTTGCCGGCCACCTGTGCCAGCTCCAGTTCGCGCCGGATCAGTTCCGACGTAAAGGCGCTGCCCCCGGGAGAATTGACGCGCAGGACGATGGCTCGAACACCATCATCCTGCCGTGCCTTGCGGATCATGCGGACAGTGGGTTCCCCCACAGCCGCGCCTCGGGGCTGTTCCCCACCCAGGATTGTGCCTTCGGCCACGATCACACCAATGCGCGCATCCTTCTTCTTGCGGCTCGCAGCAGTCACCAGCGCGTCACGCAGGTAGTCGCGATGACCGATTTGCCGGAAGGTCTCGCCAGCCTGGTCCCGGCCGACGATCTGGATGAGGCGATCACGCCCGGCGTCCCGGGACAGCAATTCGTCCACCAGCCCAGTCTCCAGAGCGAGGAGCGCCAGATCACCCCGGGTGCTGCGCAGGCGCTGGGGCTGTTCCTCGATGAGCGTATCGAGCATTTCCGGCGACATGCCTCGATTGCCAGCCACCTGGGCCCGAATGCTGTGCCAGATCTCGTTGATGAGCTGTTGGGCGTTCTCCCGTGCTTCGCTGGACATGTCGTCACGCAGGAAAGGCTCCACCGCGGACTTGTACTCGCCCGCACGGAAGACGTTGACATTGACCTTCAGCTTTTCGAGCCCGGAGGCGAAGAACGTGGGCTGCAGGGCGAGTCCGGTGAGCAGAACCTGTCCCATGGGATTCAGGTAAAGCTGGTCGGCGAAGCTGGCCAGGAAGTACTGGGATTGAGTGAGGTTGTCGGCAACCACGATCAATGGTTTGCCTGATGCCCGGAACTCGCCAAGGGCCTTGCCGAGACTGTTCAGCGTTGCCGGTGCTGCCCCCGGGAAACGATGGAGATCCAGCACCAGCGCCCTGATTCGATCATCCTCAGCCGCACGCTCGAGGGCATGCATGAGGTCCCGCATTTCGATGGGACGGGCGCTATCCTGGCCTGAGAACAACAACTCCAGGGGCTCCGGCCTCGGAGCTTCCTCAAGGATCGGTGCATCCAGATTCAATACCAGGGCCGCCCCGTCAGGTACCGCCACCCGGTCTTCACCAGAGAAAACCAGAACCAGCAGAACGACGATCACCACCAGGAAGAGGATGTTGGCGGTGACGGCGCGTGCGGCGCTGAGAAAGCGGCCGACGCTGCGGAAGAAGCCCGGGTGTACCTGTTCCTTGGACGTCATTGTCAAAGCTCCGTGAAGGGTGACAAAGAGTCTAACAGACCCCGGGCGCATCACCCTCCCGGCATCGGATCCAGGGAGCCGATCTTGCGCCAAGCTGATGACACATGGCTGTCTGGCGCCCACCTTGGAACGTCGCGCCGAAGGCCACAGACAGCGCTTCGCTTCAGGTCGATAGATGTTTCATGCAAGGGAAGTGCTGATCAAGTCTGCGCCCGTTTTGTTGTTGTTGGCGGCCGGCCTGTGGTGAAGTTCAGTCCTTGTGAGCAGAGAGAGATTGGACCATGCCAAATACCATTTTTGATTGCGATCTTGATCCTGTGGCGGCCAATCATGTTCCGCTCTCACCCTTGAGCTTCCTGGCGCGGACTGCGGCGGTATATCCGAACCATACGGCGCTGATCCATGGCAGTCGGCGCCTGAGCTGGGCTGATGTGGCGCAGCGCTGTCGGCGTCTGGCGAGTGCGCTGGTCGACCGTGGCATCGGTCGTGGCGATACGGTGGCGGTGCTGGCGCCCAATGTGCCCGCCATGTTCGAGGCTCACTTTGGCGTGCCCATGGCCGGCGCGGTTCTGAACGCCATCAATACCCGACTCGATCCGGCAGCCATCGGCTTCATTCTCGGACATGGCGAAGCGCGGGTACTGATGGTGGATACCGAATGGGCACCGGTCGCACGGGAAGCGCTGGCCCACTGCAGTCATGGCGCTGACATTCTGGTGGTGGATATCGCAGATCCGGCCGTGGTCGAGGCGGATGCCATAGGTGGCCTGGAGTACGAGTCGCTGCTGGCCGAGGGTGACCCCAACTACGTCTGGGAGCTGCCCGCAGATGAGTGGGATGCCATTTCGCTGAACTATACCTCGGGTACCACGGGCGACCCCAAGGGGGTGGTCTACCACCATCGGGGCGGCTATCTGAACGCAGTGGGCAATGCGCTGGCCTGGGAGATGGGTCAGCATCCGGTCTACCTGTGGACGCTGCCCCTTTTTCATTGCAACGGCTGGTGTTTTCCCTGGACGCTGGCTGCCGTAGCCGGCACATCTGTCTGCCTGCGGGCGGTGCGTGAGGAACCCGTCTTCACAGCGCTGGCGGAGCACAGCGTGACGCATTTTTGTGGGGCGCCGATCGTTCTCAATACCCTGGCCAATGCACCGGCCGAGGTCCGCCGTGAGCTGAAGGTCAGGGTGAAGGTGATGACCGCCGGCGCCGCTCCGCCTGCCAGCGTACTGCAGAGGATGGAAGCCTTGGGATTCGAGGTTACCCACGTTTATGGCCTCACAGAGACCTATGGGCCCTGCACCCTGTGCGCGCCGCAGGCGGATTGGGATGATATGGCGCCGGAAGAGCGGGCTCGGACCAAGGCCCGACAGGGTGTGCCCTACCACATGCTCGACGGTTTGATGGTGGCGGACCCGGAAACCCTCGAGCCCGTCGCCAGGGACGGTGCGTCCATGGGCGAGGTGTTCATGCGCGGCAACAACGTGATGAAGGGCTACTTGAAGAACCCCGCCAGTACTGACAAAGCATTCGCCGGAGGATGGTTCCACTCTGGGGATCTGGCCGTGTGGCACCCCGATGGCTATATCCAGATTCGGGACCGTTCCAAGGACATCATCATTTCCGGCGGCGAAAATATCTCCAGCATCGAGGTCGAGGACGTTCTCTATCGACATCCGGCCGTCCTCGAGGCTGCCGTGGTCGCCGTCAGTGACGCAAAGTGGGGCGAAACACCCTGCGCCGTGCTGACGCTTGCTCCGGGTGCAGAGGCCGGCGTGGAGGACATCCGCAGCTTTTGCCGTGAGCATCTCGCAGGCTTCAAGGTCCCCAGGCACGTGATCTTCAGTCCCCTGCCCAAGACCTCCACGGGCAAGATCCAGAAGTTCATGCTGCGGGAACAGGCGGAATCGAGCATTCACGGCGGCGATCCAGCATGACTCGGCCGCTGTGGACAGCCCGGGAACTGACTGATGCACTCGGGCTGGCCGAGTCCGTCTTGGTGGACGTTGACGGTGTGAGCATCGACTCCCGATCGCTCGAGCGAGGCGACCTGTTTGTTGCCCTAAGCGGTGTGCCGGACGCCCGCTACCGTGGCGCCGCAGGCAGTGGCCGTGACGGCCACGATTTCGTGGCCGCTGCCGCCCGGAGAGGCGCTGCCGCCGCGCTGGTCAGCCGCAGGGTTGATTCGGACCTTCCCCAGCTGCTGGTTGCTGATACGTTCACGGCGCTCTGGCAGCTGGCCGCCTGCGCCCGCAAGCGATTCCCTGGCCCCGTTTTTGCGGTAACGGGTTCCAGTGGCAAGACTACTGTCAAGGGCATGCTCGCCGCCGCCTTGCCAGGAAGTCATGCCTCGGAGGGAAGCTTCAACAACCATATCGGCGTGCCCCTGTCCCTTGCGCGGCTGGCACAGGATGCCCAGGCCGGAATCTTCGAGATCGGCATGAACTCGCCAGGGGAAATCGCGCCGCTTTCGGAGCTCGTGCGGCCGAATGTGGCTCTGGTTCTCAATGTCCTCGGGGTGCATCTGGAAGGCCTTGGCTCGCTCGACGCCATACGTCGCGAGAAACTGAGCATTGCTGCCGGGCTGGACGCGGATGGTGCGCTGGTGGTGCCCGATTCGCTGGACCTTGATGACAGTCATCACAGTGGCTCCAGGGTGACCTTCGGCAGTGGAGTCCACGCCGATGTGCGACTGGTGGAGGAGGGCGGCGTTGCGTGCATCCGCCTGCCTGATGGCAATAATTTGGCGCTGCGACTGGTCGTCGATGGCCCCCATCGCAGGCTCTCGGCCACTGCGGTGATCGCCTGTCTGGTAGCCGCAGGCATGGATCCTGCGCCAGCCCTCCCTTGCCTGGAAGCCATGCAGCCGCCCAAGGGTCGCGGTGGCAGCCATCATGCTGCCGGCGTTCGCGTCATCGACGACAGCTACAACGCCAATCCAGACAGTATCCGCCTGGCGCTGCAGGCGCTGCGTGAACAGCCAGCCACGAGGCGTTTCGCCCTGCTTGGCGACATGCTCGAACTCGGAGTGGATGAGCTGGCGCTGCATCGCATTCTGGCAGCCGCCTGCCACGGTCTCGACGGTGTATTCTGTGTGGGTGAGCGCATGGCGGCTCTGCATGATGCTCTGCCGCCAGTCCTGCGGGCGGGCTGGTGGCCGGATTGCCAGGCCATGGATATCGACGCTATTGCCGCCGAGCTTCGGGCCGGCGACGTCATCCTGGTGAAGGCCTCCAATCGACTGTTCTGGAAATCCGCAACAGTCTCCGGTCTGCTGACGGCTCTGGAACGTCAAGCCAATGGTGGAGCGTGACCAGTCGCCATGTCCGCTTTCATGTAAAGACCTCACGGGCATGGCATAATCCCGTGATGCCAAGGACGTTATCGCCATGATTGTCGACCGCACGGGACGCCGCTTCCGCAATCTTCGCGTCAGCCTCACCGCGGCCTGCAACTATGCCTGCACCTATTGCGTGGCAGACGGCAAGCGCCTGCTGCGAGCTCGGGATGAGCTCACGGCAGCGGAACTGATCCGTGGGGTGGATCTCCTCATCGAGGTGGCAGGGATCGAGAAACTTCGCATCACCGGCGGCGAGCCCCTGGTGACGCCCAAGTTCGATGAATTTCTGCCCGCAGTGATGGCCATGCCCCTGTCTGATGTCAGCTTTACCACCAACGGACAGCTTCTCGCCGACAAGGTGGACCTGTTGGCGCGCTCTGGCCTCGAACGCGTCAATGTATCTCTGGACACCCTGCATCCGGAACGCTTTCGTCAGATTGCTCGTGGCGGCGATCTCGATGCGGTGCTCAATGGAATCGAGCGCTGCCTGGATGCAGGGATCCGCGTCAAGCTCAACATGGTGCCGTTGAAGACTGGCAACGCGGATCAGATCCTGCCGCTGCTGGACTACGCACTGGAGCGCGGTATCGAGCTGCGCTTCATCGAGCTCATGCGCATGGGACATCTGGCCCATTCGGCGGCCTTCGATCGCGACTTCCTTGGTATGGAGGAGATCCTCGGGATCATCGGAGAGCGCTATCACTACAACCGCACCGACGCCGCCTGGGACTCTACGGCCGTGCGCTTCGATGTTCGCGGTGGCAACGATGCCGTGCTCGGTCAATTCGGCGTCATCGCCAATGAATCGGAACCGTTCTGCTCGAGCTGCACACGGCTGCGTCTCTCGGCTGACGGCTATCTGCATGGATGCCTGTCCTCGAGCAACCGCCATGCGGTGGCCGAACTGCTGCGGGGAACGCGTGAAGAAGCCATCGCCGGACTCGAGGCGGCCCTCTGGCGCGCCATGGCTGACAAACAGGACGTGGCCTTCACGGGCGGAGCTACGGTGATGAAGCTGATCGGCGGATGAAAGGGACACGGGGCAAGGGCTGACGCTCGCGCGCAGCGCCACTGCAGGTCGGCCGAGTCCCGCCGAGCCTCAACGCCAATGCACGCAGCAAGAGTACCACTGAGTTCACCGCCGAAGTGGCTTCGCGGCTTCCCGTCCACCTTGCTGAAATTCTTGCTGAAACTATGGAGTCAGACGATGGCTGAAGTCGGACGAGCCGATGCCCTGTTCAAGGAACTGCTCGAGGCCCAGGCGTCGAAGTCACTGCCGCCGGTGGACAGATGGCATCCCGAGCGCAGCGGCAGCATCGACATTCGCATTGCCCGCGACGGGACTTGGTTTCATGAGGGCGCCGAGATCAAACGCGCGGCCATGGTCAAGCTGTTCTCGACCATCCTGCGCCGTGATGATGGTGAGTATTTTCTCGTGACGCCAGCAGAGAGACTGGCCATTGAGGTTGAAGATGTACCGTTTGCGGCCATAGCTCTGGTGCGCAGCGGCAGTGGAGCAGGGCAGCGGCTTTTGTTCACTACCAACGTGGATGAGCATGTCCTGGCTGATTCGGAACATCCCATCGAAGTGCGGGACCGGGACGGCGAACCCGCACCTTATCTACACGTACGGGCTGGTCTCTGGGCACTGTTGACGCGCAACGTGTTCTACGAGCTGGTGGATATAGCAGAGCCCCATGCCAACGACCCAGCCAGGCTCGGTGTCATCTCCTGCGGCGAGTGGTTCGAGCTCGGCCGAGTGTGATCAAGAGCGCCTGACTATGCCCGGTCAGGCCCCAACCCGGGCGCCGCATTCTGTCTCGGCAGCGCGACTGTGGGAGACCGCAATGCGAGCGGTGGATCATCGCAGCGCCTCTCGGCGCTGATCGCGCCCAGTGGGCCCTCCCATGCGGTCTCACCACGGCCAATGGCTCGTCAGTTTCTTCTGCGACAGCCCGAACGAAGGTGCGTGGCGAACGCCCACTAAGCCCTCTTTTAAACCATCACATATTCGGGTAAGTCGGTCCTCCGCCACCCTCAGGCACCACCCAGGTGATGTTCTGGGCCGGGTCCTTGATGTCGCAGGTCTTGCAGTGCACGCAGTTCTGGGCGTTGATCTTGAACTCCGGCTTGCCGCCTTCTTCCACCACCTCATAAACGCCAGCAGGACAATAGCGCTGAGCCGGTTCGGCGTACTCGGGCAAATTGCGCTGAATCGGAATGCTCGGGTCCGTGAGAAGCAGATGCACCGGCTGGTCCTCTTCATGATTGGTGTTTGACAGGAACACCGAGGACAGCTTGTCAAAAGTCAGCTTGCCGTCAGGCTTGGGATAATCGATGGGCTTGCATTGGGCTGCTGGCTTGAGGGTGGCGTGGTCCGGGACCGGGTCCTTCAGCGTGAAGGGCAGCTTGCCGCCGAACAGCGTCTGATCGACCCATGTGAATGCCGCGCCTGCAAGCATGCCGAACTTGTGCATGGCAGGCGCCGCGTTGCGTGACCGCTTCAGTTCCGCATGCAGCCAGGAGGATTCGAATTTCTCCAGGTATTCCGGCACGGCTTCGCCACCTTCGGAGCCTGCTGCGAGCCGCGCATGAATCGCCTCGGCTGCCAGCATCCCGGATTTCATGGCGGTGTGGCTGCCCTTGATCTTCAGGAAGTTCAGGAAGCCAGCGTCATCGCCCACCAGCACAGCACCGGGAACCGTGAGCTCTGGCAGAGCAGGAAGGCCGCCCTTGACGATGGCGCGTGCGCCATAGGACACCCGCTTGCCGCCTTCCAGAGTGGAGCGGTAGAGCGGATGGGTCTTCAGGCGCTGCAGCTCGTCGAAGGGCGACAGGTAGGGATTGACGTAGCTGAGATCGACGATGATGCCGATCACCACTTGCTGGTTTTCCAGGTGGTACATGAAGGAGCCGCCGGTGGCGGACTTGCCGCTGGACAGAGGCCAGCCGATGGAGTGGACCACCTTGCCAGGCACGTGCTGTTCCGGGGGCACATCCCAGAGTTCCTTCAAACCAATGGCGTAGTGCTGTGTGGCAGCATTTTTTTGCAGTTCGAATTTCGCCTGCAGCTGCTTGCCAAGGTGTCCGCGACAGCCCTCGGCGAAAATCGTGTATTTCGCCCGCAGCTCATAGCCTGGCGTGAACGTGCCTTTACGCTCGCCACTCTTGCTGATTCCCATGTCGCCAGTGGCCACACCATTCACAGCACCCTTGTCATCGTAAAGAATCTCGGAAGCCGCGAAACCCGGAAACAAATTCACGCCCATGGTCTCGGCCTGCTCACCCAGCCAACGGCAAAGGTTGCCCAGGCTGATGGCGTGGTTGCCATCGTTATGGGTATCCGTGGGGACCATGAAGCCGGGAATACGCACTCGGTTCTCGGCATTGGGCAGCCAGTAGACCTCATCGTCCGTCACTGGGTTGTTCAGCGGCGCGCCGCGCTCAGCCCAGTCCGGGAACAGCTCGTCGAGCGCGCGTGGCTCCACCACCGCACCGGAAAGAATGTGGGCGCCGATCTCGGAACCTTTTTCGACCAGGCAGACTGAGAGCTCTTCGCCAGCGGCTTCGGCCAGCTGCATCAGACGGCAGGCGGATGCCAATCCCGAAGGACCTCCGCCCACGATCACCACGTCGAATTCCATTGCTTCCCGTTCGACAGCTTCGGTCACTCCGAACCTCCTGGGTAGATGACTGACGATTCGCGCGGCGCACGAAGGCTTACCTGAACAGACAGAAAACGCACAAACCCATCACTGCCACTGCCTGCCCTGGGGTTCGTCAAAAGCCGTGAAAGTATAGCGAAGGTCTGGATGCGGCACCAAGCACCGAGGCTCGCCCGACGTCGCCCATACTTGGTCCAGTCTGGCCACCTTGACCCCCTCAGAGGCAGCCGTCAGAATACGCGCCTTCCGTTTTCGGGGCTGCGGCTCCGGCATGGTATCAGGCTCCGTCAGCCCCGGTCGCCACGTGCCGCTGGGCTCGCTCGAAATCTCCTGAAAAGCAGGACAAACGAGGCACATGTCCATGAAAGTACTCGTCGCCGTGAAGCGCGTCATCGATTACAACGTCAAAGTCCGGGTCAAATCGGACAATTCCGACGTCGACCTGAACAACGTCAAGATGGCGCTGAATCCTTTCTGCGAGATCGCCATTGAGGAAGCGGTCCGGCTGAAAGAGGCGGGCACCGCTGAGGAAGTCATCGCCGTTTCCATTGGTCCTAAGGTGTGCCAGGAACAGCTGCGTACCTCCCTGGCCCTGGGCGCCGACCGCGCCATCCTGGTCGAGACCGACGACGAACTTCAGCCCCTCTCCATCGCCAAGCTGCTCAAGGCCGTCTTCGACAAGGAGGAGCCAGGACTCGTCATCCTCGGCAAACAGAGCATTGATGCGGACAACAATCAGACTGGCCAGATGTTCGCAGCCCTCGCGGGTCTGCCCCAGGGCACCGGAGCCTCCAAGGTCGAGATTGCCGGCGACAAGATCAATGTCACTCGGGAAGTGGACGGCGGCTTGCAGACCGTAGCCCTGAAAGCTCCTGCCGTGGTCACCACCGACCTGCGCCTGAACGAGCCGCGTTATGCCTCACTGCCGAACATCATGAAGGCGAAGAAGAAGCAGCTCGACGTGTTGACGCCGGCTGATCTGGGTGTCGAGGTCAAACAGACCTTCAAGACTCTCAAGGTCGAGCCGCCGGCAGAGCGTCAGGGCGGGATCAAGGTCGAGACCGTCGACGAATTGGTCGACAAGCTCAAGAACGAAGCCAAAGTCATCTGAAGCGGGGTCAACTGACATGAGCATTCTGGTCGTTGCAGAACACGACAACAGCAAGCTGAACCAGGTCACCCTGCATGTCATTGCCGCTGCCAAGGCAATCGGCGGCGACGTGGATGTACTGGTGGCAGGCAAGGATTGTGGGGCTGTGGCGGAAGCCGCCGCCAAGATCGATGGTGTCGCCAAGGTGCGTTGCGCCGACAACGACGCCTACGGCCATCAACTGGCCGAGAACATGGCGCTTCTGATCTCCGATCTGGGCAAGGACTACAAGTACGTGGTCGGCGCTCACAGCACCTCCGGCAAGAACATCATGCCGCGTGCTGCCGCATTGCTCGATGTTGCCATGATCTCTGACATCATGAGCGTCGAGTCCGAGGACACGTTCAAGCGGCCGATCTACGCCGGCAATGCCATTGCTACGGTACAGAGCAGCGATGCCATCAAAGTCCTGACGGTACGTCACACCGCGTTCGATGCGGTGGCTGCAGAAGGCGGCAGGGCCGCCGTAGAAGCGGTGGATGCCAGCCATGACGCAGGGATCTCCGAGTTCGTCAACGAAGAGCTCGTGAAGCTCGACCGCCCCGAGTTGAGTGCCGCTCGCGTCGTGGTGTCCGGCGGACGCGGCATGGGCAGTGGGGAGAATTTCAAGCTGCTCGATGGCATTGCAGACAAGCTCGGGGCTGCCATGGGTGCGTCCCGCGCAGCTGTGGATGCCGGCTTCGTCCCCAATGACATGCAGGTAGGCCAGACCGGCAAGATCGTCGCGCCGGAGCTCTACATCGCCATCGGCATCTCGGGTGCCATCCAGCATCTGGCGGGCATGAAGGACTCCAAGGTCATCGTTGCCATCAACAAGGACGAGGATGCACCGATTTTCCAGGTCGCTGACTACGGCCTGGTGGCGGATCTCTTCAACGCCGTGCCGGAGCTCGAGAAGAAGCTCGACGAAGTGCTCTGACGCCGTAGCACCTGCCCGCAGATCGGACTGCCTGCGAAGAGCGATTCGCGGGCAGTCGTCTCGGCGCCACCTTCGCGGCTGCAGCCGGTTCCGCAGTAACCCAGCGCCTCAAGATCGCCCCATCCGGCTTTGCCGGATGGGGCGCGTCGACATTGAGGCTGTGGCGCGGCAAGAACTTCAATCCGGCTCCCGCCCGCCTGTGAACCAGGGCACCTCCCGTGCTTGATCGTCCACCTTGTCTGCCACGTCCAACAACAGGGCAAAGAGCGCCATGCGCACCAGCACACCATTGTCAGTCTGACGAAAAATGGCGAGATTCGGGTTGCTGTTGAGATCATCGTCGAGTTCACGGGCGGCACTTCGGGAGTCCCGCGGCAGGGGGTGCATGATAACGGTGCTCGGAGCGCAAAAGCTGGTGTAGATGTCCTGGTTGATGCGGAACAATCCCCGGTAGCGGTCGGCTTCCTCCTGGGATGGGAAGCGCTCTTCCTGAGTGCGGGTGACATAGAGAATGTCCACCCCACGCAGCCCGTCCTCGAGCTGATGTACCCTTTCCACGGTGTGGCCTGCAGCTTCGAGAATCGCCACATAGGGTGCTGGCAGCGACAGTTCCGGAGGACTCACCAGCCGGAATGTGACGTTATCGAACAACGCGATGAGCTTCACCAGGGAGTGAACGGCGCGGCCATAGCGGAGATCACCCACCAGGGCGATCTTAAGGCCATCCACAGCGCGCTCTTTGTCCGCCAGTTCGCGCCGGATAGTGTAGAGGTCCAGCAGGGCCTGAGAAGGATGCTCGTTGGGGCCGTCGCCGCCGTTGATCACCGGCACACGGCTGGCGGCGGCAAATTCCGCTACGGAGCCCGCCTCAGGGTGGCGCATGACGATGATGTCGCTGTAGCCTGACAGCACCCGCGCCGTGTCATAGAGGGACTCGCCCTTGCTCAAGGACGAGGCCTTGATCTCTGTGGTCTCACGGACCTCGCCACCAAGCAGATTGAAGGCGCAGCCAAAGCTGATCCGGGTCCGGGTGCTCGGCTCGAAGAACATATTGCCGAGGATGGCACCCTCGAGGACCCGGGTGATCCGCCGCCGCTCGGCATAGGGGCGCATACGATCCGCCACCTCGAAGATGCGCTCGATGTCCTCGCGGGCGAACTGGTCCACGGACAGGATGTGCTGGCCAATGAAATTCACAACTCGAAGATCCTGCATGTCTAAAGCAGCGCGACATTATGCCAGGGATGGCAGGACGGCAAGGGCGCGTCACCTCATCGGCAAGAACCCGTGGCGCCTCGGCCTACGGCACCTGAAGGACATGGCAGATCTGGGGTCCGCCGGGTGGAGACATACCTGTAAGCGCTGACCCCTTTTCAAACCCGAACCCATGAGGCAAAGGAAAAGCGTGACGTGTTCACAGGCCTGCCACCTGTCCCGTGGGATACTGCTAACATGAAACGTGGGATCAACGGCACTTAAGAGAGCCCAAGCGTCATGTCCACCGCAACCCCCAAGGTCCAAACCGAGTCACCCGAGCCTGATGCCGTTGCGGCACCGATGCCTCGCCTGCCGTTCTCTTTCGCCCGCCGGCATGGCGTGGTGCTGCTTGGGCTTTCAGAAGCCACGACGGATGCACCCGGCCCAAGCGGGATGCGCCGACAAGCTGCCTGTCGCGCTGACGCCTCTCCCCTGGCCCTCGCCGAAGCCCGCCGTATCGCCGGCTGTTCGCTGAGTTGGGAGACGCTCGAGCAAAGTGACTTCGAATCCCTGCTCGAACGGAGCTACGCGCGCGATTCGTCTGCCGCCCGGCAGATGGTGGAGGACTTAGGCGAACAGCTCGATCTGGCCAGCCTTGCCGACCAGGTTCCCGAGACTGAAGATCTGTTGGAGCAGGAGGACGATGCCCCCATCATCCGGCTGATCAACGCCATCCTGGCCGAGGCCATCAAAGAGAACGCTTCCGACGTCCACGTGGAGACGTTCGAGCGCGAACTTGTAGTGCGCTTTAGGGTGGACGGCATCCTGCGTGAGATCGTCCGCCCCAAGCGTGCCCTTGCGCCACTGCTGGTTTCGCGTATCAAGGTCATGGCGCGGCTGGACATCGCCGAGAAAAGGGTCCCCCAAGACGGGCGGATCACGCTGCGCATCGGCGGCCGCGAAGTGGACGTACGAGTGTCCACACTGCCATCCGCAGCAGGGGAGAGGGTGGTCTTGCGTCTGCTGGACAAGCAGGCCGGCCGTCTGGACCTCAGCCATCTGGGCATGAGCCGGCATGGTCTCGAGGCCATGCGCGAAATACTGGCCAAGCCCCATGGCATCGTCCTGGTCACCGGGCCCACCGGTTCAGGCAAGACTACGTCTCTCTACGCCAGTCTCGGTGAGATCCAGAGCGCCGAACTCAACATCATGACGGTGGAGGACCCGATCGAGTACAACCTGCCAGGCATCGGACAGACTCAGGTCCACACCAAGGCAGGCATGAGCTTTGCCCGCGGCCTGAGAGCGATTCTGCGTCAGGATCCGGACGTGGTGATGGTGGGGGAGATTCGCGACCTCGAGACTGCTGAGATTGCCATCCAGGCGGCTCTGACCGGACATCTAGTGCTGTCGACGCTGCATACGAACACGGCCATCGGAGCGGTCACCCGCCTGCACGACATCGGCATCGAGCCCTACCTGTTGTCGTCGAGCATGCTGGCCCTCATCGCTCAGCGCCTCGTGCGTGTACTCTGTCCCCATTGCCGAGAGGCCTACGCGGCCACCGCCGCAGAGTGCGACGCACTTGGCGTCGATCCTGAGCAGCCGCCGACCCTCTATCGGCCCACCGGTTGTGATCACTGCAGCCACACGGGCTATCGCGGCCGGACCGGCATCTACGAGATCATTCAAATCGACGACACACTGCGGGACATGATTCACCGCAACGCGTCGGAACAGGAGATGGAACGCCACGCTCATGGGCGGGCGCCGAATCTGCTCCGGGATGGCCGAGAGAAGGTGCTGGCCGGCGTTACCGGTATCCAGGAGCTGTTCCGCGTGACCCGCGAGGACTGAGCCTTGGCTGCCTACGAATTCGTCGCGCTGGACGGCCAGGGCCGAGAGCAGCGGGGCATTCTCGAAGCCGACAGTTCCCGGCAGATCCGTCAGCAATTGCGCGACAAGGGCTGGGCGCCGCTGAAGGTGGACCCGGCAGGCGAGGCTCGTTCCGGTGACCGCTCTGGTGGCCCCCGATTCAAGCGACCCACCCTAAAGCGGCGTCTGTCCGCCCTCGACTTGGCCATGATCACCCGTCACCTCGAGACTCTGATCGGTTCCGGCCTGCCCATCGAGGAAGCGTTGAACGCCGCGGCGCAGCAGGCCGACAAGCAGCGCGTGCGCAGCATACTGCTCGCCGTGCGGGCTCGGGTGCTCGAAGGCCATTCCCTGGCGATGGCGCTGGGCGAGTTTCCTTACGCCTTCGACGACCTCTATCGCGCGACCGTGGCAGCGGGGGAACATGCGGGTCACCTCGAGGAGGTGTTGCGCAACCTCGCCGACTATACTGAGCGCAAACAGGAATCCGGTCAGAACGTACAGATGGCCCTGCTGTATCCAGTCATCCTGGTGGCGATCTCACTGTTGATCGTGGCGGGCCTGCTGGCCTATGTGGTGCCGGAAATCGTCTCGGTCTACCGGGATACCGATCAAGCTCTGCCACTCCTGACCCGCAGCCTGATTGCCCTGTCCGATTTTCTGGTGAGCTGGGGCGCACCGCTTCTACTGCTGCTTGTGGCCCTCGGCTGGGCCCTGCGGGAAGTACTGAAACAGCCGGCACCAAGGCGGCGCTTCCATCGTTTCCTGCTGCATGCACCCCTGCTGCGGCGTATCGTCCGTGGATCCAACGCCAGCCAGTTCGCCAATACCCTGGCCATTCTCACAGCCAGCGGGGTGCCGCTGGTGGAAGCCATGCGCATCGCCGGGCAGGTGGTGGACAACCGCGTGCTGCGGCAGCGCATCGATCAGGCGACCCGACGCGTGGCCGAGGGCAGCACCCTTCGAGGCGCCCTGGAGGAGGTGGGATACTTCCCACCGCTGATGCTACACATGGTGGCCAGCGGTGAAGCCAGCGGCAGTCTCGACGCCATGCTGGCCCGGGTCGCACGACATCTGGAACGCGACCTGGAGCGTCTGGTGACGGTCATGCTGGAACTGTTCAAACCCATGATGCTCCTTGTGATGGGCGGCCTTGTGCTGGTCATCGTGCTGGCCATACTGTTGCCCATCCTCAACCTGAATCAGCTGATCGCATGAAACCTGCCACATACTCACACTCACAGCGCTCACACTCACAGCGCTCACACTCACAGCGCGCTCGCGGCTTCACCCTCATCGAGATCATGGTGGTGATTGTCATCATCGGCATTATCGGCGCACTGATCGTGCCCAACATTGTCGGCCGTCAGGATCAGGCCCAGGTCACGGCAGCCCAGAGCGACCTGCGTGCGCTGGGCAATGCCCTGGAGATGTACAAGCTCGACAACTCCTCCTACCCGAGTACTGAACAGGGCCTCGAGGCCCTGGTCCGCCGCCCGACTGGCTTTCCGGAACCGCGCAATTGGCAGTCTGGCGGCTACGTTCGCAGTCTGCCGACAGATCCCTGGGGCAACCCCTACCAATACTTGGCCACTGGCAATCACTTTGAACTGTTCAGCTACGGCTCTGACGGCCAGCCGGGCGGTGAGGGCAATGCGGGTGAGATCCGCTTCGAGGACCTATGACCAAGGCTGAGGAGGGCGTCCGTATATACTGGCGCTCCTCATGTGAGCGGCTTCAGCTGCGAAACCTGATGGGCGGATTCGAGCGTTTTCGCGCCCTATCGCGTACCCATCTGCTCTCCCTGTTTTCTACCCGCGTGTGTGCCGCGGCCCTTGGAAGCGAGGTTTCATGTCGCAGCAGGGGTTTCACCCTGCTCGAGGTCCTGGTGGTGCTGTTCGTGGTTGCGATCATGGCCAGCATCGCCGTCATGGAGATCGGCTCTCGTGATCGCGACAGGCATCTCGAGACCGAAGCCCGACGACTGCAGCATGCGCTGGAACTGACCCGCACTGAGGCCGTGCTCAGCGCCAGCGAATGGGGCCTGCAATTCACTGGCGAGGGCTATCGTTTCCTGCGCCTGGACCAGGACAATGATCGATGGGAAGAGGTGGCCACGAGCCCATGGCGAGAACATGCACTACGCCCTGGAATCGAGGCTCGACTGCGCATCGAGGATCGCCGACGAGGCCCTGAAGAGCTGAGCATCACAGGCAACAACGCAGGACCGCGACGCCCCGGCATGCTGATCCTGTCTTCCGGTGAAATGACGCCGTTTCGTATTGACCTCCTGCCCGAGTGGTCCGGTTCCGGCTGGCGCCTGAGCAGCGACGGTTTTGGCAGCGTCAGTGCTGAGCGCATCACGATATGAAACGGGTGCCGCAGCCGGCAGGCCGTTTCGACTCGCTGGTTCGAACCTCGGGCTCGGCTTGCGCCAGGATGGACACCCCAGCAGGGTGGGTTTGTCGATAGGCATTAAAATATTATTTATTTCAAATACCTAGAGCTTTATCCATGAAGGATCCGAAGGTTCGTGGTTTCACCCTGCTCGAGATCCTGGTATCGCTGGCGATCTTCGCAGTGGTGTCCATCACCATCTATGGGCGCATCGGCGATGTGCTGATGCAGACCGGTAGCCTCGAGGCCCGAACCTTCGCGACCTGGGTTGCCCAGAACACCCTGACCCGGCTGCAGCTCGAGCAGGTCCCCGGCGAGGCCCCGGCGGCAGGGCGCGTCGTGGAGAGCGTGACCATGGCCAATCGGGAGTGGGAATTGATCACGGAGATCAGCGCCACCGCTGATTCCGGACTGCGCCGCGTGGACATCCGGGTGCACCATGGGGGTGAGGGCGATGGTCGGCGCGAGGGCGATCCCATCGCGCGCCTGACCGGATTTCTCGGTCAGTACTGAAGCTGCAGACCAATATGTCACACGAACACTCTAAATCCGCCTCAACTACCCGATCCTCAAGGGGTTTTACCCTGATCGAGGTGCTGGTTGCGGTGGCGATCTTCGGGCTGATCGGGATTGTTTCCGGGCAGCTTTTGGTCCGGGTTCTGCAGGCGCAGCAGCTCAGCGAAGTACGCGGGGATAAACTGGCCGATCTGCAACGGGCTCTGACCCTGTTCGAGCGCGACTTGCTGCAGGCGGCGAATCGCCCCATTCGCGATGAGTTCGGTGATCCGCAACCCGCGCTGAGGCTGACGTTCAGCGGAGAGCTGGAGTTGACGCGTCACGGCTGGAGCAATCCCTTGGCTTGGCCCCGCAGCGAACTTCAGCGTGTCGCCTGGCAGCTCGACGCTGAGGGGCGCCTGGAGCGTCAGTTCTGGAACGTATTGGACCGGGCCCAGGACACCGTGCCGCAGAGCCAGACCCTGCTCGAGGATATCCGCAGCTTCGAACTCCAGCTGCTCGATGCCAACGGCGGCATCTGGAACGCTTGGCCTGTGGATGATGGATCCGCCGGACTCGCAGCGCTGCAGGAAGATCCGGAGGAATCAGGTTCGGAGCCGCCGGGGTTGGTTGCCATGAGGATCGAGATCGACCTTCCACCCTTCGGACGCATAGAGCGGTTGCTG
>SLTB01000321.1 GCA_007130155.1 Pseudomonadales bacterium
ACATCCACGTGGCCCAGACCCAGGGAGAACTGGGCTATCTGTTGGCCGCCGGCCTAGGCGCCGCCAGTGGCGAAGCGGCCGTGGCGCTGCTGACACGGGTACGCGTGGACGCGGAGCGCGCGAATGACCCCGAGAAGCCGATCGGCCCGATCCTGGACCAGCGGCCCGATGCGCCCCATGTCGAACTCCCTGGTGGCCGCGGCTGGCGTCTGACCGTACCCTCGCCGCTGCCGCTGGACGTGTTGGAGTATGCGCAGATCCGCATGCTGCTCGAGACATCGCACGTGGTCGCCGGTGGTGGCGGCGGGGTCCCGGTGGCGGCCGATGGCAGACCGGTCGCCGGGGTAATCGACAAGGACCGGGTCGCTGCCTGGCTTGCCATCGCGCTCGGCGCCAACGCATTGGTCATCGGCACCGACGTGGACGCGGTCTATCGGAATTTTGCGACACCTTCTGCACGTCGTATCGAGCGTCTGTCCACGAAGGAGGCGGAAGCGTTGCTGGCGGCCGGCGAGTTCGCGCCGGGTTCCATGGCGCCGAAAGTGGCCAGTGCCGCAGCCTTCGTCAGCGCCACGGGCCGCCGTGCCGTCATCGCATCGATGGGCCAGCTCCTTGAAGCGTTGGAGGGACGAGCAGGCACCCTGCTGCAGGACTGACGAGGGCCCTGACTGCGCTTGCTGCGATGAGCAGCCGCCACGCTGCGAGGCATGGAATGCTGCCACCGCCAGTCCTGCATCCCTGGTATCTGCGCGATGTCGACATGGCCTATGCTGCATGGCGCGTTGCAGGCCGGACAGCGACCCACCCATTGCAGCGCTCACCTGGGTCCAGCGCCCTGACCTACCACTAAGACGAGTCTTCGAGTTCGACATCACCCTCTGCCCGTCATCCGGCGGACGGCATCGATGCCTACCGTCAGCACGACCGCGAGCGATTCCCGGAACTCATGAGGGGGTACCTCGTGGCTGGCGGCTCCGCTGAATCGAGGCCGACGCCGCGCGTGGGACTCCGACTCACGCGGCTGACAGGAAACGGGGAAGCCAATCCTCGCCCCTTCGTCGCAATCGGCAGCGATGGGCTCGACCTGCCAGCCCGCGGACCGACCCCTCGGTGCTCGACAGGTATCAGGCCGTCAGGTGGCCACCTCACCTCGGCGCGGCGGAATCCTGCTTCATCGCTCCAGTTCGGCGATCAGCGCATTGGCAGCGCGCAGGCGACTGGCGAAGACCAGAGCCAGGTTGCCGTGAATCCGGAGCGCGATTCGCGGATGATCCCGCTGCAGCGACCTGAAATCGGCCACGCTCATGCGGTAGCAGGTCAGCATCGACCGGGCATACACCGAGGCTGCCCGCGGCTCACCATCGAGTACCGACATCTCGCCGAAAACCGATCCGGGTCGCAGCCTGTGGACCACAGTACCTGCCCCGCCCTGTTCGCCGTTCACCCGGATCTCCGCGTGTCCGCGCAGCACGAGATAGATGGCGTCCCCGGCGGAGCCCTGCTCGAAGAGAATGCTATCCGGCGCGAAGCGGACTCGCTGTATCCGAGGCCGGAGCGCGCGGAAGTCACCGCGATCGAAGCCGCGCAGTATGAGCGCCTTGCTTAGCCCGGGATCCGCCTCCGCACCCACCGCGTGCCGGGCCAGAAGAGCATCCTCGCAATAGGCCAGGGCATCGTCCGTGTCGACGAAGAAGTGTTGACCACCAATGACGTCGATCAGACCTGCATCCTCCAGCGCGCCTCGCAGGCGCAGCCGGTCGGCGCGCTCGCCCCCCGCGACCGGCGTTCCTGCATCCTCCCGCCGAATGCAGCTCATGTGGAGCTCGATGCCGCTGCGTCTTGCACGTTCATGGATCCGCAGCAGGGCCCGGGTGCCGCTGGTATCGATGTCGGGCACGCGGCGGAAGTCCAGGATCAGGTGTTCCAGATCGGCCGCCGGGAGGGCTTCGATCACGCTCTCCAGACCATGGGCATTACCGAAGAACAGCACGCCATCCAGTTCCACCAATGCGATGCGTCGGGCAGGTTCCTCCAGAGCCCGGGCACGTTCCGGTGACCAGCGACGACGTGAGTGGATGCCCGGGCCACGGCGAACGCTGCGAACCACCGACCGGCTCATGGTGGTGGTGAAGAACAGCACCGCCACCAGGATGCCGACCCCCACAGCGGGCATGATGCCGCTGTGCAGCGCCACTGCCACCACCAGGACGATGATCAGGACATCCACCAGCCTGGACGACCGGCGGCGCGTGGTTGACGAAGCAAGCGAGCGCAGCAGCTCGAGAGACCAGCGGTCGATCAGGCTCCAGGCCAGATAGACGATCATTCCGCTGACCACGGCCTGCGGCACGAACCGGATCAGGGGATACGACAGGGTCACGATCCCCAGCATGACGACAGCCGAGAGCGGATGGGCGGACAGGCGCCGACTGCCCGCATCCAGCAGCGGCACGGTCCGGTTGAGGCCGCCGGATGACATCACCCCACCGATCAGCGAAGCACCGACGTTGGCGAGGCCCTGGGCCCGCAGTTCAGAGTCTGGATCCGACCTGGATCCGGTCCGGTCGTCGAGTGCGGAGAGCGAGAACAGGGTGTCGAAAGAGGCCAATGCCATCATCGAGAGGGCCGCCGGAAGCAGGATCCACAGGGCTTCCTGCAGCAGGCCGGGATGCACCCGGGTCAGCACCTCGGGCGTCAGAAAAAGCTGTGGCAATCCCGTCGGGATCGGCTCCAGGGTGGCCCCGGCCAGGAGACCGGTCGCGGGCCCCAGTGCCACCAGCGCGTGGTAGACCAACACCCCACCAGCCAGTGCCAGCAGCGGCGCCGGAACCAAGCGACTCCAGCGCCCGGCGAATCGCATCAACAGAAGGGTCACGAGACCGGCGACGGCACCCGCCGACAGCACCAGCCCAGGATCCGCGAGCACGCTGCTCCAGCCGGCGCCCTCGGGAATTCCCACGAGCTGCGGGAGTTGCCCCACCAGGATGATGCAGGCCGAGGCATTGACGAAGCCGGCGATCACCGGCGCCGGCATGTAACGGACGACCCGACCGATCCGCAGACGTCCTGCGAGCGCCTGCAGCAGGCCCGCCAGCAGGACGGTCGCGAAGCCGCCGCCAATGGCCACGTCCGTGGCCTGCGGGCCCAGTGCGGCCACGGAATCCAGTTGCAGCAACGACGCGACCACCGCCGAGAACACGACGGCCGCCGCGGCTCTGGGCCCGGAGACCAGCTGCGAGCGACTGCCCAGCGGGACAGCGAGCAGCGACACGGCGATGGCGCCGTAGATCCCGGCCAGCAGGCCGGTGCCGGTGAATTCAGGACCCAGGGCCGAGAAGGCGACAATCCCGTAGGTCATGCTGACTGGAAGCGAGACGAGGGCGGCGGACAGAGCGCCTCGATACTCGGCACGACCGGGCAGCGCCGCGGAGATTCCAGTTCCGGGAAAAAGGGACAATGAGCGAATTCCGGACCGGGGAGCGCAGCAGGCCCGAAGCGCCGGGCGACCCTCCGGATTGAACCCGATTCATTCCGCCCCGGCAAGGGGGCTGTGGGTAGTGTGTGGGTAGCGCATGATCTGTCCGGTCCTGTAGCACGTAATGTGTCCGGTTCGATGTCTGGCCTCTGGAGGCTGCATGAACCGGGCGCGCTTGCTGCAGGAGATCCGGACAATGAGATTCGATGAGGCGTACACAAGCTGGCTGGACAAGCGTCTGACGCAGGCGGAAGCGGCCATGGGAACGCGGTGACGCTGTAGCAGCTTGTGACCAGAGTGAAAGGCCAGGCGACAAAACGTCTGCGTGCGCTGGGTGTCTCGGGGCGCGCGTAGCAGGCCGGATACTTTGATCGTGGCCCTGCGCCGCATCAGTCAGGCGGCTGCGGAGAGCCTGCGCAACATCGATGTCTTTGGCCGCGCTACGGTGGCGAGGCATTTCTCCTCATCCTGCCGCAGACGACACTCGCCAGCGGCCTCACCAAGGCGGAACGCCTGCGTGACCTCGTCGCAGGGCTGCGCTATCCGGAAGTCGCGAGCGACCTCATGGTGACGATCTCTATCCGTATCACCGAGTTCAGGGCCGGGGAATCCATCGAGGAGACCATCCAGCGCGCAGACCGCGCTCTCTATCGCGCCAAGGCATCCGGCCGCAATCGCTGCATGGACGAGGATTGACCACCAACGGCCGGGGCTGCCAGGAAGCCATCCCCACCCGCGGTCGATCAGCGAGGCGGTCGCGTCCTCGCGAAACCCCTCAAGGCCGCTGGGGCCGGGCGCGATAGGGTGGCAGGTGGATGGCCTCCACGCGGTCCGCCAGCGTGACAATCTGCCCCCGGTATCGCTCGCCGCCGGTGGCGGAAAATTCGAAGTGATAGGTCCGCCACAGGCGCTGATGCCCGCGCCCGTCACGCTTGACCCAGATCCGGTGCAGCACCAGACCATCGTCGAGGACTTGCAGATCGAGCTCTCCGCAGTGCCGCCGCACTGCCCCCAGCGCCACTTCACGCGCGGCCAGCGCACTCCACCAGTAGAGGGCGACGATGGTGATCACGCCCACCAGCAGGAAGTGGCTGAACTCGATCATCATGACCCTCCTTCCATGCGAGCACAGCCCCGTTGCAGTCAGCTACCCATCAGGCCTCATGATCGCACGTCGAGCGGGAACCGGCATCGATGCCTGCAGGGCTGCGGCGGTCCCGGCTCCACATGACGGTGTACGCACGGGGGACAGGCGGCCGATGGATGACGCCATGCGCGCGCCAGACCAGCCCAATTTGGTGCGCACCGGCGGACGATGCACCATTGCACGCCGGCACCGGGCCAGGGCACACCAAGGGGGGCGTCGATCCCTGCAGCGCTCCTCCGACCAACAAGGACTGCGGCGCAAGCGGCAAAAGCGCCAACCTGTGAACCTCTCTGGCCTGTTAATTGCGTTACCGGCCGGACCACCCTCGATTTGCTGATATCGATGGCCCCGGGACCATCCTTCGCAGATCTCTTCCCCATGAGCGAGGATTACCCGTGAGCGCCAATGCATCCCGCCTGCAGGCGATACAGCAGATTTCCAATCGCAAGCCATTGCCCGTAGCCAAGACGGAACTCCTCGGAGACATCTGGGCCCAGGACGTTTTCAATCTCGACCGCATGGAATGGGCGCTGTCGAAGACGGCGTACAAAGCCATCAAGAAGACGGTGCAGACCGGTGAGCCGCTGGATCCGGCAACCGCCGACATCGCTGCCGCTGCGATGAAGGAGTGGGCCGTCTCCAAGGGCGCCAAGTTCTTCTCCCACATCTTCTATCCCATGACCAATATCACCGCTGAAAAACACGACGGTTTCATCATCACCGACCCCAATGGAAGCGCCATTACCGAATTCTCAGGCAGCCTGCTGATCAAGGGCGAGCCAGACGGTTCGTCATTCCCCAACGGCAGCCTGCGCATGACCAATGCTGCGCGCGGTTACACGGCCTGGGATCCGACCAGCCCCGCCTTCATCATGCACACGGACAACGGCGCCACCCTGATGATTCCCAGCGTGTTCATGTCTTGGACGGGTGAAGCGCTGGACAAGAAGATCCCGTTGCTGCGCTCCAACGCGGCCATGAACAAGTCGGCACAGCGCGTGCTGCGCCTCATGGGCGAGACGGACATCGCCCCGCTCAACTCCAGCTGCGGCGCCGAGCAGGAATACTTCCTGGTGGACACCCACTTCGCCAACCTGCGCCCGGATCTGCTGCTCGCGGGCCGCACGCTATTTGGCGCCCCACCTGCCAAAGGCCAGGAGTTCGACGACCACTACTTCGGCGCCATTCCCGCCCGGGTCCAAGTGTTCATGCAGGACTACGAAGACCAGCTCTACAAGCTCGGCATTCCCGCCAAAACCCATCACAACGAAGTGGCGCCAGGACAGTTCGAGATTGCGCCCTACTTCGAAAGCGCGAACATCGCGGCCGACCATCAGCAGCTGATGATGACGCTGATGAAAGCGACCGCCAAAAAGCACGGCTTCATGTGTCTGCTGCACGAAAAGCCGTTCGCCGGCGTCAACGGTTCCGGCAAACACGTGAACTGGTCGGTTGGCAATGCCACCCAGGGCAACCTGCTGGACCCCGGCAGCACGCCCCATGAGAACCTGCTGTTCCTGCTGTTTTGTGGCGCGGTGATTCGCGGCGTCCATCTGTACGGTCCGCTGCTCAGGGCGGTCATCGCCTCCGCCTCCAACGACCACCGTCTCGGTGCCAACGAGGCACCTCCGGCCATACTTTCCGTCTATCTCGGCGACCAGCTCGAGCAGGTCTTCAACGACATCATGGAAGGCAGGGTCGCCCAGTCCACCGTAGGGGGCGAAATGGACCTGGGCCTTTCGCAGATCCTGAAGTTCGAGCGTGATCCGGGCGATCGCAACCGCACCTCGCCGTTTGCGTTCACCGGCAACCGGTTCGAGTTCCGGGCGGTGGGCTCCTCACAGTCCGTGTCCGGGCCGCTGGTGGCCATGAATACGATGCTGGCCGATTCGCTGGACTGGATTGCCGACAAACTCGAGGCCGATCTCGGCGCAGGCAGCACGCCGGCGCAGGCTGTGCTGACGGTTCTGAAGGAATTGATGGCACAACACGGCAAGGTCATTTTCGGCGGCGACGGCTACTCTTCGCAATGGCATGAGACGGCCGTGAGTGAGCGGGGACTCCCGAATCTACCCACCACCGCCGATGCCCTGCCGGCCCTGCGGGACCCATCGGTGGTCGAGCTCTTCTCTCGCACCGGTGTGCTCACGCCGGTCGAGCTGGAGAGTCGCTTCGAGGTCTACGCCGAACAATACCTCCTCTCCATTGCCGTCGAGGCCAGGCTTGTCATCAACATGGCCAAGACCCTGATCTACCCGGCCGCCGTCAGCTACCTCTCGACGCTGGCAAGCACGACTTCGGGGCTCGCCGCCATGGGCGTTCAACTCGATCATACCGCTGCCGGAGCTGTCGCAAAGCACGCCAACGCCATGCTGGCCGCAGCCGATGAACTCAGTGCAGCCCTGGCGAAGGATGATTTCGGCTCCACCGAGGAGCATATGCGATTCTGCGCCGGAGAGATCCGCGCCTTGATGGATGATGTCCGCGCGCATGCGGACGCCCTGGAGATGGAAGTGGCTGATGAGCTGTGGCCACTGCCGAACTACCGGGAGATGCTGTACATCAAGTAACCGGGGTTGCCACGGTTTGGGGTCTGACCTCAGGGTCAGACCCCATCCCGGCAGAAATACCTGATCTCGGTGCGGACAGGAAAATAGCAGGTCCTTTTCTGCAAGCCCCAAGCGTCCCCAGCGCTTCCTTAACGGTCAATGACGTGTCTCTCCGATCCACAGTGATGGGCAGGGGGAAAATCTCACGCAGCATCAGGTCGGCTTCCTAGCCCGCATACCTCACCGATACGCGAAGCGAGGGCGCGGAGATGACGGTAAAGACAAGGCCTGCGACAGTTCGGGCGCGCAGGCGTATTCGACAGTACGTCGACCGATTCGCCAGGAGCGAATCGGGTCGCACGCAGTGCGCCCGCAGGGTGCGCGCCAGGGAAGGCGCGCAACAGCACCCGGACGGAGCACAACCGCAGCGGCGGACCGGCAGGATTTGCCGGTATATCCGTGTCCGCAGCCGTGAATCGGTGAGATATGCGGGCTAGACGCGTGCGAGCCGATCAGGAAGGCAGGTATCCACTGGCCAAGGGGAATCCTTCACGGAGGCAACGGTCCACCGCGGGCCGAACGGACCTCGCCGAACAGTTCCTGCAGGAGCTCAAAGAGTTCGCGCCATTCGAGGCCCAAGTGCCGCCCCCAACGCCGGAGACGTTAGCGGGCTGGGAAGGAGGCTGACAGCATCCAATGCGGCCGCACACCATTCACAGGGTGAGTGCCGGCTCGGGCAGCCCTCAGCCGACGGCAACGCCCCGGCCCTGACGCGTTGATCGTCCCATGTCACTTTCAGCTGCGATGGGCCCTATAGGGTCCACCATCCGATCTCATTGGGCCAGGAAGGTCGCCATCGCCTCGCTGAGCTCGGCCTCGGTCACACTCGACATGTGGGTGCCCGGTATGGTCTTCAGGATGGCATCCGGCAGGGCTGCGGCCAGCTCCGCTGCCGAGCCATTGTCCTGGTCCTTCTCACCACAGACGACAAGGGTCGGCATTGTGATCCCTGCCAACAGGGCCGGCTCGGTGTCCGTGACGCTGCCCAGAAGGTGACCCGCCGCCACCCGATCCACCTTCATCGTTTTCATGAACTGGACCGCCATCCAGGTGGCATCTCCGCGCCGGGCAGTATCGAATTCCGTGATCGCCTTGTGGAAGAAGGCACTGCGCCGATGCCACTGCGAAAGACCCGCCAGCCCCATGCCGGCGAGGATGAGTCGGCGCGGACGCATCCCACCGACCACCGAGCTCACGCTCGTACGCGCGCCAAGTGAGAACCCACCAAGATCGAACTCGTCGAGGCCCAGGTGGTCCAGAAGATCGGCTAGATCGTCCGTCAGCACATCCGCCGGATAGTGCCCGGAATCCTGAGGCTTACCGCTGTCACCGTGAGCACGGAGGTCCGGCATGATCACGCGGTGCCCCGCCGCCGCCAGCACCGCCGCATGGCCGTATTTGATCCAGTTGACAACGGCGCTGGAGAAGAGACCGTGCAGCAGGATCAACGGGCGGCCATCACCCACCTCACGCCAGACCAGGGATACACCATCGCGGGCAGAAAACGCCCGCGCTTCAAGCTCCGTCATTGCCAGCTTCATCCTTCTCGTTTCGTTGCAGTTCCGCGGCGGGTATGGCATCGCTCCGACCAGCGCAGGCGACGCCGACTCCCGGGCCGGCCGGGTCCTTCAGGTGGACATCCCTGTAACCATGATGATCAGCCTCGGCTCTCGATGCCAGGGGCGTGGCAGCCACCGGCCAAGGTGCTACCCTGACCCCGGAACCGCCCCAGAATCAACGAAAAAGGTGAACCATGAACATCACGCGCATGAATCATGCTGCCGTGAACGTCCTCGGCCATGTGCCCGAGGCGCGCGCGTTCTATCTCGAAGTTCTCGGCCTCCCCGAGGTGCCGATCCAAATTCCAGGGCGAGACCCGGTCACCGGATCGGATTTCGGCTTCTGGGTGGAGAAACAAGGCGTCCAAATGCACGTCATCGGCCGCGAGCCCTTGGGAGGCTCACCCGAGCCCACCCACTTCCATGTCTCCTGGTACGTCAGCGACATCGACGAGGCTGCCAGCGATCTCGAGGCCCGGAATATCCCCATGCGCGTGATGGGCGAGGGTAAGCAGCGAATCGTCTGGATCCACGATCCCTGCGGCAACATCATGGAATTCCAGCAGGACCCGGAAGCCTCGACGGGTTGATGGACGGTGCCCATGGCGCTGCTTCGGGCAGTTCCGCCGGGCCGGATGACGGCTGGCCCTTCAATGCTTCTATGCCCGGCGGCTTGCGCAGGAAGATCTCCAGATCGAAGCCATAGCCGAGTTCGGGTGGCATAAGCTGCCCTGGAATCAGCGCCCCATGGCCATCATCGGCCCCGCCTCGCCCGCGGCAGTTCAACGCTCCGGAGGCCGCAACATCGTGACCAGGCCGGCGACCAGCAGCAGCATGGCCAGGAAGATCAGGAAGATCAGACGATAGCTGTCGGTGAGGTCGTAGAGCCAGCCGGCCAGCACCGGTCCGATGGCGGCGCCACCAAAGGCTGCGACGGCGGTGGTACCCATGACCTGACCGTAAACGCTGAGGTGGTAGAGTCGAGCGACCAGCAACGCCCATAGGGGGAAGAAGCCGCCACCGGCCATACCCTGGAATATCGTTGCTCCCAGGAGCAAGGGGTAGGAATCAGCAATACTGAACAAAAATGCCGCCGCGGCCATGCTGAGGGTCAGAGCCACGGCGACGATCTTGATGTTGATGCGGTCTCCGAGCCATCCGGTCAGCGGGCTGGTAAACAGACCGATGAAAGCCAACAGGGAAACGAGGAAGGCGCCTCGGGTCACCGATTCTCCGAGGTCCGTCGCAAACAACGACAGGTTGGCGATTACCGCGTTGTTGACCACCCCGCCAAGACTGCCGGCGAAGATGAACAAAATGATGAAATTGCGCTGCAGCATGAGCTTGTGGAAAGGCAGGCCGACATCGGGTTGGGTTGGTATATCGGCGGATCCAGCTGCCCCAGTCGCCACAGGTAGTGCCTTTTTGCCGTCCGGCTCGAGCTGTTTTTGCGCTGGATGGTCGACCACCCAGAGATAGGCCGCGACAGGCACCAGAATCAGGATCACAAGCCCCATCAGCATCACTGCGATACGCCAGTCATGAGCCTCGATGAGGGCTGCCAGCATCGGCGTGTAGGCAAACCCCCCGAACTGGGTGCCCAGCGCGGAAATACCGATGGCCAGGCCGCGGTAGCGGACGAACCAGCGTGCGAGGAGGGTGGAGGCCACCACGGAACCGAGGGCAGTCAGTCCGACGCCCATGAACAGCATGTAGCAAAGGACCACATGCCATATCTTCGTACTGAAGCCGAGCAGGACAAAACCCAACCCTAGGGCGATGCCACCGCTGATGATGATCCACTTCATGGCATGCCTGTCGAGCAGCCTGCCGATGACTGGCGAAAGCAGCGCTCCCACCACCAGCATGCCCGTGGAGCCGAGCATGAGAACGGAACGGGCGCTGGGCATGTCGGTACCGATGGCGCCGGCGATGACGCTGTACATATAGAGGGTGGTGCCGACACCGACGCTCTGCAGGAACAGGGTCAAGGCCACAAGATACCAGCCGTAAAAAATGCGTCCCTTCATAATCTCTGCCTTCGAATGCGCCAGGGAGGCTGCAAGCGCCTGACCGGTGAGCCAACCCCAAAACACAGTGCCTGTTTACCCCGTCGAAGCCCGCCACTATGCGTGGCGAAAGCCCGGAGAACGGTGCCGAGCCCTCGATCGAGCCCCTTGAACTGAATGCGCCAGCCAGCCTCCCCCCCAAGCCAGCCTCACGCCGGACCACCCACGCAGACAGGCAGCCGCTGTGTCCTCCATCGGAGTGCCACGGAGGCATCCATGGGAGAATCCAGGAGGTCTTGTCGAACCCCGTTGCTTCACGAAGGCTCACTCGGCTGGCGGGGGAGCGTAGCGCAGCACGGCCGGCCCGACCAGATCTTGACATTCATGGGTGCTGGCCCGGATGGCCCGCAATCGATGCGCCCTGGGCACCAGCGGATCGTAACGGTCCACTGGGAGGATCAGCGGCTACGATCAGCCCCGTTTCGCCCATCCCCCTGGCCAGACCACTCCCATCACGTACAGACAGGAACGCCGGGAATCGTCATTATTGCCCTTTGATTCCCGGAGGGAATGCCTTCATGTCCAAAGAAAATGCAGGGTGTTCACGGCGCGGCCTCCTAGCCCGCATATCTCACCGATACGCGAAGCGAGGGCGCGGAGATGCCGGTAAAGACAAGGCGCGCGACAGTTCGGGCGCGCAGGCGTACTCGACAGTACGTCGACCGATTCGCCGATATATCCGCATCCGCAGCCGTGAATCGGTGAGATATGCGGGCTAGAGGCAGCGCTGGCTGATTTCGAACACCGGCGTGTCATCACCACCGCCGTCCGCCGTCAGCAGCATGACGACAGCACCTTCCGTGTCACCGTCATCGTCTTCGCCCTCGACGCCGATGATGATCTCCGGGTCGCTATCGGAGCCAGCCGCCGCATCCGTCGGATCGTCGTCCGCATCCGGCATGGGCATCTGCAGCGCATCCTCGAGCAGAGGGGGCATGGATTCCAGTCCCTCCGGAGGTTCGTCGAAGGAACGGACCACGGCGAAATCAAAGTCCGCACCGTCGCCGAGGTCGATAGAACCGCCATCATTTTCGGCAAAAATGGCGCCCTCGTTGACGCCCAGGATCAGGTTGTCCCCCTCGCCGAGATCATCGATCACGGCAGACCAGTCGGTGCCGCGCACGCCGACGACGGCATACGGCGTCTGCACTCGGTAGCGGGCCGGGTTGCGGTCGGCAATGCCGCCGGTGATGGTCCGAAAGCCGCCCCGGTTGAGACTCATGCTGATCTGCGCTTCGCTCGGTGCCGCAGCATCCGAAAAGCCATAGTCGTCCACGGCAATCTCGGAGTCCGGGCGCATCGCCAGACGCGAGCCATCGGTGAAGCGTAACTGCAGACGATCGCGCGGGCCGGTTCGCAGGGTATCCCCGCGTCGCACTGCGCTGCCGCGCTGCAGTGCCCGCTCACTGCCATCCATGCCGACGGCCACCGGCGTGCCGATGCTGAGCAGTACGCGTCCCGCGATCTCCTCTTCGGCCCGGGCGCCGGTGGCGAGCAGCAGCAGAGCAATGGCAAGCAGCGCCCAGATGGCGATGATCTGTGGTGGGAACATGGGATTGGATGCGTTCATGGCGTCAGAACACCGAGGTCAGGTTGAAGTGAACCCGGTGGTCGCCGCTCTCGACGCGGCCCACACCATCGAGGACGTAGCCCCAGTCCAGATTGACGCGCAACCAGCCGGCAGGCTGCCAGCGCATGCCGAGGCCGACGCTGGCGAGCGTTGGTTCGTCGTCCTCGCCGACCAGTACCTGGTCACGCCAGCCGCGGGCGACGTCCACGAAGCCAAGCACTTGCAGCGTCGCGCTCGGCGGCGGAATCCACAATTCCAGGGTGCCGGCCACGCCATCGTCGGCCGCCGCCGCCCGCGGCAGGAAGCCGCGTACGGAATCCGCGCCGCCGAGACCGAATTGCTCACCGGCGATCAGCGGCTCTCCTGCGTACTGTCCCGACAAGCGCGCGCGCAGCAGCCAGCCCTCGCCCACCCTGAGATCCATGAAGGCACCGGCCTGCCATGCATCCCAGTTCGGTTTGGCGCCCGCACGCGCCGCCGTGTAGGCCTCAGCCGAGTTGTTGCTGCCGGAAGTCAGGTTCCTCAGCCAGGCCAGATGAAAGCCGAAGTTGGCGGTATCGCGCAGCCACTCACCGTCGTAGCGCAGGGATACCGGCCGTGAACGGACGTCCGCGCCGATCTGCTGGCCTAAGAAGTTCACATCGTTGTCGAACTGCTTGTCGAACACGGAGACGCCGATGCGATGCGAGTAGCGGCCCTGGTTGAGCAGCGTGTGCTCGACCACGGCGCCGGCGACTGTGCCCTGGCCGGTGACGTCGAAGAAGTCGGCGACGATGCCTGAGTCTACGTCTGAGTAGCTTCCGATCAGGGTGAGATCCGTAGCGATGGTATTGAACGGAATCTTCCAGGTGAGGCCGTACTGCGCGACGTCGGACCAGTTTCCGGGTGACGTCGTGTAGCTGGCGGTGAGCACCTGATCGAGCCCGAACAGATTGCTGTACTGATAGCCCGCCGTGAGCCTTTCCTTGCCACTGTCCCTTGAGCCGCGGTTGTTCAGGGACAGGAACAGCGTGTGCGGGCTTTCGTCGCGCACGGTCACCAGTGCGTCCACGGCGTCCGGCGTTTCACTGCGGCGCATGGTCAGCGCGAGGCGCTTGGACGGATGCCGGTTGGCGCGCTGCAGGTCGCGGCTGACGCGCCGACTGTCCGGCGTCACGCCGCTGGCCAGGGAAGGCACCATCGCGAGCACGTTGTCGGGTCCGAAGTGCGTGTTGCCCTCGATATTGATGTCCCCGACCACGAACTGCAGCACGCGAAGCTCGAATTCGCGGCGGCCGCGCTGCGGTGGAATCACCACCCGGTGAAAGCTGTAGCCGCGGGCGCGAATGGCCTGTTCCAGCGCAGCGGACGCATTCTGCAGACCGAGCAGGCCGGCCTGTTCGCCGAGATAGGGTGCCAGCAGCGCGTCGGTCTCGGCTGTAGACAGCGGATTGTCGCCGGTGACGATGAGGCGGTCGACGGTGAAGTAAACGAAGTCACTGTCGCCAGCGTCCTGCGCCAGTACGGACGGAGCGGCAAGCAGCAGGACGATCAGTGCGAGGTGACGGATACCTTCATGCAGGAGTCGGCTCATCTCACATACTCCTGCAGCCGACGCCCTGGCCGGTACTGTCACCGGTGGCATCCGGACGGTCGAGGCGCTCGGCACACTCATCCTGCACCAGCTGCTGTTCGTTGCTGAGTGTCACGGTGGTGTTCGTAGTTTCGATCTGCTCCTGGGTCGTGCCGCGGCTGCGGGCGACGGCATCGGCGATCAATTCGGCTTCCGCTTCATCCCTGGGAATCGGCGGATTGTCGGGGTCGATGTTCGCCGTGCCATCCGGATTCAGCGTGAGGCCTTGTTGCGCGGTCAGGCCAGTCGGGCCGAACAGCGGTGTGAACTGATCGCCCTCGCTGGGCTGGACCACGCGAGCGAAGCCGCCCGTCGCGCTGGTGTAGGTGATGGGCTGGAAATCTTCGCTGTAGGTGCCGCCGAAGCCTTCCAACGCGATCAGCTCCAACGTGCCGTCGAAGCTGGCGCTGCCGGTGATGGTCAGCAGGTCAAAGTCCACGCCGGGCTGTGAAGCATCACCATCGACTTCGATGATCAGCGTGCCGAGGTCGTCCTGTGTGAAGTCACCGTCAATGGTCAACTCCCCCGGCGAGGTCCCCGGGCTCAGGATGCCTGCGTTGTTCAGGTTGCCGGTGATCGTACCAACGCCGCCGAGGCTACCGGTGACGTTGGTCGTCGTTGCGGCGACGCTGCCACCAAGCAGAAGGAAGTCGCCGCCGACGTTGAAGGTACCGGGTGTGCTGATGCTGCCGCCGTTCTGGGTCAGCGTCATGCTTGCGGCCAGGCTCAGGTTCGGAGCCTGCAACGTACCCGAGTTCTGCGTCGTGGTGCCGAAGACCAGGTCGGATGCACTGATCACGGTTCCGGTGTTCCGGAAGGTGCCATTGGCGCCGCCTTCGATGGTGAACGGCATGCCGCCTTCCGATCCGAAAGTCAGGCCGCCGCTGTTTTCGAACGCGCCGCCGTCGATGATCTCCAGTCGGGCGCGCTCGAGGCTCACGTCCGTGGCGGCGCTACTCAGCGTACGGCCCGAGAGGGTCAGCAGTGGAACTGCGGTACCCGCGGGGCTGCTCGGGGCCAATCCGAACTGCGTGAGTTGCACGGCGTCGGCAATGGTCAAGATGCCGGATCCGCCGATCGTGCCCCCCTCCCAGACGAAACTCGTCGTCACCGAGATGTTGCCGGTCCCGGTCAGCGTGGGCATGAGCTCGTCTACGGGATTGCTATCGTTGAGCCGAAGACTGTCCAGTTCGATGTCGCTGTTGACGATCACGCGGCCCGGATCCGTCTGGCCGAAGCCGGCGGACACCCACAGGCTCTCCAGGTCGACGCTGCCGTCGATGGTGGTGGTACCGGCGTTGATGTCCAACCTTGCACCCGTGATCGAACTGGTCGCGCCGAGCGTGTGTGTGCCGCGGAACAGCAGGCGGCCGGCAGTGGGGCTGTCCTGGCTTCCAATCATCAGGAAGCTGCCTGAGTGTGTGCCGCCGCCGTTCAGGTGCAGACGGCCGGAGTTCAGCGTCAGGGTTCCGGAATTGTCGAAGCGGTTGGCGATATTGGTGATCGAAGCGCTGGTCAACTCGAAGCTGCCGACGTTCAAGACACTTCCAGTACCGCTGAAATTCACGCTGCCGTCGGGCGAATGCTCGATGCGCATGCGGCCCTGATTGTCGAGCACGGCGGCGCCGTTCAGTGCGAGCTGGACATCGACCAGATCGATGCCGATGTCCGAGCGGTTGCGCAACGTCCGATCCTGCATGACCAGGACTGCGCCCGGGTTGGATATCAGGCTGCCGCCGGGGCCGATGTCGAGCAGCCCGGTGCCGGCGAGGAGCCCGCCCGTCCAGGCGAAAGTGCCTGCTACCGCAGCGTCGCCCGCACCACTCAAGCTGCCGGCGTTCAAGTCGAGATTGCCGAACGTCGCGCTGCCGCCCACGTTAAGGCTGCCGCCGCTGATCTCGGCTGCGGTCGCCGCCAGTGAGCCCGCCAGGATCGCGTTGCTCCCTGTCGGGAAATGGATCGTCTCTGCGGAAAGCGTCCCGGCCTGCTGGGTCAGGGTGCCTCGGACGTCGAAGGTGCCGGACGTGATGACGCTGCCGCCGTTCTGGTTGAACGTCATGCCGTCTGCCAGCTCGAGGTTGGGCGCCTGCAGCGAGCCGGAATTTTCCGTATTCGTCCCGAAGATCAGATCAGAGGTGGCGGTGACGCTGCCGAGGTTTCGGAAGGTGCCGTCCGCACCACCTTCGATGGTGAACGGCGTTCCGTCTTGGAACGCAAAAGTGAAGCCGCCGCGGTTTTCGAATACTCCACCATCGATGATCTGCAGACGACCGAGGTCGAGGCGCGCGTCCGGATCGGCGATCGTGAGCGTGCGACCGGAAAGGGTGCGCAGCGGATCGGGATTGGCGAACAGTCCGAATTGCGACTCCGCGGTAGCTGCGACGGTGACGGTCCCGCTTCCGCCGATGGTGCCTTCATTCCAGCGGAACAAGTTCGCCACCGAGATGTTGCCGGTGCCGGTGAGCATCGCGGTGCTGCCGGCGACAATCAATTCGTTCAGATCTGCGTCGCTGTTGAGGATCACGTGTCCGAACCTGGTGGATAGCCGATCGAGGTTGACGGTGCCGTTGAGGGTGGCGGTGCCGCTCGGCAGGAATAGACTCTGGCCCTCGATCGCGCTGGTCGCGTCGAGGGTGTGTGTACCCGCGAACTGCAGGCCGGCTGGGGTGGTGCTGTCGTCGATTCCGATCAGGAAGGTTCCGGAGTGTGTGCCGCCGCCGAACAGGCGCAGATTGGCGAAGGTCACCGACACGACTCCGGAATTGTCGAAGCGGTTGGCGATGTCGAAACCGCCGCCCTCGAAGCTGCCGGAATTGAGAATCACTCCGTTGCCACCAAAATTCCCTGCGAGCCCGTTTTGCTGCTCGACACGCATGCGGCCCTGGTTGTCGAGGACGGCAGTGCCATTCAGCGTCAGCCCTACGGTCCGATCGATGCTGATGCCGATATCGGAGCGGTTACGTAACGTCCGGTCCTGCATGACCAGTGATGCGCCCGAGGTGGAGATCAGGCTGCCGCCGGGGACAATATCGAGCAGGCCGGTGCCAGAGAGCAGGCCGCCCGTCCAGTCGAAGATCCCGGCCACCGAAACGTCGCCGGATCCGTTCAGCACGCCGCTGTTCCTGAGGGTCAGGTTGCCGGTGACCAGGGTGGTGCCCGGGCCGGTGAAGGTTCCGGAATCGATCACGAGCGCCCCTGCCGTCAGGTTGCCGCCGACGCTGACCTGACTGCCCTGGACGCTGAGGCTGCCCAGACTGGCCATGCCATTGAGGCTGAGCGTCCCGGGGCCGGTCAGGCTGAGGGTGTCGGCAATCAGCGTCGACGAGGAGTCGAACACGGTATTGCCCTGCCGCGTCAGCGACAGTGCGTCGAGCATGGCATTGCCGGTGACCCTGAGCGTGCCGGGGCCCTGGATGTCGCTGCTGGAATCCACGGTGAGATCGCCGGTGCTGGCGGCGAACAGGAAGTTGGCGATGCTGTTGTTGAGGATCGACGTCGAAGCGGCGGTGTAGGTGCCGTTGAAGGTGATATCGCTGAAGTCCCGGATGATCACGTTACCGGCGATGAACTCGCCCTCGATCGTCATCACCGCGTCGGCGAAGATCTGGTCTCCGAGATTTTCGAACCCACCGAACAAGTCATGGTTGCCGACGAAGATGATCTCCGCCGGAGGCAGCACAAAGAAGTCGCCGAAGTGGGTGCCGTCGCGCTCCAGGGAGATGGTGCCGCTCAAGGCTGTCATGGTGCCGTTGTTGTCAAAGCGGGTCTGGAAGCGCGTCGTACCGGTCGTGGTGTCCTTGGTCATCGAGCCCGTATTGTCGAAGTAGCCCGATTCATCAGGACTCGTAATGTTGCTGTCTGTACGGACGAAGAAGTCACCAGCCGCTTCAATAACGGCTTCGTCGACAAGACGGATCTCGCCGCCGGACCAAACAGTGTTTGTTTCCGCGCCGAGCTGGATCAGGCCGAAGTTGAGGATCTTCAGCCCCTCGGTGGAGAACAGGGCCTGCCCGCCGGACTCGAGGGTGAGCGTGCTGCTATCAACGGTGCCGGATCTCCAGCGGAAGCTGTTGCCGACGTGCATGCCCCCGGGACCCACGACAATGCCGCCGTTCAGGAAGAGATTGTCGACGAAGACGGGGCCATCGTTGGCGGCAAGGGTCGCGTTCGGATCGACCCCCAATGTTCCAGGGCCGGAGAAGGAAACGCCCGATTCTGCAACATGAACGCCAAACTCGAGCCACAGGGTGCTGCCTTCACCGATGCTCCAGCTACCCCCTTCGCTGAAAGTCATCGAGTCAAACAGCAACCGGGTCACTTCGTTGTCGACCTGAATGTCGCCGAAGTTATTGATGAAAACGCCGCTGAGCAGGTCTCCCGCGCCTGGAGCGACCAGGAGCTGGCCATGGTTATCGAATCGGCCGCCGTCGCCGATGCCCTGAAAGAGGAACGCCGACCCATCCGTCAGGAACGCGTTGAACTCACCAAAGTTCTCGATCAGGGCGCTGTTATTGAAATCGATGTTGCCGCCGAACCAGTTGACCTGGCCGAGGTTCGTCAGGCGCCAGTCGTTCAGACCCAC
>SLTB01000298.1 GCA_007130155.1 Pseudomonadales bacterium
AGATGCGTCGCGATGCCAGAACTGCGGGGCCGACAGCCACCCGTGAACCGCCAATACCCGCCTCGAGTGGGCGACTGCGAACTTGACCAACTTCTGACCCGGTTGCCCGCCATGGCATTGGAAGGCCCGAGCGCGGCTGGGAAGACGGAGACGGCCATGGGGCAAGCAACTGTTCCGGCGCCATGCCTGGCCAAGCGCGTCGCGTGCCCCGCCTGGTCCTGATCAACGGTCTGCGTCCCGAGACATCGGCGGATCTTTACGCCGACGTGGCGGAACAATTGGGGGCACAGGGCATCGACGTGGTCCTGGTCAACGCAGCCTGTGACCGGCTGCCGGATGTCCGCCTGAGCGATCTGGTGGTCAGCAACGTAGCGTTGCCGCCAGAGTTCTTGCATCACGGGGCGCTCTATACTGGACGATCCGTTCCGCGGCCGGAGTCCATGCAATGGATCGCGTCCGCCGGTATCCCGACCATGGACTGGACATTGGCCCGGACGCGCCGGGAGGTCCGCCGCCTGTTTGCGCAGTGGAGTGTCGACCGCCTGATCCTTAAGCCCTCGTTCACCGGCGGTGGCCGTGGTGTCCGGGCATTTTCGCGGGGTGCGCTGTGGCGTATCCGGTGGCACGCGGAGCGGGATATATTCTGCCGTGAAGTGAACGCCGAGGACGGCACCGTCTACAAGGCGGAACTCTTCAACGGCCGCCTGATGATCGCCTGGATGAGCCGGGCTCGGCCACTACGCGACCATTTCACCCGCGGCGTTTACAGGGATTTGCGGGGTGCATACGGAGAACGCGAGCGCATCGATCTCCCAGCGTCCCTGTGCGACCGCTTATGCGCCCTGAGCCACCGGCTGATGGCACTTGGGCTGGGCTACGTCAGCGTTGACCTGATGCGTCGACCGGATGGCGAACTGGTTGCCATCGAGTTGAATACGCGGGACGTGGCCAAATGGTGGACGCGCCAGTTTCCGGAGTTTCGCGAGCGCTACGTGGGGGCGCTGGCGGAACTGGTCCGCACTCACTGCTGCACCGGTGTGCGGACACGCCCCAACCATCAGTATCGTCATGTCGGGCCTGCGCAACTCAGCGCCATGACCGGTCTTTTCAAACTCTTCGATTTCGTTCTGTATGCGATCCACCCGGTTATGGTGTACCGGTTCGTCCGGGAACTGGGTCAGCTGCCGCGCATCACGCTACCGCGCACCTACAACGAAAAGATGCTCTGGCGCATGGTCTTTGATCGCAATCCACAGTTCGTCACGTATTCAGACAAACTGGGCAGCAAGGCCTGCTTCGCGCGAATCTGCCCGGATCTGCGCGTGCCCGGGGTTCTCTGGCAGGGAGATGCACCCGAGGGCATGCCCTTTCGCTTCCTGTCGGAACCTGTTGCGATCAAGGCCAGCCACGGTTGCCACTTCAACTGGTTCCCGGACCACATGCCGCCGGATCAGGAGGCCTTTCAGCGCGAGGCACGCCGGTGGCTTGCAGCAGACTACTCGCGCCAACTGGGGGAGTGGGCCTATCGGGAGGTGCGACCACGGCTTTTCGTGGAGGAGTGGGTCGAGGCGACCCCGCCCAGCGAAATCATCGAGCTTAAGGTTCATGTGTTTCACGGCGCGGTGTTCTACACGGTCGTCTATCTCCGCGAAAAGTCCAGTCGTTCCCTGTCCGCTATCTTCGACGCGGCGGGTTCGCGGCTGACGGTGACCAACTCCGTCGTTGCCGGTGATCCCGGGCGGGCGCTGCCGGAGGATTTCCGATTGCCGGCATGTTATCGCCAGGCCATGGATGCGGCGAGCAGAGTCGCAGCCCAGACGGATTACCTGCGCGTGGATTTCATGGTGGCGGATGACGTGTTGTTTGGTGGCGAGATCACCGTCTACCCCGCGGCCGGCCTCATGACGAACTCCAGTCCCGAATGCATGGACGCCCTGGCCCGCGCCTGGGACCTCCGTCTATCCTGGCTGCTTTCGACGCCTCAGAAAGGATGGCGCCGCCACTATGTCCGGTGGCTGCGCAGGGCACTCGATGGCCTGTCGAGCCCCGGCGCCGGGCTGGGCCCGATGGAAGTCTGCTGATGATGGTGTGAAGCGGTCTCGGCGGGGCTTGACGGCGGCACTGTCCGTTTCGGGATCTCATCATGGCGAGATCCTTTGGCACTTCATGTCGGCAGGCCAGCCATTGGGGCCTGTGGCAGCAACGCGAGCCGTCCGTGGCCGAGTCCGGGGCTTGTATTGAGACATTGACCTGCGCATCCAGAATCGTAGGCTGAATGCTGGTGTCTCCTGGAGCACGATGATGAGCCAGCCCTTCAGCCCCATGCGGGCCCTGCTGCACGCCCTCATGCTGGTTTTTTTTGCCGCAGCCGCCAATGCCGATCCTGGAACACGGGTGCTCGACGAGCGCCAATGGGTGCTGACGACCAACGGCCACGATCTGCCCTGGGCGGAAGCGGATCAACACTGCCGGGAGCTTGATCTGGACGGCCACCGGGATTGGCGTCTGCCGACGCTGACGGAACTCGAAACGCTTCACGATCCGACTACGGATGACGGCGTCACCCAGCCAATCGAACTGGATACCTGCTGCATCTGGAGCAAGACTAACCTCGCCGAGAGACCGGCGGAAAACGGCGGCGCGCCTGGGGGTGATCCCGAGAATTACTACTGGGGGTTTCTGTTCGAAGGGGGCACCGGCTACTACAGCTTTCAACGTTTTGCCGATGGCAGAGCCCTGTGCGTACGTGACGTCGAGTGACGATTCGGCTGCTCGTTGCCGGCAAGGGGTCTACCAGTAGCCGATCATGCGTCCGCAGGTGATCACCGTCAGCCAAGTGATCAGAGAAATGGCACCGGCGATTGCGAGCACCCGCCGATCTCCACTTCCGACCTCCGTGCCGACAAGGGCGTGGCGCCAGGCCGGCAGGCGCTGCACCACGGCCACGTTGGCGATACCGAAAACAATGGCGGGCAGCTTCACGTAGAGGAAGGGATTGCCGAGATATTCAGTGGCATTGAAGCTGATCATCAGGATGCCGCTTAAGACGGCAAGCAGAAAGCCCCCTGCTGCCAGGGGCACTGTGGGGCGGACAATGGTGGGAATGGGAATCGACCGCCACACCCCCAGCAGCCGCAGGTCGAGTATCAGAATCGCGCCGAACAGGCTGCCAATGCCCAGGATGTGGGCGAGATTGAGCAACCCATAGGTCCAAACGCCCGACCCGCGCAGCGCATCACCGAGGGCGCTCTGCTCCACCCAGGCCAACAGTTCGAACATGCGCTGGCTCAGCTCCGGGGCGGCGGGTAGACATCGAAGTGCTGGCCGTTCCAGGTGACGCGCCGGACCTTGATCTCACGGCGATCGGCGTCCGTGCTCCGCTGCCCATGCACCGTAACGGTGTCCCCGACCGGCACGGTGCCCTCCCTGAGCCCGGCCCGGTGGGTGCGTGGTGCTGGCGCGAGGGTGATGTCCCAGAGCGCGCCGTCGGCGTCGCGGATCTGCATGGTGCCGTGAGGGCCGGCCAGACTCACGCCGGTCTCGACGGTACCGCTGAGTTCGATCTCGGTATCGTTGGCGGCCCAGCCGTGGTGGGCCATTGCAGGCGAAGCGATGCCGAGCGTGAAGGCCAACACTGTACCAATCGTGGCTTGGGTGAGTGTCCTGCTTGCAGTCATCATGATGGCTACCTCGTCGATCATGCCGGTTGCAGATGGAAGGCATCGCCGGCGGCGGGTGACACTCAATGCTGACCGTCACCAATATCGTGAGCTTACGCAAGGTGGCACGGCTTTCCAAAGCACCGGAACCGATGGCCCCACCGCTTCACGTGGTGTCGCCGTGAATGCAGTTGACAGCTGCCGAGCAATATTAGATTCTGGAACGCGTTACATATATTGGGGGGAGCAGCATGAATATCGCAGGCAAGGTCGCCATCGTCACCGGCGCGGCCAGTGGGATCGGTCGGGCAACGGCCATGGCCTTGGCCAAGGCCGACGCAGGCGGCGTGGTACTCGTGGACATCGATGCCAAGGGGGTCGAGACCAGCAGGGAGCTCGTGGCGGGCGCGAATGCGGATTGCAAGGTGATCACCGCGGTCACGGATGTCACCGCCCTGGCGTCCCTGGAAGCCATGTATGAAAGGACCCTGGCCGAGTTCGGTCAGGTGGACGTGGTCTTCAACAACGCCGGCATCGTCTCCGGCCCTCCGCCGTTTCCCGATACGGATCCGGCGCGGGTCAAACTGGTCATCGACATCGATCTCACCAGTGTCATCGTCTCCACCCAGCTCGCCGTGCGTCACATGCGCGAGCGGGGCGGTGTGATCATCAACACCGCATCCACCGGCGGCCTGAATCCCTATCTTGCGGACGCACCCTACGCCGCGGCGAAGGCCGGCGTCATTATGTTCTCCCGCTCCTGCAAGGACCTGCATGCGGCGTGCAACATCCGCGTCAATGCGGTCTGCCCCGGCGTCACCGAGACGCCCATCCTGGAAAAGCTCGGCGGCGGATCACGCCCCGAGTGGCTGACGCCGATCATGGAGAACATCAAGGTGCTGACGCCGGATGACATCGCCGCTGCCGTACTCGACCTCATCCGCGACGACAGCATGGCCGGCCAGTACGTGGTGGTGGCCAACGATCCACTCGGTGGCGACGCGTGAGCCCGCAGGCTCGGGAAGTCATCCTGCTCGAACGGCCCGACGGCGCACCCCAGGCCCGGGACTTCGGAATCAAGGAGGTGCAGCTGCCCCCTCTGGCCAGCGGTCGGGTCAGGGTGCGCAACACCTGGCTGTCCCTGGATCCCTATATGCGGCTCTACCTCACCGGCCTGCCGGGTGCGCATCCTCCACTGCAGAAGGGGGAAACGCTCGATGGCGGCGCGGTGGGGGAAGTGGTGGCATCCGAGGCCGCAGACCTCCCCGTGGGCACTGCAGTGTTCAGCTCGCGGCATGGCTGGCGTGATGCCTATGTGGCACACGCCTCCGAGCTGCGCGCCCTCGACCCTGGACTGGGACCGTTGCAGTACCACTTGGGGATTTTCGGCCTCATCGGCATAACGGCCTGCGCCGGCATGGAAGCTGTGCTGGCACCCGAGCCAGGACAGACTCTGTTCGTGTCGGGTGCTGCCGGAGCGGTGGGTTCCGTCGCCGTTCAGCTCGGGAAGCTGAGAGGTGCCAAGGTCATCGCCAGCGCCGGATCGACCGAAAAAGGACGCTGGCTGACTGCGGAACTCGGTGCGGATGCCTTCGTCAACTACCGGGATGATGATCTCGGTAAGGCCCTTCGGAACTTCGCTCCAGACGGCATCGATCTCTACTTCGACAATGTGGGTGGCGACCATCTCGAAGCCGCCATGGAGAGCATGAAAGTGGGTGGCCGCATCGCTCTTTGCGGCTCCATTGCCCAGTACGACA
>SLTB01000254.1 GCA_007130155.1 Pseudomonadales bacterium
ACGGCAACCTCACCTACATCCCGACCTCGAAATTCGAGTCCGGAGTCGAAACCGGCAACCGGGTGCCGTACTCGCCCAAGCTGCTGGCCAATGCCTCACTGGAGTACAGCCGGGCGGACTTCCGTGCGGCCTTCATGGTCCATCACCGCGGCGCCCAGTTCGGCGACGGCAGCAATGTCCGCGACTTTCCCGCCGGTGCCGCGGGCGGCATCTGGGGTGGCCGCATGGACGCCTACACCCTGTTCGACGTTACCGCTCAGTACAACGTGACGCCGAAGCTGACCATGTTCGGATCGGTGAAGAATCTCACCGACAAGCGCTACATCACCGGACTGCGCCAGGGTATCTACGTTGGGCCCGAGCGGTCCTTCGAAATCGGCGCGCGCTACCACATGTGACGCACAGCGGCGGTGGTCCGATCGCCACCGCCGCCCCCACCTCGCCCGTCACCACTGATTCCGCAGCTCCCGCAGCTTCAGGAAGACCTCCCGGGGAGTCGGATCCTTGGACAGGTCAGGAAAGTCACCACGCAGTGTCTCGATCACCGAGGGACTGCGCAGACGGAAGAAGGCATTGATGTCCTGCTCGACGGCCAGGGTCGTCACCAGGGCGTGCTCCGGGTCGTGGCTGCGCTCCAGGTCAGCAAGCAATTGGGCGGCCGCAACATTGTCGGGTTCACGATCGAGCGTGAAGGCAAGGTTGTTGGTGATGTAGTCATGGCCCGGATAGATGCGGGTCTCCGCCGGCAGGGCCATGAGCTGCTCGGCAAACGTCGCGTAGAGCTGCTCAGGATGTCCGCCGTTGTGGCAGTTGCCCGCGCCTGCATTAAACAGCGTGTCGCCACAGATCAGCGCTGGAGGGTCCGACTCCGAAAGTAGACAGATGTGACTCATGGTGTGCCCAGGGGTATCGAGCGCCCGCAGGGTCACGCTGCGCCCCACCTTCACCTCGTCACCAGCCGACAAGCCGCGGTCGATGCCGTCGATGCGGTCCTTGGCGTTGGCATGGGCCAAGAGCCTCGCCCCAGTTGCCGCGATCATCGGTCGGTTGCCCCCCGTGTGATCGCCATGCTCGTGGGTATTGAGGATGCTGGTGATCTCCCAGCCCTTGGACTTGGCCCGCGCCAGACACTTCTCGTGGTCCAGCGGATCCACCGCCATCGCCTCACCACTCTCAGGGCAGACGATCAGGTAGTTGAAGTTGCGATAGCTGTTCCCGGTCCAGATCTGCTCAATGATCATGCGCGACTCCTTGGCTTGAAAGCCAAAGGCTACCAGTCTCGCGGCACGCTTACAGTACCGCCTCCCATGGCACAACTGGGTTCCACCTGACGTGGCCGAGAGTCTTGTGGAAGCCCAGAGCCTGCATCGCGCAGCCCATCCCGACTTGTGCCTTTACGAGGCACGCGGGATCATGGGGCGAGTTCCACTTGGGGGTAAAAATGGTCACTATCCGCATGCAGGTCTTAATCCTGGGCGTCATCCTGGTCCTGGCAACACTAATGTCAGGGTGTAATCCAGGAAGCAATGACGATGACCCATTTGCCGAGGCTCGCGCCCTTCACGACCATTTCATCACCCTCGACACTCACCTCGATACCCCTGTGCATTTCTCCCGGCCGGGCTGGGACATCATGGAGAGACACGACTTCTTCTCCGACCGTTCCCAGGTGGACTACCCGCGCATGCAGGAAGGCGGACTGGACGGCGGTTTCTGGGTCATCTTCACCCAGCAGGGACCACGGACCCCGGAAGACCATGCCATGGCCTTGGATCACGGCCTGCTGGTGGCCATGCGCATCCGCGAGATGGTGGCGCGCAACCACGAATACTTCGAACTGGCCCTTACGGCCTCGGACGCCCAGCGCATCGTCGACGCTGGCCGCAAGGTGGTCTACATCAGTATCGAAAACGGTTACCCCCTGGGGACCGATCCGAGATTGCTCGAGACCTTCTACCGCCTCGGTGCACGGATGTTCGGACCCGTGCATTTCGCCAACAACGAACTCGGGGATTCCGCGACGGACCCCAGCGGTCCGGAGTGGCACGGCCTGAGTGAGGCGGGCAAGGCCTTCGTGGCCGAAGCCAATCGCCTCGGCATGGTCCTCGATGCCTCCCATGCCTCTGATGACGTGTTCGACCAGATGCTGGAGCTGTCCGCCACGCCCATCGTGCTCTCCCATTCCGGAGCCCGGGCCATCTACGATCATCCCCGCAACCGCGACGACGCTCGCCTGAAGCGGCTGGCAGAACAGGGTGGCGTGATCCAGATGAACGCCTTCGGCGCCTACCTGCGGCCGGTACATCAGCCACCCGCCCGCATCACCGCCTTGCGGGAGCTGCGCCAGGAATTCGGCAGCCTGCTGGGCATGAGCCCCGAGCAGGTGGCTGCCATGGCCGAGCGTCGCCGTGAAATCGACGAGGAGTTTCCCGTGGACCATCCCGACCTCGACGACTTCATGGCTCACATGCTGCACGTACTGGACCTCATCGGGCCGGATCATGTGGGCATCGGTGCCGACTGGGATGGCGGCGGCGGCGTGGAAGGCATGTGGGATGTCACCGCCCAGCCGCGCATCACCAAACGGCTGATCGAAGCCGGTTACACCGAAGCCGATCTGGCGAAGATCTGGGGCGGTAATGTTCTCAGGCTGCTGCAGGCGGCCGAGGAGCATGCCCGGAGCGTTGCCGAGTCGGCGCAGCCGTAGCGCCCCTCCCGCAGCCTCATCGCCGCTTGCAACGGCCGTTGGCAATGTCTTGAACAGGAGCCCCCTGATGTACCGATATGCATTGAGCCTCATCCTGCTGCTGGCGGCGGCGTCACTGCATGGTGCTCCTGGTCTGCCCTCAGGCTTCATGGACCAGCGCGACGCGCGAATCCCCTCACCCGGGGAAGTGCTGGGGTTCGAACCCGGCGCGCGTCATCCCCGCAACGACGAGATCGTCAGGTACTTCGAGACCCTGGCTGCAGCCACTGACCGGGTGCGGATCGAGGTGACGGGGCACTCCCATGACGGCCGCCCATTGCTGCTGGCCTACTTCGGCAGTCCCAAACGGCTGGCACAGCTGGACGATCTGCGCGCCGGACGGCGGGCCGCAAGCCGCGCCAGCGAAGGCCCGCCGGTGATCTGGCTGGGATACTCGGTCCACGGCAACGAGGCCTCCGGAGCCAGTGCATCCATGGTCACGGCCTGGTACCTGGCCGCCAGCGAGAGCAGCGAGGCGCAGACATGGCGTGATGAGCTGCTGGTCATCATGGAGCCGGTGCTGAATCCGGATGGCCTCGATCGCTTTGCCCACTGGGTCAACATGCATCGCGGCAAACACCCCTCTGCGGATCCGGTCGATCGTGAGCACCGGGAAGCCTGGCCGAATGGGCGCACCAACTATTACTGGTTCGACCTCAATCGGGACTGGCTGCCGCTGGTGCATCCGGAATCCCGGGCGCGCATCGCCCACTACCACCGCTGGCGCCCTCATGTGCTCACCGACCATCACGAGATGGGGCACCTGACCAGCTACTTCTTTCAACCCGGCGTCCCCGAAAGGGGCAATCCTTTGCAGCCCTCCAGGAACGTGGAACTGACGGCAAAACTGGCCACTTTCCACGCCGCGGCCCTGGACGCCGCCGGCGAACCCTACTTCACCCAGGAGCGCTTCGACGACTACTACGTGGGCAAGGGATCCACCTACCCGGACCTCACCGGTGGCGTAGGCATCCTCTTCGAGCAGGGCTCGGCCCGGGGCCACCTCATGCGCACACCCTTCGGCCTGCGCACCTTTGCCGACGCGGTGGCCAATCAGGTACGCACGTCACTGTCCACGGTTCGTGGCAGCCATGCACTCGCGGACGAGCTGATCGCCTATCAGGCGGCCTTCTTCCGCGAGCAGCAGCAGGCCGCCCGGCGCGAACGCAACAGCGGCTGGCTGCTCGGCGACGGCGGCGATCCCGGTCGCGCCCAGCGCCTGCTGGACATCCTGATTCAGCACGACATCCAGGTTCACCCCGTCACCGAAAACGTGACCATCGGCGGGCGCGACCATGCCCCGGGCAGCGCCTGGGCACTGCCGGCAGACCAGGATCACTTTCTGCTGCTGCGTTCCATTTTTTCCGAGCCCACCGAACTCGAGATGGATACGTTCTACGACGTGTCGGCCTGGCCACTGCAGCGATCCTTCGGATTGCCGCTGACGCGGGTGAGCCGGCTGCCGGCCATGGCAGCTGCCCTCACAACCGCGCCGAGCCGGGCTACTGCCGAACTTCCGGATCAGGCCGTGGCCTGGGTGATTCCATGGAATCAGTATGGCGCCGCGCCCACCCTGGCCGCGCTGCTCGATGACGACCTGCGGATTCAGGCTGCCACCCGCCCGATCACCCTCACCACGGCCGCAGGCCCGCGGGCACTGACCCGCGGCAGCCTCGTGATCCACCCGGCGATTCAGCCCATGGGCCCGCCAGACCTGCGCCAGCGTCTGCAGGGACTCTCGGCACGCCATGGCGTCGAAGTGCTGGCGGCCACCGACGGCCTCACCACCGCCGGCCCGGACCTCGGCAGTCCATCCCTGCCCATGCTGAGGACACCCAGGGTCGGCATGCTCACCGGCGAGGGACTGCGACCCAATCATGCCGGTTACATCTGGCACTGGTTCGACACCCGCCTGGAACAGCCGCTGACCCGCATCGACTGGTGGCGCCTCGCCAACGGCTTCGAGCCCGGCCGCCGGGGCGCCCTGGACGGCCTGACCCATCTGATCCTGCCGGACGGCGACTACAGCCTGCTGCCGGCCATCCTGCAGACCCAGCTCGAGGCCTTCGTCCGCACCGGCGGCCATCTGATCGCTGCCCGTGGCGCCTCCCGCTTCGTCGAGGCCCTTTCATTTGACTGGAATTTCGAGGGCGATATTCTGGAACGAGAGCGGGCCGAACGGTTGCCCTATGGCGATTATGAGGCCGACTTCGCCCGGGAACTGATTGGCGGAAGCGTCCTGAGAGTCGTGCTCGATGCCAGTCATCCCCTGGCCTTCGGCTACCCGGATGGTGAGATCGCGGCCTTCCGACGAGGCGCCCATCGCCTGCAGGCCACCGCCAACCCCTACGCCACCCCCGGCCGCTATGCCAATGATCCGTTGCTGGCGGGCTACCTCTCGGCGGAAAACCGCACCCGCCTCGCCGGCAGTCCGGCGCTGTCGGCGACCCGGGTCGGTCCGGGCCTAGTCATCCGCATGGCGGACGACTACCTGTTCCGGGGCTACTGGCTCGGCAGCGAACGCCTGTTCGCCAACGCCGTGTTCTTCAGCAGCCTGATCGGCGAGACGCGCCTGCCCGCCAACGACTGATGGGCGACGCCTTCGGGGCGCGCTCCCACCGCCCTCGATCCTGCGTATCGCGCGGACAACCCACCGTGGGAGCGGCTTCAGA
>SLTB01000069.1 GCA_007130155.1 Pseudomonadales bacterium
AAGACTCCGTGGGAGCGGCTTCAGCCGCGAATGGACTGCCAGAAATCAATGACTTGCGGGGTCATTCGCGGATAAATCCGCTCCCACAGGGGCGCCACGCTGAGTTTTGCGACACCCTCTTTATCCGCGAACAACTCGCAAGTTGTTGATCCCAAAGGTCGCATTCGCGGCTGAAGCCGCTCCCACAGGCGGCCTACGACCATCTGAGGAAAGCCCTCGGGATCGAAACAGTTAATTTATATAATTCATTCAGTTAGAGAAGATTTCATGAAAGCACTTGCGGTTACGGACGGTTGGGGCATCGATCATCTGCAGATGATCGAGCGCTCCTTTCCGGAACCGGGCCCCGGTCAGGTCCGGGTGCGCATGCAGGCAGCGTCCCTCAATTATCGGGACTACCTGGCGGTGCTCGGCAAGACCGGCCGCTGGCCGCAACCCTTCGTGCCCTTCTCAGACGGTGCAGGCGTGATCGATGCCGTCGGTCCAGAGGTGGCAGGCGTCGAAATCGGACAGCCCGTATGTCCGCTGTTTTATCAGCGCTGGCTGCAAGGACCGCCTTCGGAACGCTACCGGCCGTGGGTACTTGGTGGGACTCAGGAGGGCGTCCTGCAGCAGCAGGCCGTATTTAATGCCGAAGGCGTCATTACGCCTCCTGTGGGCTGGAGCGCGGTCGAGTCCGCTACCCTCCCCTGCGCCGGACTCACGGCGTGGCGTGCCGTTGCCGAGGAAGGCCAGATCAAGCCGGGCTCGAGCGTTCTGGTCCAGGGCACCGGTGGGGTATCCATCTTCGCCCTGCAGTTCGCCAAGGCCATGGGGGCGAGGGTCATCGTCACGTCCTCCAGCGACGCCAAGCTCGAACGCGCGCGGTCACTGGGCGCCGACGAGACCATCAACTATCGAAGCACGACCGACTGGTCCGCCGCCGTCAACGATCTCACCGAAGGCGAAGGCGTGGACCTGGTGGTCGAGGTGGGCGGCGCGGAGACCTTCAACCCCTCCATCGGCTGCACCCGCACCGGCGGCAGGATCCTGCTCATCGGCGTGCTGTCCGGTTTCCGACAGGAGATCCTGGTGCCGTCCATCTTCGCCAAGCAACTGCACGTGATCGGCATTTCCGTGGGTAATCGGGAACACTTCGCCAACATGGTGCGCTTCATCGAGCGCCATGCGCTGGAGCCCGTGGTGGATCATGTCTGGCCTTGGGAACAGACTGCGGATGCTCTGCGGGCCATGGAGCGGGCCGGCCACTTCGGTAAGCTCTGTGTGGAGATCTCCTGACCGCAGGTGCGCAATGGCCTTACGCTCGCTCAAAACCGCCACGTGAACCGGAGGTAGACGTCCCTGTCCTGCCGCTCACGCCGTGCGCTGGCTGGAACTTCGCGCTCCTCCCGGATGCGGTAACGGGCCTCCATGGACCAGGCCGGATGGAAGCGCCACTGATAGCGGACCTCCGACAGCTTATCGTTGGCGCGGTAGTCCGGCGACAGCAGCCAGCCGGCATCGGCACGACCGTGGACCAGACCCAGATTATGACCCGGAGCGATGTCGTAGAGGTTGGCAGAGATCTGCCAGGCCCAGCCGTCTGCCCGCCCTGTTCCTCCGGTGGTCAGCGCACCATGCAAGGGCCGATTAGGCGCATAGCCGACTTCACCCCCCACGACGAGACGCATGCCACCCTCCCCCAGGGGCCAGACCAACGCCAGCTTGCCATCCAAGGCCACGTAATTCTTGCGCGACGGATTGGCCACGCCCCGTGCTGCCAGCGTATCGGGCATCCAGGTGACGCTCAGGGAACGCTGCTCGAACACCCCCGTGGGCTCGGCGACCAGGGCAAACCAAGTGCCCACCCGACTGTCCCCCCGGGAATAATCCAGGGGCGCCTGGGTGGACTGACCCAGCCCATCGGAATCCTGATACTGCAGGATGGCGTGGGCTCGCCAACCGGCGTTGAGGCGGCGCTCGACATGAAGGCCGTCGGTCCAGGTGATGGCCACATTGCTGGCAGGTTTGCGATCGAGAGCCTTGCCGGCGACCCCAACCAAATCGAAACCGCTGGAAAACCTGCCTATCGTGACCCGCCAGTCCCCACGCTGCTGCCGCAGATAGAGCTGGTCGAGGGTCGCATCACCCAGCGCCGCACCCGAGCGCGTCGGTGCATCAAAGCGCAGATAGAACCGGTCCGGAGCCGTATCCGTGCCCGCGGTGGCCGCCAGCCGCCCCCGCGCCGACCAGCCGCCGCCCAGGTCGCCGTCGAGTGCAGCCCGCAGCCGCATACGACCTTCGTCGTTGCGCTGCTTCTCCCCCGTCCGCGTTCGCCTCTCGTCGGCGTACCAGCCGAAGCGCAGATCCCCGCTGACGCGCCAGGATTGGACTTCGGCTGCCGACACGTCGTTCACGAGCAGCAGAACAAAGACCGGCAACAGCCAGGCTGGCCCACCGCGCGTACCCATGCACTCACCTCGTTGTCATCAATCTGTCATGAGGGCGCGCATTCTGCCCCATTGGCCGGGCTCAGTCCCCCCGAATCAGCAGTCGACCTCGGTCCCGCGGCTGCGTTAGTGTCATCGTCTAAACTGGAGGGCACTCATGAAATTCAGCTTCTGGCCTGCGCCCATGCAGAACTTCGACACGGTTCTGGACCTCTGCCGCCATGCGGAAGCCACGGGCTGGGACGGCATCTGGTTTGCCGATCACTTCATGCCCAATGCCGAGGACACCAGCACCCCCTGGCCGGAGTGCTTCACCACCCTCAGCGCCCTGGCGGTGAGCGTACCCCGGGTCAGGATCGGTTCCCTGGTGGCGGGCAACACCTATCGCCACCCAGCCGTGCTGGCCAAGATGGCCGCCACCATCGATCATTTCAGCGGCGGCCGCTTCGTGCTCGGCCTCGGGGCGGGCTGGCAGGAGAATGAGCACCGCCAGTACGGCATCCCCTTCTACGACGTCGCAGAGCGCCTGGCCCGACTGGACGAGGCCTGCGCCGTGATCACTGAAGTCTATGGCCAGACCAAGAGCGACTTCAACGGTCGCTTCTACCAGCTCACGGGCGCCTCCCTGGAACCCAAACCCCTGCAGCGCCCCCTGCCGCTGCTGATCGGCGGCGGCGGCGAGAAGGTGACCCTGAAGATCGCCGCCCGCTGGGCCGACGAATGGAACGTCTGGGGCACCCCCGACACCCTGCGCCACAAGATCGGCGTCCTCAAAGACCACTGCGCCGCTCTCGGCCGCGAAATCGGGGACATCCACAAATCTGCCCAGGCTCTGCTGTTCATGAGCGAGGATCAGGCCTGGCTGGAGCAGCGTCGGCAGACTCCGATGCAGATGGCCACCATGATCGGGACGCCTGCGGAAATCGCCGCCATCGTCGACGACTACGCTGCTGCCGGTGTCGACGAAATCATCGTTCCGGACTTCACCCTCGGCCAGGGCGACGCCAAGAAGGCCGCGATGGATACGTTCATGCGGGTGGTGGCGGGCCGCTGAGGGCTCCAGTTGGGCTAATCGAAATCGAAAAAATAAAGTCCCAAACGGCGCCCTGGACGCTCATGGTTCCCGCCAGTGCCCCTGAGCGATCAATGCGCCGAAGCCTCCTTTGACTTAATATAAAGCCATTAATCCAGATCCATCGAGGGGAACGACCTTTGGCTGAGAGCAAGACAGCTGCCACACCCGTACCCGCCGCCACCATCGTTCTGCTGCGTGACGATCCCGAAGAGGGGCTCGAGACCTTCATGGTGGTCCGCCACCACCAGATCGACTTCGCCTCCGGCGCCCTGGTGTTTCCCGGCGGCAAGATCGACGAGCAGGACGCGGATGCAGAGCTGGCGGCCTACTGCGACGGGGCCCATGCCGATCCGGTGATGCGTGCCATGCAGATCGGCGCCATTCGCGAGGCCTTCGAGGAATCCGGCGTGCTGCTGGCCCGTCCGGCGGGCAGCGATGCCCTGATCGACGGCGAGCGGCTGGCCACTCTGGAAACCTATCGGACGACGCTGCATAACGGTGAGGTGGCCTTGAAGGACTTTCTGCAGCGAGAGAACCTGCGGCTGGCCTGCGACAGGCTCGTCCACTTTGCCCACTGGGTGACGCCGGACATGATGCCCAAGCGCTTCGACACCCACTTTTTCATCGCCCGCGCACCGGAGGACCATGTCCTGCTGCACGACGGCCACGAGTCCGTGGATTCGGTCTGGATTCGGCCCCAGCAGGTGCTGCGCGATGCGGCATCCGGGCACCGGACCGTGATCTTCCCGACCCTGCGCAACGTGGAGAAGCTCGCGGATTCCGACAGCGTCGATGCCGCCATCGAGGCAGCCAAGGCCCACCCCATCGTCACCGTCATCCCCTGGACCGAGAAGCGCGACGATGGCGTGTGGCTGCGCATTCCCGTGGAAGCGGGGTATCGTATTTCCGAAGAACGCATGCCCGCCCGCGGATGAGTCTCACGACCCACCGCGGGCCCACGACCACAAGCTGAATGATCACTGGAGAGCCAACCCATGGCCGAAGCAGCACCCCAGGCCGAGGACGACGTCCTCTACACCGTGGCCGATCACGTCGCCACCATCACCATCAATCGCGAGCAGCAGCGCAACACCATCTCGGGCCCCATGCTCGACGCGGTCACCGAGCGCATGCTCGAAGCCGACCGCGATCCTGAGGTGCGCTGCATCATCCTCACCGGCAAGGGCCGCTTCTTCTGCGCCGGCCTCGATCTCACCAGCGGCCAGATCGGCGGTTCAAGCGCTGGTGGCTTCAGCAATCTCGACCTGCGAGCTACGCCGCCGACGGTGATGCACAACCTGGATACCCCCACCATCTGCGCGCTCAACGGCTCCGCCGCCGGCTATGGTATGGACATGGCTCTGGGCTGTGACATCAGAATCATGGCGGATAACGCCAAGCTCGCCGCGGCCTTCACCGCCCGTGGCGTGCTGCCGGAATCCGGCGGCACTTGGCTGCTGCCCCGCCTGCTGGGCTGGGAGAAAGCCGCCGAGCTGATCTTCACCGGTCGCACGCTGAAGGCCGAAGAATGTCGCGTACTGGGCCTTGTCGCCCACGTGGTGCCGGCGGACGAGGTGGCATCCAAGGCCCAGGCCCTGGCCGCCGAGATCGCCACCAACGCCCCATTAGCGGTACAGGCCGCCAAGCGCATGATGCGCATGGGCATGAACGAAACCTTCAACGATCACGTTCATCACGTCTTCCTGCAGCTTCTGCCCCTGTTCCGCACGGAGGACTTCAAGGAAGGCATGGCCAGCTTCCTGGAGAAGCGGCCGCCAAAGTTCAAGGGCAAGTGAGAGACCGGTGACGCAAAGCAGTCAGCGCGTGACCTAGCAACTTGTGTCGGTATTGAAGGGACAGACCATGACACGCACCGAGATCAAACAGGACGCCTGGCCAGGCGAAGCCGAGGCCCGGGCAGCTTTCACCCAGGTCGGGCTCGAGCATGTGCTCGAGCTCGATGTTCCGCCGGTTGACAACACCGCCCACTGGCATCACTTCAGCTCCCAGTTCTACCTCACCGCCGGCAGTCTGGAAATCACCGACATCGCGACCGGCGAACGGATGCTCTGCCGCGCCGGCACCCAAGTGACCGTTCCTGCGCGCGTCCTCCACGCCGAATACAGCCCGGAGGGCTACAGCATCTTTCTCGGCACCTCCGTCCCGCCCGAGGCGTACGGCGATCCGGTGAATCGCCCGCCGGAGGACCTGTAAGGGCTGCACCAGAGGCCAACTGCTCGACACGCCAGGACGTTCCGGGAGCACGCATTGCGGGCGATGGCGCGCATTGCGTGCTCCCACAAACGCCTGCAAACCCCGCTGAGTTCGACCCTGGGAAAGCGCAGATCGGGTGCATCACCCCACCCGCGACGCCTGCCCCTCCCAGTAGGGCTTGCGCAGCTCCCGCTTGAGGATCTTGCCGGTGCCCGTGCGCGGAATGTCCGCCACGAACTCCACTGAACGCGGCACCTTGTAGCCTGCCAGATGCTCCCGTGCGAAAGCCTGGACACCCTCAGCGTTGACCGTTGCCCCTTCACGCAGCACCACATGGGCATGCACCTGCTCGCCCCACTGCTCATTGGGAATACCAAAGACGGCCACGTCGATGATGTCCGCGTGGGTCTCCAGCGCCGCTTCGATCTCCGCCGGGTAAATGTTCACCCCACCGGAAATGATCATGTCCTTCTTACGATCGCAGATGTAATAGAAGCCATCCGCATCCCGATAGGCGATGTCACCCACGGTCTGCCAGCCACCCTCGCGCCGGTCGGCTTCGTACTTGTCCTGAGCCTTGTGATAGGTGGTGAACACGCTGGCGCTGCGCACGTAGAGTTCGCCCTCCTTGCCGACCTCCGTGACCGGTTGACCGTCGTCATCGAAGAGGCAGATCTCAACGCCCGGTGCCGGCTGGCCACAGGACCCCGGTTTGGCCCGCTGGTACTCGGGACGCAGAATGGTGTTCACACCCAGTTCCGTGGAGCCATAGACCTCGAACAGGGAGTCTTCCGGAAAGATGTCCAGATAGAGCAGTTTCAGAGCGTAGGACCAGGGTGCAGCGTTGGCAATCGTCACCCGGATGGAACTGCGATCGTACTTCGCGATCACGTCGGCAGGCAGATTGCAGATCATGCGAACGGGCGCCGGGGCCGAAAAGGTGCTCGTCACTTTGTAGGTATCCACCAGACGCAGCCAGTCCTCGGGATCGAACTTTTTCTGCAGGACCACCGTGTTGCCAAGCATCTGCCCGATGGCCATGAAGCCGCTGGGGCCGGAGTGATAGAGCGGACCGGTAGTCAGGTAGACATCGTCGGGCCGATAGCCGTAGAAAGCGATCATGCGCGCCACCTGATCCGGATCGCCGACACCGGTCCGGACGGCTCCCTTCGGTTTACCCGTGGTACCGGAGGTATAGATCATGGTTCCGGCCGTGCCTGGCTCGATCCGCAGCGCGAGCTCAGAAGGATCCTGGGCCGGGATCAGCTCGTCTGCCGGGAGCTGCCCCGGTGCAGGCGCACCGTCGAAGACCAGCACCTGCGCCAGCCTCGGCGTCTGCGGTCGGATGGCCTCAAACAGACCGGCGAACTCGGCATCCACGAAGGCCAGGACGGCATCGGAGTTGTCCACCACGTAGGCGGCCTCCTCCTCGGTCAGGCGATAGTTCAGCGGCACGGCCACCGCGCCGATCTTCCGGGAAGCGTGGATCACGGCGACGACCCAGGGCGAATTCTGGCCACACCAGATTACTTTGTCCCGCGGGCCAACCCCCTGCTCAATGAGCAGCCGCGCCAGACGGCTCGCGTTGGCTTCGAGCTCCGCGTAGCTCCATACCCGCTTGCGACCATCGGGCAGATCCTCGATCACACCCACCTTCTCACCCTGCACCTCAGCCAGTTGGCTGAGCAGGTCCCGCTGCGCTACGTCAATCATGCCCTACTCCCCTCAGAGTCGAGCCCCATTGTGGCTCAGTCAGAGGCCCCGTGGGAGCATTCTGCCAGGAGCAGAATGCGTCGCCCGCAGGGCGCCCCGCAGGGGTTCGGGCCATGGATGGACCGCAACAGCCCGCTCCGCAGGTGATGCATGTTGGTTTCTGGCGAAACGCTGGCAAGCGCACAACTTGGATATCCCGCACAACTTGGACATCCAGAACGGTCTTTGGATGTCCAATACTTGTGTGGTTGTCCACTATTTTTAGGGGGCTGGCAACGTGCCTGCCGACGAGAGACCGCGCACAGCCCGTACGCAACCGAGGAGGACGGCAATGCCGCCAGGGGCAAAACTTCCCTTCGTAAGGAGATGGGTACCTGCCATCCCTGGCGCGATGATTCGCTCCCTTTAACCCACTGAGCTCACATCAAAGCCGGGACACAGAGGCACCGGCTGGCGCCACAGGCGCATCACCCACCGAAGTCGTCCAGGGCGATGTTCTCCGGTTCTACCCCCAAATCGTCCAGCATCTTCATGACCGCTGCCACCATCGGCGGCGGACCACAAAGGTAGTATTCGCAATCTTCCGGCGCCGGATGATTAGCCAGGTACTGATCAAACACCACCGTGTGAATAAATCCCGTCAGCCCTTTCCAATCATCTTCGGGCAGTGGATCGGAGAGCGCCACATGCCATTTGAAGTTGTCAAATTGGGCATCGAGCTCGTCGAACTCCTCGGTGTAGAACATCTCCTTGAGGCTGCGCGCACCATACCAATAGGACATCTTGACGTCAGACTTCTTCTTGCGCTTGAGCTCGTCGAAGATGTGCGAACGAAGCGGCGCCATGCCAGCCCCGCCGCCGATCCAGATCTTCTCGTTCTTGGTCTCCTTAACGAAGAAGTCTCCATAGGGCCCGAAGCAAGTCAGTTTGTCGCCCGGCTTGAGCTTGAAGATGTAGGAGGACATCTTTCCGGGCGGGAAATCGGTTCCCGGCGGCGGCGAAGCGATGCGGATGTTGAACTTGAGGATGCCCCGCTCTTCGGGATAGTTGGCCATGGAGTAGGCCCGCACCGTGGGCTCGGTGACCTTGGCACGGTACTGCCAAACGTCAAAGCGATCCCAGTCGCCCCGAAACTCCTCAGCCACTTCGATATCGTCCTTGTAGGACATCTCGTAGGGGGGGATTTCCATTTGCACGAAACCACCGGCGCGGAAGTCCACGTCCGCACCCTCCGGCAGTTTCAACACCAGTTCCTTGATGAAGGTGGCGACATTGTCGTTGGAGACCACCTCGCATTCCCAACGTTCGACGCCGAAGGCATCTTCGGGGATGCGGATCTTCATGTCCTGCTTGACGGGAACCTGACAGGCCAGCCGCCAGCCGTCACGGACTTCAGCACGGGTGAACGCACCTTCCTCCGTCGACAGCAACGCGCCGCCGCCATCAGTCACCTGGCACCTGCACTGGCCGCATGAGCCACCACCACCACAGGCCGAGGACAAATAGATGCCCTTGTCCGCCAGTGCATTGAGCAGCTTGCCTCCGGAACTCACCTCCACCGCCTTATTGGGATCGTCGTTGATCTCCAGCGATACCGCACCAGAGCTGACCAGCTTGGAGCGTGCGACGAGAATCACGGCCACCAGCAGCAGTACCGTGACGGTGAACATGGAGACCCCGAGAATGACTGTTGTGTCCAACATCGCTACCTAACTCCTGTGGGTCTTACTCGCGAATCGCCCGTGCGATCCAGCACCCGCCTCACCCGTTTTCGATCACAGATCGATGCCGCCGAAGGACATGAAGCCCAACGAAATCAGGCCTACGCAAATGAAGGTTATACCCAGCCCCCGCAGACCCTCAGGGACGTCACTGTACTTGAGCTTCTCCCGAACCCCCGCCAGCGCAGTTATCGCCAGAGCCCAACCGACGCCAGCGCCCAGCCCGAAGGCCACGCTTTCGGTAAAGGTATAATCGCGCTCCACCATGAAGAGGGAGGCGCCAAGGATCGCGCAGTTCACCGTGATCAGCGGCAGGAAGACGCCGAGCGCCGAATAGAGTACCGGCACATGCTTGTCGAGGAACATTTCCAGAATCTGCACCAACGCCGCAATGACGCCGATGTAGGCCAGGAAGCCCAGGAAGGACAGATCGACATTCGGGAAACCGGCCCAGGCCAGTGCCCCGTCACGCAGAAAATACTGATAAATCAGGTTATTCACAGGCACGGTGATGGCGAGCACCACAATCACGGCCACGCCGAGACCGAAGGAGGTGGAGATCTTCTTGGAGATGGCAATGAAGGTGCACATGCCCAGGAAGAAGGTCAGGGCCATGTTCTCTATGAAGATCGTCGAGAAGAAGATACCGAGATAATGCTCCATCAGATGGCCTCCTTGTACTGCACATTCTCGGCAATCTCATACTCCACCGGCTCCACCTGGGCAGGCTTCCAGGCCCGCAGCGCCCAGATCGTCAAGCCAATGATGAAGAATGCGCTCGGCGCCAGCAGCATGAGGCCATTGCCGATATACCAGCCACCGTCATTGACGGATTGGAACAGCGTGTAGCCCATGAGCGTCCCGGCTCCGAGCGGTTCCCGTATCAATGCCACCAGAAGCAACAGGATGCTGTAGCCGAGACCATTACCGATGCCGTCGAGGAAGGAGATATAGGGGCCATTCTGCAGCGCAAAGCCTTCTGCGCGGCCTAGTACGATGCAGTTGGTGATGATCAGGCCGACGAACACCGACAGGCGTTGAGATACCTCATAGGCGTAGGCCTGGATGATCTGATCCACCAGGATGACCAACGATGCGATGATGGTCATCTGGATGATGATACGGATGCTTGACGGCATGACATGACGCAACAGCGACACGAAGAGGTTGGAAAAGGCACAGACGAAAATCACCGCCGCGCACATCACCAGCGTGTTGACCATGCTTACCGTCACTGCCAGCGCACTGCAGATCCCTAGCACCTGCAGAGCGATGGGGTTGTTATCGAAAATGGGGCTGAAAAGGACTTCCTTGGGGCTCGACATGACTCAGGCTTCCCCTTGTCGCAGTTTTTCCAGGTAGGCACCATAGCCGAGATCGCTCAGCCAGAAATTCACCAGATTCTCCACACCGCGACTGGTGAGCGTGGCACCCGCGAGCATGTCGACCTGATGCCGACGCGCATCGCTGCCTTCGGGAGCCCGAGACTTCACCAGTTCCACTGCCGGGCGCCCCTGCTCATCGAACAGCCGCAGCCCTTCCCACTGGGCACGCCAGCGCGGATTGTCAACTTCGCCGCCCAGACCAGGCGTTTCCTGGTGGCGATAGAAGGCAATACCCTCGGCCGTGACCAGATCACCCTCGATGGCCAGATAGCCAAACAGGGTGCCCCAAAGACCCATGCCGCGGACTGGCAGTACCGTCTTCTCCACGTTGCCAGCGCCATCACGCATCAGATAGACAATGCCGAAGTTCTCAAGGCGCCGCAGCGTAGCGATGTCTTCGTTTCCGGAGAGGCTGCGCGATCGATTCGGGTCGCGGGCAGATCGCAGCTGATCGAACTCTTCAGGATCCATGTCCTGGACGTATTGACCGTTGCGCAAGTCCACCACACGGACATCAAACTGGTCGAACAATTCGTTGATGCCAAGACCCTCGGCATTGGTTCTCTGCCCCGGCGCCAGCAGACCCGCCGCCACCAGGATGTTCTGTCGCTGGTTCTGCAGCCGATTGGCTTCCTGGGCCGGTTTGAGGGCCACGGCCGCCACCGACACCAGAATGGAAGCCACCAGACACACCGAGACGGCAACGATGAGTATATTGGCGATGGAATCGCGGTTACGCTGCGGCATTGCGAGCCATCCTCCGCTTGATGTTGGACTGCACGACCGCATTGTCGATCAGCGGTGAAAACAGGTTAGCGAACAGGATCGCCAGCATCATGCCTTCCGGGAATGCAGGGTTGATGACGCGGATGATGACGCACATCACCCCTATCATGATACCGAACCAGATCCTGCCTGTGTTGGTCATGGCCGCAGAAACGGGGTCTGTTGCCATGAAGATCATACCAAAGGCGAAACCGCCCAGCACGAAGTGCCAATACCAGGGCATGGCATACATGGGATTGGAATCGGAACCGATCATGTTCAGCAGCAGTGAGCAGCCGACCATACCTATCATGACGCCGGCCACGATCCGCCAATTGGCGATGCGCATGATGAGCAGCACAGCACCACCCAGCAGGATGGCCAGCGTCGAAACTTCTCCCATGGAGCCCGGCAGATTACCGAGGAAAGCGTCCCACCAGCTCAGGCCATAGGGCTCGCCAATTGCTGCCAGACCAAGAGGCGTCGCGGCCGTGTAGCCGTCCACCGCCACCCAGACCTGGTCGCCGGAGATCTGCGCCGGATAGGCGAAGTAGAGGAAGGCCCGACCGGTCAAGGCTGGATTGAGGAAATTCTTGCCGGTGCCGCCAAACACCTCCTTGGCAATGACGACACCGAAGGTAATACCAAGCGCCACCTGCCACAGCGGGATGGTGGCGGGCAGGATCAGAGCGAAGAGCACGCTGGTGACGAAAAAGCCTTCGTTGACCTCGTGGCCGCGCTTGGCAGCGAACAGGATCTCCCAGAAGCCCCCGACGATGAACGTGGTGGCGTAAATGGGCAGGAAGTAGGCCGCGCCATGGACGAAGTTGTCCCAGATGCTGTTGGGGTCGAAGCCTGCAATCATGCCGACGAGGGCACCGCGCCAGCCATCGGCACTGTCCTGCCCCAAGCTGGCCAAGGCTTCGTTAGCATTCTGGCCGATGAAGTACATGCCCACGAACATGGCGGGGAAGGTGCACATCCACACCGTGATCATGATCCGCTTCAGGTCGAGGCCATCGCGGACGTGGGAGGGACCGCCGGTCACTCGGCCAGGCTTGAACAGCGCGGTATCCACAGCTTCGTAAAGCGCGTAGAACTTTTCGTACTTGCCGCCTTTCTCGAACTGCGGCTCGATGCTGTCGAGGAACGTTCTGAGGCTCATGCGCTCAACCCTCCTTTTCGATGCGGGTCAAGGTTTCCCGCAGCACGGGCCCGTATTCGTATTTACCAGGGCAGGCAAACGTGCATAAGGCCAAATCCTCCTCGTCGAGTTCGAGGCAGCCTAGCGCAATCGCGGTATCCAGGTCCTGCACCAGAAGTGCCCGCAGCAGTTGCGTCGGCAGCATGTCCATGGGCACCAGCGTCTCGTAGGTGCCGATGGGCACCATGGCCCGGGGCGAGCCGTTGGCACTGGTCGTAAGATCGAAGCTCTTGCGTCCGAGCAGGCGCGAGATGTAAATCGGAAACACGGAGAACTTGTTCACGCCTGGCCGCAGGTAGTGCAGTGGCTCACGCTCATGATCCTCCGCCAGCACACTGATCTGCTGATGATACGGGCCGAGGAAGGCCAACGGTCCGCGGGCGACCCGCCCGGACAGCACCGTTCCCGAAATGGCACGCAGCTCCCCGCCTTCGGTCTCGCCCGCCAGGAGTTCGTCGACGTTGGCCCCCATACGTGTGCGCAAAAGTCGCGGCCTCTTCACTGGGGGCCCGCCGAGGGCGATCACGCGCTGGGTGTAGAGTCGACCGGTGGTCAGGGTATGGCCGATGGCAATCACATCCTGATAATTGATGCTCCAGACGGTCCGCTTTGCGCCAACCGGATCAAGGAAGTGGATGTGCGTGCCCACCAGACCCGCCGGATGCGGCCCACTGAACGTCTCGTGACGGATGCGGGCGTCACTACCCGTGGGCAGCTTGGCGTCTGGAGCAGTACAAAGAAACACCGGGCCATCCGTGAGCCGTGCCAGCAGGTCGAGGCCCGTGCCAAAGGCCTCTGCCTCCTCATTGATGATGATGGTTGGATCCCCCGCCAGGGGCGCAGTATCCATGGCCGTGACGAAAATCGAGCGGGGTCGGGTGCCGAGGGCAGGAATGCGACTGAAGGGGCGGGTCCGCAGAGTCGTCCAGAGACCGCAGCTCGCCAGCGCCTTCTCGACGGCTGCCGCATCGAGACCGGCGATCTGCGCGCTGCCGATGGCCTCGAACTGCTCGGCGTCCTCGTCACCCGAGTCGACATCGATGACGACACTCAGCAAGGCGCGTTTGGCACCGCGATGAATGGCACTGACCTTACCTGCTGCAGGGGCAGTGAACACGACCCCTTCATTCTTCTTGTCGTCGAACAGCACCTGTCCGAGCTTGACCTGATCGCCCTCCTGGACGTACATGGTCGGCTTCATGCCCAGGTAGTCATCCCCTATAACAGCCACCTGACGCACGGGGCGGGCATTATCTATGGTCTGTTCCGGACGCCCCGAAACGGGGAGGTCGAGGCCGCGCTTGATCCTGATCATGCCTTTGCAGTACCCATTCCCAGCAATTGGAGGAGGAAGCCTGTAAGGGCCACCGGCTGATCGCGCCAACTACGGGCCCCGCGACGGCAGGCCATTGGCTAAATATGAATCCGTCATGGCCCTGCTGCAGCCGGATGACCTCACACCCCGGTTTCGGACGGGGAGCATCGCGCGCAATCATGAGACGTTGGAGAAAAACCGGGACCCATCGCAAGCAGCAAGGCCAAGGACCCGATCTGTAAGGCGCCCAAAATTATAGAGATCGAGCCCTCGTTTTGCCACTTCAACCGGCCAAAAGTTGGGCGTCAAACACAGTTCTCGGCGCCGTTCAGTCTCAGGCCTGTCAGCCGAAGCCTGTACGAGCCACGTCGAACGGGATCAGCGGATACTTGATGCCCGCCATTTTCTGGACGATCCGCACCACCTGGCAACTGTAGCCAAACTCGTTGTCATACCAGACGTAAAGCACGCAGCGATTGTCATCGACTATGGTGGCCTCACCGTCGACGACACAGGCGTGGCGATTGCCCACGAAATCACTGGAGACCACCTCCGGCGAGGTGGTGAAGTCGATTTGCCTCTGCAGCGCCGAGTTCAGAGCCACGTCCCGCATATACTCGTTGACTTCTGCGACCGTGGTGCTGCGGCCAAGCGTCAGATTGCAGATCACCAGCGACACGTTCGGGGTCGGCACGCGGATCGCGTTGCCGGTGAGTTTGCCCGCCATCTCAGGCATCAGCTTCACTACGGCGGAGGACGCCCCAGTCTCGGTGATGACCATGTTCAGCGGTGCTGCACGCCCCCGCCGGTTCTTCGGATGGAAATTGTCGATGAGGTTCTGATCATTGGTGTAGGCATGCACCGTCTCGAGGTGGCCGTGGACGATCTCGAACTCGTCGTTCATGACCTTGAGGATGGGCACGATGGCGTTGGTGGTGCAGGACGCTGCAGCAATGATCCTGTCCTCGGGGTCGATGAGCTTCGAGTTCACCCCGGAAACGATATTTTTGATGTTGCCCTTGCCTGGGGCGGTGAGCACGACTCGGGCGGCACCCTTTGCCTCGAGATGCTTCGACAGACCCTTCTCGTCCCGCCAAGCACCGGTGTTGTCGACGATGATGGCGTTGTCGATGCCATAGGCCGTGTAGTCAATCGCCGTGGGATCACTCGCGTAAATCACCCGGATCACATTGCCGTTGGCAATGATACACTGGTGCTCTTCGTCCACCCTGAGCGTGCCCTGGAAAGCGCCATGCACGGAGTCGCGACGGAGCAGGCTGGCTCGCTTGAGCAGATCATCTTTGTCGCCGGAAGGACGCACGACAATGGCGCGCAGGCGTAGCTGGGAACCGCTTCCGGTCTTCTCGATCAGCAGCCGAGCGACCAGGCGGCCGATGCGGCCGAAGCCATAGAGCACCACATCCTGAGGCTGCTCGATGGGCGGTACGTGACGGCCGATCACCCCCTCTAACTCGCGCCTCACAAAGGCTTCCGGGTCGCCCCCTCCGGCCTCGGACTCTTCCATGAACTGAGTCGTCAGCTTGCCCACATCGATGTGCGAAGGACCGAGATCGAGGCGAGACATGGCTTCGAGAATCGGGAAGCTCTCAAACTCGGAGAGTTCGTTGCGGGCCACTTGACGAACATAGCGATGGGTCTTCATGAGACTGGTCACGCTCTGGTTGTAGAGCGCGCGACCATAGCAATAGGTCACCACGTTCTTGCGATAGAGCTTGCCGATGATCGGAATCATCGCCTCGGCCAGCTCCTCACGCTGCTTCCAGTCGGGGAAATAATCGTCGAGGCTCGGTAGCGCCACTGTGCATGCATCCCGTGTTGGGCCCCGGCCCTTCCTGGCCGAAGCGAGTTTTCGAGCGGCACGTATTATGCCGAACGTAGATGCCCGTTAACAGGACAACACCGTCAGCGATCACCCCGCCGGGGGTCCTCACGTCATCGTTGGCAAGTCAAGCCGAACGCCGGACTGCCGGACTGCCGCTCGGGTCAGCGGAACGCCGCGTTGATGTCTTCCAGCCGTTGGCTGCCCGGACAGAGCTCAGCTTCGCCAAGGCTGGCCAGCGGCCCATCCACGGTATTGAGAATCTCGTGACAGTCACTCGGATCGTCATCGAGATACAGCAGTCCGGTTGCAATTTCACCCGCCTGCGCCCGACGCATCAGGGTATCCATGGCACCCACCCTGTCTCGCGGGTCATAGTCCCCATGCAATTTGTGCAGGCGCAGGGTGCTGCCATCGGGCATGGCCACATCCTCCACTGTGCCAGGCGCGTAATCGATCCGGATCTCATCGTGAATCGGGATCAGGTCGGCCACAGCCATCGCTTCGGTGTGAGCGCGCACGTAGTCGTAGCTCTTGGTGGACCCGTTGTGGTTGTTGAACGCCACGCAAGGAGAGATCACATCCAGGAAGGCGAAGCCCTCGTGTTTCAGCGCCGCCTTCAGCAACGGCACCAGCTGTGCTTTGTCGCCAGAGAAGCTTCGGGCAACGAAAGTAGCCCCGATCTGGATCGCCATCATCGCCAGATCGATAGGCTCATAGAGGTTGGGTGCACCCTTCTTGCTGGTGGAGCCCTTGTCGTTAGTAGCCGAGAACTGGCCCTTGGTGAGCCCATAAGTACCATTGTTATCGACCACATAGGTCATGTTGATTCGGCGACGGACAATGTGGGCGAACTGGCCAAGACCAATGGAGGCCGTGTCACCGTCACCGGAAATGCCAATGTAGTAGAGCTCCCGGTTGGCCATGTTGGCGCCCGTGGCTACCGATGGCATCCGCCCATGCACGGAATTGAACCCGTGAGACTTGCCCAGGAAGTAGGTCGGCGTCTTGGATGAGCAGCCGATCCCGGAGAGTTTCGCGACGCGATGGGCTGGAATCGACAGCTCGTGGCAGGCCTGAATGATGGCCGCACTCACGGAGTCATGGCCGCAGCCCGCACAAAGGGTGGACACCGCTCCTTCGTAATCCCGGCGCGTGAGGCCGAGTTCGTTGCGCGGCAGCTTGGGGTGATGGGTCCTGGGTTTGGCGACATAAGTCACGGGGTCACCTCCGACAGCCGCGGCTTGCGATGAGCGGCGAAATATTCAGCCACATGCCGCTCCACCACTTGGGCGGGCAACGGCATGCCGTCATAATGGAGAACCGGTACCAGAGAGGCCGGGTCGAGATCGCCTTCGATGATCAGGAGGCTGCGGAGCTGGCCATCCCGGTTCTGCTCGACCACGAACACCGTCTCGTGGCGACCAATGAAGTCATAGACTTCGGCGCCGAAAGGAAAGGCCCGGATGCGCATGGCATCGAGCTCGATACCCTGGCGCTTAAGTGCCAGCAGCGCTTCAGCCATCGGCGGCTCGGAAGTCCCATAGTAAATGATGCCGCAGGCCTTGGGTTTGCTGCCCTCACGGATCTCCGCTTTCGGCACCAAGGTCGCAGCGGTGGCCCACTTCCTCTCCAGTCGCTCCATATTGCGCTGGTAAACCTCACCACTCTCGGTGTACTTCGCATACTCGTCGCGGGACGTACCGCGAGTGAAGAACGAGCCCTTTTCCGGATGCGTCCCGGGAAGCGTCCGCCACCCAATGCCATCCCCATCCAAGTCCAGATAGCGACCCCACTTCTCCACCGCATCGAGGCCATCTGCGTCGAGCACCTTGCCGCGGTCATAGCAGCGTGCATCATCCCATCGGAAAGGCAGCGAGATATGGTCGTTCATGCCCAGATCCAGATCCGTCATCATCAGGATCGGGGTCTGCAGCCGCTCCGCGAGATCCAGGGCCTCCACCGCGAAGTCGAAGCACTCTTTCGGCGTCGAAGGCAGCAGCATGACGTGTTTAGTGTCGCCATGGGAAGCATAGGCGCCAAGCAGCAGGTCGGACTGCTGCGTCCTGGTGGGCATACCCGTAGAAGGCCCAGCCCGCTGGACGTCCACCAGCACGGCGGGTATCTCGGCGAAATACGCCAGACCAAGAAACTCCTGCATCAGCGACAGCCCCGGCCCGCTGGTGGCCGTGAACGAGCGCGCACCGTTCCAGCCAGCGCCGATCACCATGCCGATGGCAGACAACTCGTCCTCGGCCTGCAGCACGGCGAAGCGATTGCGCTTGCTGGCGTCATCGCGCCGCAATCTTCCGGCATGTAATTCGAAGGCCTCGGCAAGCGAGGTGGAGGGAGTGATCGGATACCAGGCCGCCACCGTTGCCCCGCCCCAGAGAAAGCCCAGGGCAGCAGCGGTATTGCCGTCGATAAGGATCGAGTCCCCGACTCCATCGCAGCGGGCAACGCGAATCGGTAGTGGCGCTTGAAGGTAGTCACGGGCATAGCCGCGGCCGATCTCCAGGGCCCGAACGTTGGGGCCAATCAGCTTTTCCTTGCCCTTGAACTGCTCCTCGATCATGCCTGTGAGCACGGCCCACTCGATTTCCAGCAGTTCCGCCAAAGCCCCCACATAGACGATGTTCTTGAACAGCTGCCGCTGCTTGGGGTCAGGGAACTCGCCCAGAATCAATTCAGCGATCGGAACACCAATGAGACTGACGTCATCACGTCGAAGGGTTTTGGGGAAGGGCTTGGTCGAGTCGTAGAGCAGAAAACCACCTGGCCGAACCTCGGCAACGTCCTGGGCATAGGTCTCCGCGTTCATCGCCACCATCAGGTCGACGCCTTCACGACGCCCGAGATAACCCGCCTCAGAGACCCTCACCTCGAACCAGGTGGGCAGTCCCTGAATATTGGAGGGGAAAATGTTGCGCGGCGCACAGGGAATGCCCATCCGGAACAGGGCCTTGGCAAACATGCCGTTGGCGCTGGCCGATCCGGAGCCATTGACGTTGGCGAACTTGATGACGAAATCGTTGACTGCCTGGATCGGAACGGTCATGCATGCACCTGCGGAAGGTTGATGATGGATTTCTGCATGTCCCAGGCGCCCGTTGGGCAGCGCTCGGCACACAGACCACAATGCAGACACACGTCCTCATCCTTGACCATGACCCGACCGGTATCCACGAGCGCGTCGGAGACGTAAAGGTCCTGGGCAAGGTTGTCCGCAGGCGCCATCAGCATCTGGCGCAAATCGGATTCTTCGGCATTCTCGGTGAAGGTGATGCAGTCCATCGGGCAGATATCGACGCAGGCATCGCACTCGATACAGAGCTTCTCCGTAAACACCGTCTGGACGTCACAGTTCAGGCAGCGCTGGGCTTCCTTGGCGCCGAGATGACGGTCGAAGCCGAGTTCGACCTCGATCTTGACGTTGGCCAGGGAGTGGGCGAGATCCGCGTGCGGAACGTGATAGCGCGGCGCCGGATCGTGCTCAGAGTCGTAGCTCCACTCGTGCATGCCCATCTTCTGGGAAACGAGGTTCAGCCCTTCCGGCGGCCGGTCGGCCTTCACGTCCCTGCCCTGACAAAACAGGTGGATGGAGATGGCCGCCTTGTGGGCATGGGCCGAAGCCCAGATGATGTTCTCGGGACCGAAGGCCGCATCACCGCCGAAGAAGATCTTCGGGTTGCCCGATTGCAGGGTCTCTTTGTCCAGCACCGGGCAGTCCCAGCGGTCGAACTCGATGCCGAGGTCGCGCTCGATCCAGGGGCAATGGTTGTCCTGGCCGATGGCGATCAGCACGTGGTCACATTCGATGAAGACGTCAGGCTCACCGGTGGGTTCGTACTTCAGGCGGCCGTCGCCCTGCCGCACCGGTTCGACGCACTCGAAGTACATGCCGCGAAGCTTGCCGTCCTCGACCACGAAGGACTTAGGTGGGCGATTGTTGATGATCGGGATACCTTCCGCGATGGCCTCCTCCTTCTCCCACTCCGAGGCCTTCATCACCTCGAAGGCGGAGCGCACCACCACCTGCACCGATTCCGCGCCGAGGCGGCGCGAGGTGCGGCAGCAGTCCATGGCGGTGTTGCCGCCACCGAGAACCACCACCTTCCCCTCGATCTTCTCCGTGTGACCGAAGGCCACTGAGGCCAGCCAGTCAATGCCAAGATGGATGAAGGGTTCCGCATCCGCACGCCCGGGCAGGTCCAGATCGCGACCGCGGGGAGCACCCGTCCCGACGAATACCGCGTCGAAGCCTTGATCGAGGATCGCCTGCATGGAGGTGATTTCTGCGCCGAAGTGACACACCACGCCCATGTCGAGAATGAGATTGACCTCCTCCTCGAGCACATCCATCGGCAACCGGAAAGCCGGGATCTGAGAGCGCATCATGCCGCCGGCCTTGGCATCGCGCTCAAACACGTGCACTTCGTAGCCCATCGGCATGAGGTCACGGGCTACCGCCAGCGAGGCCGGCCCAGCGCCGATGAGCGCAATCTTCTTGCCATTCTTCTGCTCGGGGATCCGCGGCAGGTAATCGCGGATGTCACCCTTGTGATCCGCCGCCACCCGTTTCAGACGGCAGATAGCTACCGGTTTTTCCTCCGTGCGCACACGGCGGCAGGCGGGCTCACAGGGCCGGTCGCAGGTTCGACCGAGGATTCCCGGGAAAACGTTTGAGTCCCAGTTCACCATGTAGGCCTCGGTGTAGCGCTCCTGACTGATCAGGCGAATGTATTCCGGGACCGGCGTATGAGCCGGGCAGGCCCATTGGCAGTCCACGACCTTGTGGAAGTAGTCGGGATTCTTGATGTCGGTAGGCTTCATCAACGCTGCTGCTCCCCCTCGGTCCAACGCTCCGTGACGGCCATCACCGGGCTGTGCGGACACCCGGCCGGCCGCCATTCGTGGCGCCACGACCCTATCTGGAATGGTGGGCGGATGATCTGACTGATTGTAACCATCAGTTACGATTGTTTTCTAGCAGGAAGTACCCCGCCTGAGGGATCCGAGATCGACGCCGACTTCCGGCCCGTTACATTGGAGCGGGCAAAAAACGCCACCAGAACACCCGCAGATCCGCTGGGCACGCGCACCACACCCGATAGGCTTCTGAGGGAAGGTCCGATCACGTCCACCGCGACTCCGGCCCTGGCCGTTCACCTCCGCGCTTCCTGTCATCGTAGACCGTCGCCGCGCGACAGGTTGCTGAAATCGTGCCGTCAAACATTTTTCGAGGCGACTGCATACGAATCATTGAAAAAATTCATGCACCGCCTCAGTGCTGGCGGGGCCCGAATTGCGCCAAGCTTGACCGCGGCCAAAGCAGAATCCGGACTTCCCAGGCGCGAATCGCCACCTGGGCCACCTTGCTTGCGATCATACCAAGCGTTCGTCACTGCTGGAGCGCTTCTCCAAAAAAGCTATCCTACTGTTTTTTAAAGCATTAAAAGAGAACGGGTGCGGGAAAGTCCAGAAACCCTCCAGTGTGTGGTCAATGTTGGCGCAATAATTGTCTAGGAAAAGGGAAGTACGCCCGATCTGGTCATTGACTCAAGCAAGACGTAAAGAGGCTGAAGCCATGGATCCTTGCAGAGCCGAAACCCGTTGCAGAGCCGAAACCCATTCGCCTCAGGGCGCATTAGAGAATCGGTCACTGATCGGTTCATGGCTGGCCGACGGGCTCGACGCTTGGCTCGGCATTGCCGACGCACTCAATCTCGGGGGTCTGCGTACTGTCCTGCTGGCTGATCCGGACGATAGCTCCCCAAGGATCACACACGCCGCCCCCTCCCCCCGTCCATCGACCTCTGGCCAGTGGGTCGATGCCCGCCAGGCGGCTTCCCTGCCCTCTCTCTCCGAACGGGCTGCCTGAGCTTCCCTCCTCTTGATAGGGCCCGCACCCCGGTGCGGGCCATTTTTTCGATATGGTGCTGCGCCAAAGCGTCTTGAATGCTTTGATGTCCGCCTCATACATGGCATTTTCCCCAATCTGCCATTAGCCTTCGCAGCGACCGCGAGCCGCCCACCAGCAAGGCGTCGTCTCCCCGCCCACCGGACAAGGATTCTGCATGACCGCTTTCGAAACGGTGCTGCCTGATGCCGCTTGTCCCCTAGTCCTAGGCGACCACATCCGCGCAGGCAATCACGGCTATCTGAATCTGCCACGAACGCAGGGCGACGCACGTGCCATTCTTGGCGCCAAACTCGCGGCCAGTCACTGGCGCCATAGGGTGCTCCAGAAACTGCTGGCCAGCGCTGAAGTACAAGCCGCGGCCGGAGCGCTGCGGGCAGACAAACTCGTCGACAATCTCATCGAGCTGAACCTTTATCTGGATCGGACCCAGCGCCAGCGGCTCGAAGCTCTGCTGCCGGACCGATCCTCACTTGGTCGGGTGCTGGCCCATCAAGGCCTGCGATTGCCGGATGCGCCTGAACACCATCAGCTCGCAGGTCCGGACGTCGACCTGAAGATCGAGGTCAACCGTTCCAGCTCCTGGCCCTTCGGCAAGTGGCGGCAGCTAGCTGCCTTCGCCGAGTATCAATTCGATGGCGATCTGGTTCGCTATCGGGGGCTGGAACTTCAGCCAGGCGATGTGCTGCTCGCCAACGTCAATCTCGATGGCAATTCCGTCTACACATCCTTGAGTGAACCCAAGGGCTACTGCCCTCATGCGGCCGTTTTCGCCATCCTGAAGGCTGACGGCAAACGCTTCCCCGCCGTGGTGGAGACCTACGAAAAGGGGCTGCGAGCGGTGCCATTGAACGTCTTCCTGAATGCACGCTACGTGGCCTACGCTGAAGTCTACCGCCACCATGCCCTGCGCCCAGAGCACGGCGAACAGGTTGGGGCCGCCGCCCATGACGCCATCGCCCAGGCCCGCGGCTACAATTTCTACACCTGCGACCCGGATCCCGAATATGTCAGCTGCACCAGCCTTGCTCAGGTGGTCTATCAACGCCTTGGACTACCGCGCATTGCATCGGTGAGTTCCATCGGTCACCCGGGCATCCAGGAGAACCTCAAGCGTCTTGGTTACCACGAATTCGATCCCTTTTTCGCGCCAGTGGATTTCCTGCTCAACCCGGATTTCCGCTGCGTTGGCTGGGTGGACAACAACCAGTTTCCGCGGCTGCTGGCCAGGGAGCTCGTCGAAGTCGGCTTCCGGCGCCTGTTCGAACGCGGGCAACTCGACACCCGCAAGATGCCCTTAGCCCACCACATCAACCATTGGGGTATTCGCCACATGCGTCGGCGAACGCCGCTCGGGCAAATCATATCCAAAGTGATGGGATTCGATCATCTGAACCTGCCGCGGGGCCCTGATCCCATGCTGGCGATCATCAGCCCGGTGGAGGCTGACCTCGGCCGCGCGGTGCGGCGGCTCGTGCCGCTGGTAAACCGCTACCTGGACGGCCGCGAAACGTTCGAACTCGACGCCATGCTCGCCAACCCGGAGATTCAAGCCGCCATCGACGCCACGGTACGCCTGCGCTGGCTTTAGACCGGAAACTTCACCGACTCAGGGCTACCGACGTCGCAGATCTTAAGACCGGGCACAAGCGACCAGGCCAGACCGATGCTGAAGGTGCTCTGAACTGGGAGAGCCGCAGCTCTGCGGCTCTCCGACGGTGTGATGGGAAGGCGCCCTGCGCAGGAAAGGCTGGCTGCCTTTCCAAGCAACGCAACTCAGGCAGCGCGCCGTCGCACCCAATTCAGAGCCTCCCTGAGGGATGGCTTCGTATTTTATCGAAGTGGAAACTGATCTGGATCAAGGCGCAGCCATGACCTCTGCCCTAGCCTCATCGAGGTCCCGGGCAGATTTACCAGGCGTCCTGCACGACGGGCAGCGGGTGGGATGCATGCGATCTGCCCGGGACACCACTCCCTCCTTGATTTTCACGCCCGCAGCTTGCACTCCATTCGCAGATGCAGCGGGATACCGCGTTCGAGCAACGGCCGCACCAGTGTCTCGACGATGACCTCAAAACCCATGCGTTCGTAGAGGCGGCGAGCAGGATTCTCCGCGTAGAGGTCCAACAGAACCCGCGCAAAACCTGCCTCACGGCTGCGCTCGAGGACATTGACCAGAAGCCGCTCACCCACGCCCTTGCCCCGCGCCTGCGCAATGACAGCCAGATGCTGCAGGTACCACGCGTCATCCGGCACCGGCGGCAACACGTAATGGCCATGTTCGAACCAGGTCGCCATGTGGGCAAACTGGGCTGGCGTCATGTGAGCCATGGCGTGCTCCATCATGGCCGCCGCCGCCTGCTCCTGCTTCGCGGCACCATAGCCGATCTCTATCCCTGCCAGCTTTCCATCCCCCATCGCCGCAGTGCAGTGGCGATGGGAGAACAGGCTGTCAGTCTGCTGCCACTGATAGCCAAGATGACTGCGTACCAGCGCCATGTCGTGATCGTGCAGATAGCCGAAAATATGGGGTTCCGTAGCGTGGATCAGCTCTGCCGCCAACTCTGGATCGTCGGGTGACGCCGGCTGCAGGGTCACCGTTTCCGCATTGATAATGGTCATGAACACGCGCTCTCCTATCCCAGGACTGCCTGACACATTGCTGAACCTGCCATTCCATCAGGCTGATAATGGTCGATTGATGCTGGTGATTGTCCATTCCGCGAGCGTGTATGGTCCAATGCATTGGCCTCGGCTACGGACCCGGTTGAATGCCTTACGTAGCATCCATGATCATCGCCGCAGTGATTTACCTCTGTCTGCATGCCTTGCCTATTCGAGCCGACACGGCTGTCCCCGTCGCCACCGACCCTGTCGCCGAGTCCCTGCGCCATAGGCTGGAGACCCTGGGCCAAGCAGGTGAACTCGAGGCGGGAGGGCAGGTGCTGCTGGCAACGGAGCTGCTGCAGGACCTCTACGAAGCACGATCGTACGCCACACTCTGGCTGCAAGACCGCCGTCCGCTCACGGAAGCACTCATGCAGCTTCCTGATGCCATCCGCAGCGCCCGCGACGAAGGACTGCGCCCTGAGGACTACCACCTCGATGCCCTGGAGCAGAGTCTGAGCCGGGTACTCAGCTCCAATGGCGACCTCGAACCCAGGCACTACGTCGACCTCGAACTGCTCGCATCCGATGCCTTTCTCACCCTGGCCAGACACTTTGCCGACGGCAAGGTGGACCCGCTGGTTATCGATCCGAAATGGTTCGTACAAGCAACAGACACGAGCCTGTTGCCGCACCTCTACGCCGCCCTGAAGGCCGAGAACGTTCCGGTTAAGGCAGCGCTGGAAAGGCTGTTACCAACCCATCATACCTACGTCGCCCTGCGCGCTCGTCTCGCCATGCAGCGCGCGTTGCGTGACAGCGAGTCCTGGACCATTGTCGACCCCGGCCCCGCTCTGCGTCGCGGAGACTCGGGTGTGCGGGTCAATGCCCTCGCTCGCAGACTGGCCGAACTCGGCGACATCGCAACGGCCTGGGCCAACGGCGACGCCTTCGATACTGCCGTCGAGGTGGCCGTACAGCGCTTTCAGCGCCGCCACGGCCTCAACGCGGACGGCGTGGTCGGAGCCAGGACCCTGGCGGAGCTGAACGTCTCGCCCGAACAGCGCATCGATCAGCTCAAGGTCAATTTGGAACGCTGGCGCTGGTTACCCAGGGACCTCGGGCCAGAGTATCTGATGGTCAACATCGCCAGTTTCGAGATGAGCGTTCACGCGGAAGGCACCGAAGTTCTGCGCCAACCGGTTGCCGTCGGCCTGCCCTTTCGCATGACGCCAGTGTTCTCCCATCGCATGACCTATCTCGTACTCAATCCCTCCTGGGAGGTGCCCCCACGCCTTGCCGCACAAGATCACCTGCCCTTGATCCGCAAGGACCCGAGCTATCTGGAGCAGATGGGGTTCACCGTCCTGAAGGGCTGGGGCTCAGCGGAGGAAGAGATCGATCCGGCCAACGTAGACTGGCTCGCGGTGACACCGCGTGCGTTTCCGTTCCGGCTGCGGCAGAAGCCGGGGCCTCTCAACGCTCTGGGCCAAGTCAAGTTCATGTTCCCCAATGTCCATAACGTCTATCTGCACGACACGCCCGCCCGCGGAGTCTTTGCCCATGCCGATCGCGCCATCAGTTCCGGCTGCATTCGGCTGAGCGACCCCATGGCCCTCGTAGATTGGCTGCTGGTCCGGCGACCGGCGGTCGCAACGCTCGACCCGGACCAGATCCGTGCCATTATCGACAGCGGACGGGAAACCACCGTCCGGCTGTCGCGACCGCTGCCTGTGCACCTGCTTTACTGGACGGCATGGATCGAAGATGATGACGTCGTGCATTATGCTGAGGATGTGTATCGACGCGATGGAGCTGTCCTCGAAGCACTTCTGGGGGCGGCACCGGCGGTTTCGACCCCGACCCCATTCATCCGTTAAAGGCCTGATGAACATGCGTCGGTGGTTGTCCTGCTGGAAGCTCCCGAGATCGATCCTCGCACTGGCTTTGCTGTGGCCGCTAGCGCTTCTGGCCGACGACTTCGATCCAGGCTGGGCGCCGTTCGTGACCACCGTCAGTTCACCTGCTCTGTCCAAGACCATCCTCTATCGCGAATTCGCGCTGTTCCATCCTCCCAACGACGACGTGACCTTGCGGGTACCGGACGCCCGGTCAGGCGAGTACCAGCTGCACATCGATGGCGAATTGAAGATCGAAGCTGCACCTGGCGGCTGGCATTGGCGCGCCCCGGCAAAGGCAGGCTGGCATCGCGCTGAGATCACCCGCAAGGACGGTGCAGTAGTCCAACTTCACCTGCTCGTCGAGGTGCCGCTGGCTGCGGTGCAGGACGGTCAATTGAACGGCTATCGCATCGGCCACTATCCCGCAGCATCCGGGAACCGGCCGGCCATCCATCAACCGCCCTCGGGCCTGATCGAAGTGGCGGAGGACATGCTGGCCTTGCCGGTTTCTCCTCACTTCACCCTGGGTCAGTTTCTCTGCAAGCAGCAGCCGGATCACTGGCCCAAGTATCTGGTGCTGCAACCTGCTTTGGTAGAAAAGCTTGAACTGCTCCTGGCGGAACTGAATCAGCGTGGCATCCGCACTGAAAGCCTTCATGTCATGAGCGGCTATCGTACACCCTGGTACAACCGCAGCATCGGCAACGTGCCGTTTTCACGCCATGTCTGGGGGGCGGCTGCAGACATCTTCGTCGACACTGTTGGTGATGGGCGCATGGATGATCTGACCGGGAACGGCATCTCAGACGTTACCGAAGCACGGATCCTGCAGCAGATCGTCGAGGACACGTTCTCAGACCCGCCGTCGCCGAGGCTCGTGGGCGGACTGGGGCTGTATGGCCCACGCCCCCATCGGGGCCCGTTTATTCACGTGGACGTGCGCGGCGAAGAGGCCCGCTGGGAGTTCCCCTGATAGTTCCCCTGATAATTCACCCGATCGCGCAAGGCGCGACGCGCCTCACCACATCAGATCATCGGGGATGGGCTTGTCCGCATAGGGGTCGTCCTCCGCGGCCCCTTCCTGACGCATGGGATGCAGCGATACCGCTGAGTTGGGATCGATTTCACAAAGCCGCTCGAACACCTCACGCCGCACCACCTCGAAACGCTCGCCCGCACGCACCACGCCCATCTGCCCAGCGCTCAATCCATCGAGCAGTTCCCTGGTAACGTAGATTCGCTTCACCTTCTTGCCATGCACGAAATTGTAGGCAATCTCGCCTTTAGAGCGCGGTTCCCGTCGGCGATCGATGATCTGCGCCACCTGCGCCTTCAGCGCACTACGCTCTTCATTCAGACGCTTTTTGCGGGCTGCTTCCTTATCCCTTTCGGATCGGGCCCTGAGCGCCGCCTCCGCGCGGACGCGCGCCGTGTCCTGTGCGACTGCCGTAGCAGGGTCGGCCTTGCCTCGGCTCTTGCGTGCCTTCTTCGCCTGCTTGGCCCCGGCCCGCTGCTCCCGCTTGGCATCTGACACCTTGCGCTCATCAACCAGTCCGAGCTTCAGGAGCTGGTCACGTACCGACTGACTCATTCAATGACTCCCCGCCGGACGCGCGTCGGCGCTGCTCATCACATCCGCTGCAGGCTCGCGTGCAGCCGTCAGCAGCGTCCAGTAACCGAAGAGATTTACAGGCTTGGTGTCGACCACCTCGAGATCATTGCGGGCAATGAATTCGTCGAGGGCAAAGTCGGGCCGGAACCCGAGCAACTGAGACAAGGGCGCCATGGCACGTTCGAAGGCACTGATCAGAAAATTCGCATGGCGGAAGTGATTAACGATATACAAACGTCCGCCAGGTTTGCAGACGCGCCGCATTTCGGCGATGACCCGCTCCGGTTCGGGCGCTACAGACAGTACATACATGGCCACGACGTGATCGAAACTGGCATCGGGGAAACCCATGGCGCTGGCATCCATTTCGTGCAGATCCACGCCGGAAATGCCCAAGGCTTCGACTCGGGCGGTCGCACCCTCTATCATTTCCGGAGAAAGGTCGATTCCCGTCACTCGAACGTCCTGAGGATATTCAGGCAGCGAAAGGCCTGTCCCCACACCCACTTCGAGCACATGCTGTCCAGGCAGGATACCCATCTGTTCGATGGCGAGCTTGCGCCCCTGGTGGAAGACCTTGCCAAAATAGCGATCATAGTGACGCGCGTAACGGCGGTAAACGGCCCTCACACCTTGGACATCCATACCCACTCCTCTGCTACTGCGTAACCAAGCCCCGACACTTGGCAGGCTAACCGACGGGACCGGCCGAGGCCACCCAATAACGGCAACGGCACCAGCCCAAACCTGAAGGATGAGGTGGCCTATGAGCGCCTCTTAAACCAACGCGCGCCGCAAGCCCCTCTAAAAATGCCACCGATGATACCGCCCTCTGCCGCACGTGGAGAGGGCGCACTCTGGAGTCTGTCGGTCTTGCTGCTGATCTGGAGACATGACGCCCCAATCCGCTCCAAACAGACAGACTCCAGGTGGCCGAGGCCTCAGCCCCGGCGCAGCGAAGCCCCGCCTGCCTGCCGCGGCCGTTTGAGCCGGATTTCAAGTACATGGCCACTGGCTTCCGCCAACGACAGCAAGGTCTCCAACCGGGGCAGTCGGTCACCGGATTCCAGCCGGCTGACGGCCGCCTGCGTCAATCCAGCACGCGTCGCCAGCTCTCGCTGCGACAGCCGGGCACGACGCCGTGCCCGCGATACTTCTTCGGCGATCAGCCCCTCGAGGCTGTCTCCTGCCAATGCATCACTCATCTCTCTCCCTCTCGTGATCGATACCTGTCAGGTTGCTGAAAAATGCTTTCAGTCCGCTGTCGAGGAATACTGATCCAATCGTACCGATCCGATCAGAACACGCTTGGTCCGGCTTGGCCGGATGTGCACCAAGCTCCTGCCGGAGCAATGACTTCGATCATTACTCCGCGAACGGCACGTCCATGTGCCCAAGAACCCCTCGCCAATCAGCGTATCCTTAACGGGGCCATCATGACGCCCGTTGCTTGCTCCAGGCAGCCAGGCACGTCTGCGTGCGTTCCCAGGCGCCTACCTCCACATCCATGATGGACGCGTTGAAGTGGGTAACTCCCAGATCGGCGAACCGATCGAGGGCACCCATCAGCAGCGCTTCATCTCCAAGCACTGCCAAGTCTGCCGGTCCTGCCACACCCTCTCGATCCAGCATGGCTCGATACGAGGGCAACTGTCCGTATACGGTGAGATCCTGCGCCACCTGCTCCCGGGCCGCATCGGGATCTGCGACCACCGCCACCGGCAGAGCCATGATCACTTGGGGTCGGGGCTTGGCTGCAGCCTCAGCAGCGCGCAAAAGGCGCGGCAGGATATACTCCGCCAGCGTCCGCTCACCCACCATCCAAAGACTGGTCCCATCAGCGACTTCGCCGGCCAGCTGAAGCATTGCAGGACCCAGCGCAGCCAGCACCACCGACGGTGGTTCGGTCCCGGGCGTGACCAGCTGAATGCCGGTCACCTCGTACTCAGGGTTGGCGACCGCCACACGCTCGCCCCGTAGCAGTGGCAGCAGCACCTCGAGGTAGGCCCGCATGTGTGCCGCGGGTCTTGCGTAGGACAGGCCAAGCATATCCTCGATGAGCACTTTGTGGCTGAGCCCGATGCCCAGGGTGAATCGATTGCCTGTCATGGCGGCGCTGGTCAACGCCTGCTGCGCCAGGGCCATGGGATGACGTGGATAAGTTGGTGTCACCGCGGTACCGACACCAATACCTGGCACCTCACGACCAATGAGGCCGAGTACCGCGACCGCATCAAAGGAGAACGTGTGCGCCATCCAGAGATCGTCCAGACCCGCTGCTTCCAGCTCGCGAGCACGCTCCACATAAGCCTCGATCGGCTGTGGCGCTTCCGCTCCCGACATCACGCCTAACCGCATCGAATCGCCGCCCATGACACCCAGTCAGATGCGGATTACGGCAGTGCGAGGCCCCCGGGTCAAGTTGAGACCCGCCGACCCGAGCCTATGAGACCATGGTTGTGTTGGCGCAGGTGCCAGTTCCGGCCAGTTCCTCCCGCCAGGCTGCGCCATCTCATGCTGCTATCCATTGGCCGCGGCGGTGCATTTGGGGAATAATGCGCCGCGCTCCGATGGCTACGGCCAGCTCTCGAGAGGATGAACCTGAGAATGGACCGGCCTGCGAGCTCAGATTAGTAAAGCGACGCCAATCCAATACACCGTGGAAGCTGTCTTGTCCGCGAAGCGATGCGCGACGCGTGGGTCAGCCATCCGTCATTGACAGCAGCCGAAAGCGTTGCCGCGGGAGCAGGTCATCCTGACAGTAGCGCTGTCCGATCCGGATCACGCACGAACGAATTCACGGGCATTTCCCAAGTCATCAGCACAGGGAGCACTTCATGGCGAACGAAACCATTGCCATCCTCGGCGGCACCGGCGATCTCGGTACCGGTCTTGCCATTCGCTGGTCCCGCGCGGGCCATCGCATCATCATCGGCTCAAGGACGCTGGAAAAGGCGCAAGCTGCCGTTGCCGCGCTGGCAGAAGTCAGCCCGGATACCCCCGCAGAGGCCATGGCCAATGTCGACGCGGCCGCCGCTGGCGATGTCGTGGTCCTCACCGTGCCCTTCGCCCATCAGATCTCGACCCTGGAATCGGTCAAGCCCCACCTGGCAGGCAAGATCCTCATCGACGTGACCGTGCCGTTGATGCCACCCAAGGTCGGCACGGTGCAACTGCCCGCAGAGGGCTGCGCCGCCAAACGCGCCCAGGACTTCCTTGGCGAGGAGGTGCACGTGGTGTCAGCCTTCCAGAACATCGCCGCAGATCTACTGCAGGATCCGGCCTTGGCCATTGAATGCGACGTACTGGTCGCCGGCAACAGCAAGGAAGCGCGCCAGCGGGTGATCGATCTTGCTGCCGAGGCTGGCATGAACGGCTGGCACGCTGGCCCCATCGCCAACTCGGCGGCAGCTGAAGCCCTCACCTCCATCCTCATCCAGATCAACCGCCAAGGCGTGCTCTCCCACTCCGGGATCAAGATCGTCGGCCAGGATGCACACTGAGCATGCCCGGACACCTTGAGATTCTGGCACTCCCAGGCATCCCCCAGGTCCGTTCGGGGGATGACCTGGCCAAGCTTCTGCTCGACGCCATGAAGGCCGCAGGGCTGCGCCTGCAGCTCGGAGACGTCATCGTGCTGGCCCAGAAGATCGTCTCCAAGGCCGAGGGACGCACGGTGCGCCTCGCTGAGGTGGAACCCGGCGACGAGGCCAGACAACTCGCAGCGGATACGGGCAAGGACGCACGCCTGGTGCAACTGATCCTCGATGAGTCCAAGGATGTGGTCCGGGTTCGCAAAGGCGCACCAGGCGTCATCGTGGTCGAGCACCGCAGGGGCTGGATCCACGCCAACGCCGGAATCGACCAGTCCAACGTCAACTCCGGTGACCCGGGACAGTGGGCACTCCTACTGCCCGAGGACCCGGATGCCTCTGCTGCCGCCCTGCGCGAAGCGCTCCATGAGCAGACCGGTGTCTGGGCCGGCGTCCTGATCAATGACAGCTTCGGCCGCGCGTGGCGCGTGGGCACCTGCGGTATCGCGTTGGGCAGTGCGGGAATCACCACCGCCTGGGACCTGCGCGGCCAACCCGACATGTTCGGTCGGACGCTGGAGGTCACTGTCGTGGGCCGCGGCGATGAACTGGCTGCTGCAGCCAGCCTGGTCATGGGCCAGGCCGGCGAAGGCACGCCGGCCGTGCTCATTCGCGGACTCGCCAGCGAAAACAGTACTGCCACCGCCGCCGATCTCATACGTCCCCGCGAAGAAGACCTCTTCCGATGACCCAGCCGATCCGCCGCATCCTGGCGCTTACGGGCGGTGTCGGCGGCGCCAAGCTCGCGCTGGGCCTGGCAAACACCTTGAATCCCGGCCAGGTCACGTTTGTGGTCAATACCGGCGATGACTTCGAGCACTTGGGGCTGCGCATCTGTCCGGATATCGACACCCTTCTCTACACCCTGTCCAACGAAGCCAATCCCGACACGGGATGGGGTCGGCGCAATGAGACTTGGCACTGTCTGGAGGCCCTCGGGCAACTCGGCGGCGAGACCTGGTTCAGACTTGGAGACCGGGATCTGGCGACTCACCTCATCCGGACGACAGCGCTGACCGCTGGGGCTTCGTTGACGACCGTCACCCAAAGGCTGTCCGAGCGCCTCGGCATTCAGCACCCGGTCCTGCCCATGTGCGATCAGAATGTCGCGACCATGATCGGCAGCACCGCTGGCGAAATGGCTTTCCAGCACTACTTCGTCCGCGAGCGCTGTGCGCCGAATGTTACCGGCTTTCGTTTCCAAGGCAGCGAGCAGGCGACCCTGAGCCCAGCGCTCCAGGAACTGCTCACTGCTCCCGACCTTGACGGCATCTTGATCTGTCCGTCCAATCCTTTTCTGAGCGTCGACCCCATCCTGGCCGTACCCGGAATGCGGGCCGCACTGAAAGCAGCGCGCGCGCCGGTCGTCGCCATTTCACCGATCATCCAGGGTGCTGCCATCAAGGGTCCTACGGCAAAAATAATGGCGGAACTCGGTCTGCCCCAGGACGCCCTGGCCGTGGCCCGACACTATGGGGATCTGCTGGACGGATTCATTCTGGACAGCCACGATGCCAGCCTCCTTGAAGACGTTCGCGGGTCAGGGCTGGACGCTATCGCGACTCCTACACTCATGCTAACGTTGCAAGACAAAATGAATCTGGCGAAGGTCGCCGTGGATTTCGTCAACGAGATCACCACTTCCAACACTCCCTGACATCACCCCCGGCCGGGAGGCTTGCTTACGTCGTGTGGGCCATCGTCCCCATCAAGCAATTCCAGTTCGCGAAGGCCCGCCTCGCACCGGTGCTCGATCCGGGCCAGCGTCGCGACCTGATGCGGGCCATGGCCATGGACGTGCTCGAAAGCCTGGCCGCGACCCGCGGCATCGAGCGCATCGTGGTGGTGTCCCGGGAGCCTGCAGTCACAGCACTCGCAGCGGAAGTCGGCGCCAGCGTCCTGCTCGAGAAGGACGGCGGCGGGCTCAACGCTGCTGTTGCCCAGGGTGCCAGGCTGGCACTGGAAGCCGGCGCACCGGGCATACTGATCGTCCACGGCGATCTGCCCCTGGCCAACTCCGAGGCTTTCAGCGCCGTGCTCGCATCCCACGCCGCAACACCCGCCGTCACGCTGGTCACTGACACTGAAGGTCAAGGCACCAACTGCCTTGCCTGTTCACCGCCGGACGTCATCCCCTTTCTCTTCGGTCGCCAGAGTTGTGCCGCGCACGTGGCCGCCGCACGAAGCAAGGGTCTCAATGCAGTGGTCATTACGTCGCCAACGCTCAGTCTGGACGTGGATTCGCCAGCAGATCTCGAGACCCTGCTGGCCTGCGAGCATGGCGGCCGTTCGGTAGCGTTCCTGCGCAGCTCCGGTATAGCATCGCGGCTGGCGTTGGAGAGCGTCACGACACCTGCATCCGTGCAGGTATCCAATCCTATTGGGGGAAGTGCATGAGAGCAGACAGCGCAGCCATCACGGCTCGGGCCCTTGCCGGTACGCGGCCTTCGCATGCCGAAGCCATGAGCCTGGCCACAGAGGACGATGTAGCGGCCCTGATGAGCACCGCCGCGACCCTGCGCGACGGCGGCTTCGGCAGCTTGGTCACCTATTCGAGAAAGGTGTTCATTCCGCTGACCCAGCTCTGCAGGGACGTCTGTCACTATTGCACCTTCGCCACCACACCCCGCAACCTCGATCGTCCCTACCTCTCCATCGAGCAGGTGGTGGAAATCGCCCGTCAGGGTGCCGCGGCCGGCTGCCGGGAAGCCTTGTTCACTCTCGGTGAGAAGCCGGAACTTCGCTACCGCGCAGCCCGTGAGGCTCTCGCCGAAATGGGCTACGACAGCACCGTGGATTACCTGGAGGCCGCCGCCCGAGCGGTATTCGAACAGACGGGCCTGCTGCCCCATCTGAATCCCGGCAATCTGACGGCAGAGGAGTTTGCCCGCCTTCGTAAGGTGTCGGCGTCCATGGGCATCATGCTCGAGTCCGCTTCCGACCGGCTCACCGAAAAGGGCATGCCTCACCATGGCTCGCCCGATAAAGTTCCTGCGGTGCGGCTCGCGACCCTGGACGAAGCCGGCATCGCCAAGGTGCCGTTCACCACAGGCATCCTGATCGGCATTGGCGAAACCCGTGCCGAACGCATCGAGTCACTGCTCGCCATCCGCGACAGTCACGATCGCCATGGTCACATCCAGGAGATCATCGTCCAAAATTTCCGGGCCAAGCCCGGGACCAGGATGGCCAGCGCCCCGGAGCCGGACCTGGAGGAGATGCTATGGACCCTGGCCGTGACGCGCATCATCTTCGGCCCGACCATGAGTCTGCAGGCGCCCCCCAACCTGAGCCCGGGCGTTCTGCCACGGCTGGTGGATGCGGGCATCAACGATTGGGGCGGCGTGTCGCCGGTGACGCCCGACTACGTGAATCCGGAAGCCCCCTGGCCGCATCTCGAACAGCTTGCCCGCGAAACCTACAGCGCCGGCAAACTGCTGCACGAGCGTCTGACCATCTACCCACGCTACGCTCAGCACCACGGCGTCTGGCTCGATCCCGCGCTGCAGACAGCAGTTCTGAGGCAGATCGACGCCGAGGGGCTGCCGCGCACCGACGACTGGACGCCGGGTGCCGACGTCGACCCGCCCGCTGCCGATCTCGAACGCATCGGTCGCCAACCCGATCCGAGGCGGGTGAGCCAGGCGCTAATGGGCATCCTTGGTCGCGCTGCAGACGGAGAGCGCCTCGAAGAGGCGGACATCGTCACCCTGTTCGCTGCCCGCGGCGAGGATTTCGCTGCCGTGTGTACCGCCGCCAACGCCCTCAGGAAAAAGGTGAAAGGCGACGAGGTCAGCTTCTGCGTCAATCGCAACATCAACTACACCAACGTCTGCTACTTCAAATGCCAGTTCTGTGCGTTCTCCAAGGGCAAGCTGTCCGAGAACCTGCGCGGCCGCCCCTACGACCTCGACATCGAGGAAATCCAGCGCCGGGTCAAGGAAGCCTGGAACCGGGGCGCCACCGAAGTGTGCATGCAGGGCGGCATCCATCCGGAATATACCGGTGACACCTACCTGACCATCGTCAAAGCGGTGAAGGAAGTCTGTCCAGACATCCACGTTCACGCCTTCACCCCGCTGGAAATCTGGCAGGGTGCGGCCACTCTGGGCATGGAGATCACGCCGTACCTGGAGCGCCTGAAGGCCGCCGGTCTCGGCACCCTGCCGGGAACCGCTGCGGAGATCCTGGACGACGAAGTGCGGGCCATAATCTGCCCCGACAAGATCAACACGGCTCAATGGCTGCAGGTGATGGAAGCCGCGCACAACGTCGGCATCCACACCACGTCCACGATCATGTACGGCCACGTGGATCGACCGGAACACTGGGCCCGCCACCTGCTGCGCGTCCGTGACCTGCAGGCGAAGACTCACGGTTTCACCGAACTGGTGCCGCTGCCTTTCGTCCACATGGAGGCACCGATCTATCTCAAAGGCCAGGCCCGCAAGGGGCCGACCTTCCGCGAGGCCGTGCTCATGCACGCGGTGGCAAGACTGGTGCTGCATCCCCTGATCGACAACATCCAGGCCTCGTGGGTGAAGATGGGTCATCTGGGCGTCAGCGCCTGTCTCAAGGCAGGCTGCAACGATCTCGGCGGCACATTGATGAATGAGACCATCACTCGCGCTGCAGGCGCTTCCCACGGGCAGGAAACCTCGCCGGCCCGCATGCGCGCAATGATCGAGGCCGAAGGTCGCAGCCCCCGACAGCGAGCTACGGACTATGGCCCAGTCAACAGCGAGCGGATCGCGGCCGGCCTCGGCGCTTCGGACCTCATCGCCGTCGTCAACACCCCAGCACGGCGCTATGAGCGCAAGCGCCGCCCGACGCTGCAGCGGCCAGGCCTCGAAAGCTCCGAGCCGCTGCCCTACACCGGCTTCCAGCCCGGCGTCGTCGAGCAGGAGTTCGTGGACGCCATGCACCTCTGAGGTCTGGGGTGCCCAAGCAAAGTTCGGATCGACTCGCAGCTGGTCTGCTGGTCGCTACGCCGCTGCTGATGTTCGTCGCTCTATGGATCGGACCGGTGGCGGTGAGCCCGCTGGCCTTGTTCGATGATCCGGTGGCGCGCACCATCGTCTTCGAATTGCGACTGCCGCGTATCCTAGCGGCGGCGCTGATCGGTTCGGCCCTCGGCGCCGCCGGTGCCCTGCTGCAGGCTCTATTGCGTAATCCCCTGGCTGACCCGGCCCTGATCGGCGTCTCCGGTGGAGCTGCTCTTGGCGCTGCCTGCATGCTGGCCATTGGCGGTTCTGGCAGCCTGGCGCTGGGCCTGCCGGTCCCGTTGGCAGCCTTCGTCGGTGCCCTCGCTGCCACGCTACTGGTCTGGCGGCTCGGTGCCGTGCGGGGGCATCTACAGCTGTCCGCCATTCTGCTGGCCGGCGTCGCCATCAACACCCTTGCCGGCGCCCTGGTCGGCCTGCTGCTGACCTTCGCCAACGACCCCGTCCTGCGCGCCACTACGTTCTGGCTGTTTGGCAGCCTGACGGAGGTCCGTTGGCCATCGCTGCTGCTTCTGCTGCTGCTGGTGCCACCGGCAGTGTTCCATCTGGAGCGCCGGGCTATCGCCCTTGATGTCTATCAGCTCGGGGACATCGAGGCCCGCCACGCTGGCACGGATGTCAGGCGCCTGCAGTGGGAAGGGGTCATACTGGCCAGTCTGCTCACCGGCCTGGCCGTGGCCAGTGCCGGCATCATTGGCTTCATCGGCCTCATGGTGCCGCACTTCATGCGCATGCTCGGTGGCCCAGGTCATCGCGGCCGCTTCCTGCAATCCGCCCTGGGCGGCGCCCTGCTGCTACTCATTGCCGACGCCTTTGCGCGCACGGCGGCTGCGCCTGCAGAAATTCCGGTGGGTCTGCTCACCGCCCTGCTCGGAGCGCCCTTCTTTCTGTGGCTGCTGCGCCGGGAACTCGGCCGCGGTGCGTTGGGCGGCTGATGCTCACCCTGTCCCATGCCGGATTGCTTCGAGGTGGCCGCAGCGTGCTGCAGGACATCGACCTGGATCTCCTGCCGGGTGTCCTGATCTGCCTCTGCGGCCCCAATGGCGCCGGCAAGAGCAGCCTCATCGGCCTGTGTGCGGGTGACCTCGCACCGAGCACCGGCAAGGTCAGCCTGCACGGCGTCTCCCCGGCGCACTCCCCGCCTGACGAGCTTGCCCTGCTGCGGGCCGTCATGCCCCAGAGTCCAGCCCTGGAACATCCCTTTCCAGTCGCGGACGTGGTCGCACTCGGATCACCGGCCACCCACATGGCGGATCGGGAAAGCGTTCTCCATGAGCTCGGCTGCGCAGACCTGATGTCGCGCATCTACACGGAGCTTTCTGGCGGCGAGCGACGACTGGTGCAGCTGGCCAGGGTCTTCCTGCAGGCAGAGCGGGCCAACGAGCGCGGCCATTGTCCCTGGCTGCTGCTCGATGAACCCGTGAGCCAACTCGACCTCGGCCGAAGCCACCAGGTGATGACGGCCCTGCAGGCGCGCGCGGCCCGCGGGCTGGGCATAATAACCGTCATGCACGACGTCGAGCTGGCCAGCCGCCATGCCGAGCGCCTGCTGGTCCTCGCCAACGGCAGGGTGATCGCCGACGGTGATCCAGTGGCTGCCTTAAGCGAGAACACGATTCAACAAGCCTGGCAAATCGAAGCAAGCATCGCAGCGGAGTCACCCGGATCCGGGGTCCGGGTCCGGGTGATCCGAACATCAGGTCGAGGCGCGGCTGCCAACTGATGTCGGCGTCATTCGGAGCCGGGTCCATTTTCGAAAGTCATGATAGGCAAAGCTGTTCGTCCCGCATCATTCCTCGTCGAGGTCGTCCTCATCATCGATGAGTTCCTCGGCCATGCGTTCGAGAAATTCCTTCACCTGGCTGACACCGCGCTGAGGCAGCAACAGCGCCAGCCGATCGACTCCCAGGGCCTCGTAAGCTTCGAGGTCCTCGTAGTCAGGGGTTTCTTTGGGCGTGACGGTAATCTCGAGATCACCGAGCCACTCGGGACGGTCCACGCTTTCCTCAGCGGTCTCGATACCCTCGAGGGACTCGGAGGTAGTCTCGAGGTCCATGGCGAAACCGTACCAGCCATGACACAGGCCCACGGCGCGCCGGTAGGCTGCCGGGCTCATGCCCCCGGCCACGATGGGCAGATGCCGCCCCCGGGCAGGACGCGGACGGGATTGGATCCCGGAAAAGCGGACGAAATCGCCATCGAAGCTCGGTTCGTCGCTGGACCAGAGTTCACGCAGCACCGCGATGAACTCGTCTGTGCGACGTCCCCGCTCCTCGAAAGGTACACCGAGCGCATCGAACTCCTGCTTCAGATAGCCAGCCCCCACGCCGAGAATCAGGCGACCGTCGCAAAGCACGTCGAGGCTGGCCATCTCTTTGGCCAGCACCAGCGGATTACGCTGCGCAATCAGGGTGATGCCGGTGCCGAGAAGAATTTCATCTGTGACCGCCGCCACATAGGACAGCGCCGTGGACGGATGCAGCATCGGCATCAGCGGCGACGCTGGCGAAGGCGGCTGCTGGGGGTCGGGCAACACCACGTGCTCACCCGTCCAGAGTGAGTCGAAACCCAACTCCTCAGCAAGCTCCGCAACTTCAGCCATGGCATCAGGATTGGCGCAGATGCCGAAATTAATGCCAAAAATACCGATCTTCACAAGCGCTCTCCGTCAGCTTGCAGGGAAACTAGCAGATGCCCTTCTTGGGCGCCATCGCAAGCCGCGCGCAGGCAGCTCCGAAGGCGCACTGCTGGCCCAAAAAACGCACCAATTCAGGTCGCGGCCGCAGACACGCCAGGGTGAGAACCCGCAGGGTGGGCGATCCGTTTCCCTGCAGATCCAGCGAAGGTTACAGGAAACATCTCATTGTTCTGGAAAAGGCAAAACAGCTCCCGGCCGGCGAACACGACCGTCGCACGCTGGCCATGAGGGCTGCAAACGAACCCCGAATGGGAGATGTCGGGGCCGCTGCCAAACATTGCAGGAAATCACTCGTCGTCACTGCCACCAATACCCAGGGACATGGTGGAAGCCAGCGTCACTTTTGTAGCGGGGTCTCCATCACGCCCATCGGGGATCTTTGGTGATTCCCAAAGATGCCAACACGGCAACGCCGCTTTGGGCTGCTCCCTGCTTCAACATGCTTCCGGAGCTGTTGTATTTCTGCAATGGTCTGGGATTCGCCATGGTCGTGACCGTGGCCTTCGCCTTCTCACGAACCATGAGGGCGCGCATTTCGCCGCCGACCCTGACCACGGATTCTTCGTGAGCAAAGTCTCGCTGCTGATACTGTTAGCCCGCATATCTCACCGATGGGCGAAGCGAGGGCGTGGAGATGGCGGAAAAGACAAGGCGCGCGACAGTTCGGGCGCGCAGGCGTACTTCACAGCACGTCGACCGATTCGCCGGGAGCGAATCGGGGTGCACGCAGTGCGCCCGCAGGGTGCGCACCATGGATGGTGCGCAACGGTGCAACCGCAGCGGCGGATCGTCAGGATTTACCGACATCTCCGCGTCCGCAGCCGTGAATCGGTGAGATTTGCGGGTTAGCAGTGGATTTCGTTGGCATGCTGTTGGAGCATGCCAGATCAATCGCGGCGTCTGCGCGGTGGAATGCGTAAGCGCTCACCGGGTACCAGAAGCCGGCCCCGGCCTTCGCCGATGTGGAGCCTGACCACCGCCTCAAAGGCATCTGCGCTGGATTCCACCCGCCATAGACGTTCGGGGATGAAGCCTGAGGAAGCGCCTGCCTCGGTCCCGGTAGCGAGTACCCAGCGGGCTCGAATTCGCTTAGCCAGCACCACAGCCGCTTCGAGATCCATGCTGAGGCTGAGACCCAGCATACGGATCCGCTCGACAGGCGTGATCAGCACATCCACCCCCTTATCGAGCAGTGGATGCCGCTCGGGTGCGAGATGGGGCTCGAGATAGACCCGTACTCCGTCGATCAGGGATTCGAACAGGACCCCGACACTGAAAGTACCGAAGGGAAAACGAGGGCGGATGCCAGTCAGCGCCAGACTGCCGTCAAGGTCGATCCGAGACCCAGCGCCAAGGGCGATCGTGCTGCGAAAACCCAAGCGCCTCGCCAGCGCCACAGCCCGCGGTGGCGCGACAACCCGAACACTCCGATCGAGGGCGGCCAGGGTCGGCCCATGCGCATGAGTAGGCAATGCAGATGTGAGTATGATCAGATCAGGTGGTCTGACGTCGCGTGGCCGCATCGCGACTGGGCGCTGGTGCACTCGCTTGAAGAGCCGCCCATCGCGGCCGGCCTTGAGATCATCCACCAGCCACGGATCCACAAGCAGGCGCTGGCCGCCGACGTGCATGCACCAGCACTGATAGTCGTCAATTCGCTCGATCTCGAATGTGGGCTGGGTTGCGGCCACCACGGTCATGCCTTCCACTGCCGGCGCAATGGGAACGGCAGCGCGGATCCCCTGACGTCGATCGGCATGCTGGGCCTCCCGGCCGGTGAACTCATGTCGCTTGGCCATTGCGGCCATCGACGTCCCGCCGAGCAATCTAACGGTCGCACCCTCAATTCACCACTCGGAAAGCCAAGGCCAGGGCTGATGCGGCCTGAACTGGATCTACCACAGGCCCGCCCTTCGGGGCCTTGAGAGAGCACTGGGTGCGACGTCTAATCGCAGCAAAGACTCCAGCAGATACAGGGGGTGTTCGCGATCGATACCATCAAGCCCCGTGCCCAGAAAGACATCCTCATGTCCTCCGGCGAAGGCAGCCGCTTCAGCCTCGTTCAGGCGATGCGGCTGCGCTGAACAAGCGCCTCCCCACCAAGGGGTGACGCCGGATTCAAACAAAACGTCACGTCGAGCCTGTGTCGCGAGAAATGAAAGACATTGTCATTACCCCTCAAAAAACAAAGAGCAGATCGGAGGTGCTTCCCCGAATCGAGCGACCGTCAAGCACCCATCGATTCATCACTCACTGACCGCCGGAGGACAGCGCAGCCGGAGCCTTCGGCCAGATCTGCCGAACCATGCGCAGGGCCGCCGAATTCCGTGCTGCCACGGCCATCCATTCGTCCGCCAACCGATCGATCCAGGCTGATCCCGTCTCGCCCGCGCAAGGGGCTGAATGTGGTCCCTGAAGCGCTTCGGGTAGACACAGCGGACGCTCACGGTCGAAGTCGTAGAGGGCGATGTCCAAAAAGACCTCTTCGCCGAGGTCACTAAGCACCTCTTCATCATCCGACTGCTGGGTTTCAGCCTGGAATTCACGCCGGGCATCCTGGTCGGGCCTTACCGTTGTCGACACCTGCCCAAGGGCGTTTCGGGCGGCAAGAAACAGACCGGCATCGATCGGCAACTCCCTCGCACGCCCCCCCCCCTGCTCCAGAACACTCATGAAGTCGTTCTGCTGAGACAGCAGCAGGCTGGTCTGAGTTGCGGCATTGGACTGGCGGATGAAGACGTCACCGCCGGACATGCCGAAGAACTGCTGCTGACCCTCGATGCGGAAACCGTCATCACTGGTACCCAGGTCAGCAGCCCCGGAGGACACGACTGCGACGAGGCTGCCTGCCCGCAGATCCGACTGGGGCGCAAACGGATTAGCAAGACGCCGGATAAGACCGCCGTCCGCAGTGTCGAGCAGCGTGAGCAGGATGTTGCCTTGAGCGGCACGCACGTCGTAGACACCGATCTCATTGAATCCGACCAGATGCACATTACCCTGGAGGGATTGGATGGTCGTCTGATTGCCCTGCGTGATGGCCCCTCCCGTGGAGATGATACTGATATCACCGAGGCTTGCCGTCAGATTGCCGTTCAGACTGACGTTGTCCGCACTCAACGTTCGGATGCTGTTGCCGTTGGTCTGCACCGCGCCAAGCTCGAGCTCACGACTGGACCGGACGAAGAAGGACCCGATGTCGACGATGCCGGCCGTGGCCCTAACGTCACCCACGCCAGCGAGGACCTGCAGCACTTCATCGCCGGCAGCGCCCGCCACCGCACCAAGGGTCACCAAAGCGCCCATTGTCAGCGGATCACCAGCATTGGTGCTGTCCAACTGAGCGTCGCCAGTCAGGGTCAGCACCCCGACGTTGAGCGCCGCGCTGTCGGTGGCGACAATGCCCTTGAGATTCAGCGTGGTACCGGTGGTATCGAGTCCGCCAGCAAACAGAAAGCGGTCCGCCGGATCATTGCCGAGATGGATGCTTCCGGTGTTCTCGAACACTGTTGCGGCTGCCACCGTCCCGCCACCGGCCAGGCTGACGCTGGCGGCGCCAGCGCCGGAAGTGTCGAGACTGCCAAGATCGAGGGCGCCGATGAGGGTGAATGCTTCGGCCTCACCGAAGATTGCTTCTACGGCCTGAAGGCCACCATTGACGGTCACTGTGGATGCCGAGAGGAAGTCCACCGTCCCGCCGCCACTGACTCCGGCAAGGTTGGTGGCACCACCGGTGCCGGAACTCAGCTCGAGATCGAAGCCTGCGGCCACCAGCGGCCCAACGGTCAGCACAGCACCCACCGCGGTCCCGCCGTTGTTGGTGGTGTCAAAAAATGTATTGCCTGCCTGAGTCACGCTGCCCAGCGTCAGGGCCTCTCCCGCCGTACGAAGGGTCGCAAAGGTCGTGATGGGACCGGCCGCATTCAAGCCACCGGCAAAGGTCAGAACATCGCCATCGCTGCCAAAGACCGTCATGCCAGTATTGGCCAGGGTCGTAGCGCCACTGACGTCGACCCTGCTGTTGAAGGCCAGCCCCGTACTGCTGGCCGCAGCAGTCATGGATCCGGCAGCGAGGGTACTGTTGAAGTTCACCTGCGCACCTTCGGTAATAGCCAGGGCACCGGTAACGCTGGTGGCACCATTGAAGGTGACCGCGCTGTCCGCGGCGTTGCCTGCAAAACTGCCCGCCTCCAGGCTGCCCGCGAAGGTCGCGCTGTCGAGACCATTCAAGGTCAGCGCGTTGGCGACATTCACTGTGCCAGTGAATCCATAGCTGCCGCCGGCATTAACTGTCGCGAACTGGACGTCCAGATTGCCGATACTGGCTGTTCCGGCGCCAGCAAAGGTGACGCTGCCGCCATTGCTCAGCGATGCCAGAGACAGGGCACCCACACCGGCATTCACGGTCAGGTCCTGGGCACCGCCGCTCATGGCCGCCAGAGTGATGTCGCCACCATCGCTGGCCAGGGATACCGCTCCAATCAAGGTGCTCGGGCTGGCAAAGCTGATGGCCTCACCGCTGCTGCTGACGTCTCCTGCCGTGCTGATACCGTCAGCAGCGCTGAGGGTCACGCCGGCGCCAGCGACGATGTCACCCGCTGTAGCGATCGTCATGCTGCCGGTACCGGTGAGATCTACGGCAGCACCCGCAGTCAGACGGCTCTGCAGGCTGATGCTGCCGGTCGCCAAGTTGGCTGACCCGGTGACGTTCACGGCTTCCGTAACCGCGTCCGTGAAGGCACCACCGTTCAAAGTGGTCGTGCCCGTTCCGGCAGCCTGGGTCAGGCTGGCTGCGCGAATGCCATTCGCGGAGAAATTGCTTGCATTGGCGATGGTCAGGGCACCGAGCCGGGTTTGATCACCCACCAGACCGGCGAAACGGATGGCGCCACTACCGGCATTGAGCGTCAAGCTCTGATTGCCATTCAGCGCAGTCGCGAAGGTCAGATCACCGCCCGCCGTAGCCATCGCCACAGGACCCGTGAGCGTGGTCGCAGAGAGGAACTCCAGATGGCCACCGCCAGTGGTAATGTCGCCGGCCGTGCTGATCCCGTTGCTGGCCGTGAGCGATACGTCGCCAGCGACGTTCACGTGACCGGTGCTGGCGAAGGTGCTGGTATCGCTCATGGCCACCGTCAAGTTTCCGCCAGCGACGGTATTCACCGCCTGGTTCACCGCGAGCCGGGTCCCGGTGAGGCTGACATGGCCAGCGGCATTCACCACGCCGTTGAGGGTGGTGATACCGCTGCCAGCGAGCTGGCTCAGGCTGACCAGCGTCATGGCGTTCGCCGTGACATTGTTTGCCGAGACGATCTCCACTTCTCCGAGGACATCCGTTCCACCAACCCCAGCTGCGAAGCTGATGTTGCCGACGCCGGCCGTGAGCGACAGGTCGTTACCACCATCGAGCCTGCTGGCGAAGCTGACGTTGCCCGCGCCCAATCCAGTGTCGATGGCAATGGCGTCAGCCAATGTTGTCGCCGATGTGAACGTAACATCGGCGCCGTCGGTAACAATGTCACCCGCGGTAGTGATGCCGCCAGTCGCGGTGAGGCTGACCGCGCCGCTGGTGTTGATGTCCCCTGCCGAATCAATGTCGATGGTCCCACCCATGTCGGCGCTGACGCCACCGCCATTGCCAACGTTGATGCCCTCGTTCACCGCGAGGTCATTGCCGATCAGGCTCACGCCGGCTGCCGTATCGGTGCTCAGTACGCCGTTCAGCGTTGTGATACCGCTGCCGCCAAGCTGACTGAAGCTGGCCAGCGTCATGGCGTTAGCCGTGACGGTGTTGGCGCTGACGATCTGCAGAGCGCCGAGACGCGTCGTGCCACCCACGGTCCCAAGGAAGCCAATGCTGCCCGTGCCCGCGGTCAGAGTAAGGTTCTGGCCGCCATCGAGGGTGTCAGCGAAGCTGATGTTGCCGGCACCCGCACCCGTTGAGACAGCCACCGCATGGGTAGCGAGGGTCGTCGGGGACAGGAAGTCGACGCTGGCTCCAGCCGTGGTGACGTCACCTGCGGTGGTGATGCCGGCTACAGCTGCAAGACTGACCGGACCGGCGGCATTGATATCCCCCGCCGGCGCAATCGTGATGGCGTTGCCCATGTCAAAGGTGACACCCCCGGCATCGCTGGTGGTGATGTCTGCGTTCACGGCCAGATCAAAGCCCGTGAGATTAACGCCCGCAGACCCATTGGTGTTTATTGAGCCGTTCAGGCTGGTGGTGCCGGTGCCCCTAAGCTGAAACAGATTGGCCGCGGCCAGGGCATTGATCACGACGTAGTCGGCGCTGCTGATCTCGACGGAGCCCAGACGCGTCACGCCACCCACCACACCGGTGAAGCCGATGTCGCCGGCACCCGCTGCCAGCAAGAGGCTCTGGCCCCCATTGACCGAGCTGGCGAAGCTGATGTTGCCCATGCCCACGCCGGTGTCGATGGTGACCGGCCCGGTGAGCCTGGTTGCCGAAACGAAGCTGACGTCACTGCCATCGGTAGCCACATTTCCGGCCGTATTGATACCGCCTTCCGCCATCAGACTGACCGGGCCGCTGGCATTGATATCGCCCGCCGCAGCGATGTTCAGCATGCCAGCAAGGCTGGTAGCAACGCCGCCAGCGCCGCGTGTTTCCAAGCTGGCATTCAGGACAACGTTGTTGCCCAGCAGACTGATGCCAGCTGCAGTGATGGTATCCAGCACACCGTTGAAAGTGCTGGTGCCGCTGCCCGCCAACTGGCTGATGCTGGCCGCACTCACCGCATCGGCGGTGACGTTGTTGGCACTGACGATCAGGAGGGCACCGAGGCGGTCCGTCCCCACAGCGTCGACAAAGGTCAGGTTGCCCATGCCTGCGGTGAGGGTGAGATCCTGACCACCGTCCAGAGCGGCATTGAAGGCAATGCTACCCCCCGTCTCTCCAGTGGTCATAGCTGCTGCACCAGTCGCGAGCAGCACGTTGCTATCGAAGGTGATGTTGGCGCCGACGCCCGAAGCCCCCGCCCCGGAACCCGCACCACCAGCGGCGCTCAAGCTCGACCCATTGAGCGTGATCAGGCCACCGCCAAGGGTGACATTGCCTGCAGCGCCGCCAGCATTGTTGCCGCCGACTGCCGCGCCGCCGTCACTGTTCACCGGACCCGCAGCAAGTGCGATGCCACCACCATTGGTGCTAATGCCTATCGCGCCACCACCGCTGCCGCTACCGGCGCTGTTGGCTGCGCCAGTGGTGATGAGCGGCCCGCTGATGTCCACACTGCCTTCTCCGAGGACATTGATCACGATAGCGCCGGACGTGAGGCCGGAGTTCATCGCTGCCGTAGTTTCAATGCCTGCCCCCGTCACTATGACGTCACCATCAAGCACTGTGAGGATCACCGCCTGGCCGAAGCTGCGGGCGCCTTC
>SLTB01000293.1 GCA_007130155.1 Pseudomonadales bacterium
GTCTACTGGGCGACGCTCAGCATGACCGTGGCACCGGCGCCGCCGGAGATCATGCCGGTCACGAAGCAGAATCAGCGCATGCTGGCGTTCTTCGCGAAGAACAGCGAGATCCCGGAGATCGCAGACGCGCTGTCGGAGCGCATCCGCAATCACCAGCGATACATCCTGACGACCTACTGCGAGACGCCTGCAGTGCTCGGTGGAGATCCGATCTAGCGGCGATGCATGCCCTGCAGGGAAACCCTGGACATCCACTCGACCATTCGCGCGCAGCGCCTGAATCCGCCCCGATTCCCGAGTGGGTGTCCAGAACGTTCAGCCCGCACTTTGGTCAAGACCGGGGGGCGCGTTGATGGATATGGTCGAGAATCTTGCGGCCGTCTCCAGCAGTCAGCGCAAAAGGAGGCTGCGTTCCTGAAGACACCATGTGATCAGACCTTTGTGCCGCCAGATATTCATCCTTGCCAAATTTTGCCAAGATGACTAGTCTTGCGGCATGAGCACAATGAATATTTCCCTGCCCGAAACGCTGAAGACCTTCGTTGACGAACAGGTCAGCCAGCGCGGCTACGCCACCAGCAGCGAGTACGTGCGTGAGCTGATCCGCAAGGATCAAGACCGCTTGCAACTGCGCGGCTTGCTCTTGGCGGGAGCATCTACCGCACCCACCGCGCCAGCCGATGCCGCCTACTTCGAAGGTCTGCGTAACCGGGTACGCGAGAGCGCCAAGGCCGGCCCCCAAAAGTGAGGGTCAAGCCCGTCGTCCCCCGTGCACAGGCCAACCGGGATGTGGACGATGCGATTGCATACTACCTGAGCGAAGGTGCTGAAACGGCCGCGCAGGGGCTGATTGATGCGCTGGAGCAAGCCTACGGGCAAATCAGCCGCCATCCCGCTACCGGCTCACCACGCTACGCCCACGAACTCAACCTGCCTGGCCTCCGTGTCTGGCGGCTGACCCGCTACCCGCACCTCGTGTTCTACGTCGAGCGATCGGACCACATCGATCTCTGGCGCGTGCTGCATGGCCAACGCGACATCCCAGCGTGGATGCAGGAGCCGGACGCCGGCGTCTGACGGCTCCCCCCAAGACAAGACGGGGTCTTCCTTGCCAGTTGAGGAACGCAACTGGTGTTGCGTGCACTTGGCGACTAGCGTACGTTCGTGATTCGCAAATCGCGAATAGCGAACAAGACATGAACCTCAAGCCTCAAGACGTGGTTGTTGCGCTCAAGTTTGTCAGCGATCACTCCGCCTCCGGCTACAGCGAGAAGGCCACAGCCCTGGGGATGAGCGTCTCGGAGGTGCACGGTGCCTCGAAGCGGGCGCTTCGTGCCCAGCTGCTCGTGGAGCAGGGCGGCCGGATCGTGCCGATGGTCCGCAACCTCACGGAGTTTCTCGTCCATGGCATCCGCTATGTCTTCCCGCCAGATTCCGGTGGGCTGGGCCGCGGCATGCCGACCGGGTTCGAGGCGCCGCCGGTGCAGCACCTTGCGGGATCTCTGATCGAGAAGGACTTCCCACGCGTCTGGGCCGACCCGGAAGGCACCGCCCGGGGCGAGATCATCGAGCCGCTGTATCCCTCGGTGCCGGGCGCGGCGCGCAGAGACGAGCGGCTCTACCTGCTCTTGGCGCTCGTGGACGAACTGCGCGTCGGCCGGGCCCGCGAACGGGAGCAGGCGGCCTCACTCCTGCGGGAGCACCTCAAAGGCTGGAGCCACATGGATGAGGACATGCCGTTATGGACCCGAACCTGAAACTGCTGGAAGCCGTAGTCGAACGATTGGGCCCGCTTACGGCAGACCTCGTGTTCATCGGCGGTAGCGTCGCCGGGCTGCTGATCACCGATGAGGCGGCGCCTCCTCCGCGCCCGACGACCGACGTGGACGTGATCGTCGAAGCGACCACGCTGCTGCAGTACGAGGAGGTCAAGACACGATTGCGTGGATGCGGATTCGAGGAGGATCCGACTGCTGCGCACATGTGCCGATGGACGGATGGAACGGCACTGTTGGATGTAATGCCCACAAGCGAAAAGCTCCTCGGCTTCACGAACCCCTGGTATGCCCCTGCAATGACGCACTCGGAACGCCGCACGCTTCCAGGTGGCGCTGTCCTGCGGTGCGCAAGCGCGCCGTACTTCGTGGCCACGAAGCTCGTGGCATTCCATGATCGAGGCAAGGGCGACTACTACGCGAGCCACGACCTCGAAGATCTCACGGCGGTCGTCAACGCCAGGCTTGCGCTCGCGGACGAGATCGCGCAGGCCGACGATGACGTACGAACCTTCATCGAAGGCGAGTTCAGCGCGTTGATCGAGACCCCGGACTTCCTTCAAGCGCTACCGGGCCTCGTGATCGAGGACTCCCCGGACGGTCAGCGCGCCGCGCTGGTCCTCGAACGTTTCCGGACGATCGCACGGGGCGCTTCGTGATTCGAGGCGTCCACTCACTCCGAATCGCCTGCCCTCTGAGTGCCTTGATGGCTTCCTTGCCCGTGCGGCTGGACGTATGGATGTCCAGGACTCGCACAGGACTCGCACTAAGCGCTACGCCCTGCCGAGGTCCCCCACCGTCGACGGCCGCACCGGCGGTCGGGAAGTTGATGTTCCGCCTCACCTGGCAATAGCCGCCACTCGACCCGCGGTTAGACGCCATGGCCCAAGGCATCGCCAAAGAAGATGTGATCGGCGGTCTCAGGTATCCGGCCGCCTTTCAAAGAAAAAGCACTCCGGCAAGATCGCCGGCGCAACGTATTCAATATCCTCTGTGGACACGCCACAGGCAAAGAAGCTGTTTCGCCACTGCCGAACAACCCCAACGATTCGATCAATCTCCTGACGTGCGTCCTCTACAGACATGCCAAACCGTGAGGCCTGGGACAAGAGGTTGTAGATGCTGGCAGTACGGCCGTAGCTGCCCACGGTCAATGCGAGATCACGTCGTTCGAGGGTGATCACGGGTGCGGGCAGCAGGTCGTAAGCAGGAGAAAGACGCCAGCCTTGCTGCCGACGTAGCAAGGCATGGTTGCGCGGATGATCGTCATTGTTGGTCACGGCCGCGTTGAAGACCATCCTGCGGAACAGTTCGGCGCAATCCGCTTCGGGCTTGTCGGACCAGCGCCGTAAATTTTCTGCCAGCAGGGGGTAAGACCAGCGATCCCTATTCAGATGGCTGTCACCACAGTCGAGCACGGTCAGGCCACTCACCACGCCAAAACGCAGGTAGCCACCTTCGGCATGCTCCCGGTCAAAACGCTTCAACATCAGTACATCACTGCTGCCAACGGGTTGCAGCCGCGCCTGGGTGACGTTCAGACCACACCGACTGGCCAGATCAAGCGTCGCAAACTCCACCCGCTGTAGATTGAAGCGGTCATCCTTAGAGGGGAACTTCCCTAGCCACAACCAATGATCGTCTTCGATCGTCGCCTTGGGCCGCGCGCCGCCCATGCTGGTTCCGGGATCGAGTTGTTCGAGCAAATGCGTGGCCACGCGCTTGCCTTCTTCGATCGCCTGCGAAGCGGTAATCAAATCGTCCAGTTGATGCGTTCGGTTGTAGGCGCGCCTGGGGGCGGGTGGTTCGGCCTTCAAGCCAAAGCTCAGATATCCGGCCCCGTCCTGGGGGCCGTGAAGTAGGTAGTCGATCTCTTGAAGGTCGGCCGGGTCTCGCTCCAGTTTGTGCTCGATGACACGGCGGCCCCATGCATCCGGGGCGGCATCTCGAACCGCACCAGGGACGCCCCCGAACTGCGTGAACTCGAAGACCTGCTTGGCCAATGGCAGCTGGAAGGGATCGAACGCCACCGCATCAGGTCTCGCGAGATAACGATCGCCATAGCGGAAGCGCCCGACCTGGGTTCCATCTGACAAGATTTGCACACGCAGCAACGCCGCCGGAACCGTCTCCAACGTTCCAGGGAGCTGGATGTAAACGTAGGCTTCGCGTTCAGAAGTCATAGTCGTCGTTGGCCTTGCGTGGCTTGCCGGCGCGTTTTGGGCGCCGTGCAGCTTCGAGCGCCTTGCCGTGCAGGTCAGCGTCGGGATCGGCCAAGCCGTTCAGCGTCCGATCCAACCCCAGGGCCCACAGGACGGTGAAGCACACCCCAACCGAGGTGCCCGGCTTGCCCAGCTCTAACGCGGTCAGCGTGTTGCGGTTGATGCCGACCTTGCTCGCCAGATCAGCCACGGACCAGCCGCGTCGGATGCGTGCGATCCGAACGCGCTGACCGAGTTGCGCCACCTGCTCGACGACTTGCATTGGGATCTCGAACTTGCTCATAAAAATAGGCATATTGCTATTCAAAGAGCAGAATACTAGGCAATGCGGCCGTGAGCCGCAAGTGCGGGTGCTCATCAGCTGCCACCAAAACTAGGTTATAGAATACTTAATGCCTTATATTCTAGGCACCCGGTGGCCTCTGAGGCAGGGAAGGAGCAGCCGGCCTGCTCCCGAAAGCCGTAGGGACGCCACCCGGCACGGCATTGAACTATCAGTACACCGGGTCGGACCTCGGGGAATCATTCCTGGGTGCCATCGAGACTTCGAGCCCGCCCACAAGGGCACTCGGCATCCCAGAATACTTCGGGATCGAGCGCTACGAGTAGGTCGTGAACGCGCAGCGGGAAGCTGCCAATCAGTTCTACGGAGAGCGCTCCGGCAGCGCTCGCGATCCCTTTGGCCATCGCTTGCGGTCACAGCTTCGAGGAGGTGCTTGCCGATGGGATGCAGCGGCGCTACGACGCGATGGTGTCACCATCCGCGCAGCCCGCTTTACGCTTTTCAAGAATCAGGTGCGCCGAAGGCGCTCACAGCAGTCTTTCGCAACAGCCTCAAGCCAGCCGCTTGTACTTGATCCGGTGGGGACGGTCGGGATCTTCGCCGGCCGCTTCGAGGCGCTTGCGGTGATCGGCCTCGTACTCCTGATAGTTGCCCTCGAAGAACACCACCTTGCCTTCACCTTCGTAGGCGAGGATGTGGGTGGCGACCCGATCTAAGAACCAGCGATCGTGGCTGATGACCAGCGCGGTGCCGGGGAATTCCAGCAGCGCTTCCTCCAGTGCCCGCAACGTTTCCACGTCCAGATCGTTGGTGGGCTCGTCGAGCATGATGACGTTGGCGCCCTGCTTGAGCAGCTTGGCCAACTGCAGCCGGTTGCGCTCACCGCCGGAGAGGTCGCCGACCCGCTTCTGCTGGTCGCCACCACGGAAGTTGAAGCGCCCGACGTAGGCCCGTGACGCCACCTCGAAGCCGTTGATGTCCATGATGTCGTGGCCGTCTGAAATCTCTTCCCAGACCGTCTTCTTGCCGTCGAGATCGTCGCGGAACTGTTCCACGTGGGCGATCTTCAC
>SLTB01000029.1 GCA_007130155.1 Pseudomonadales bacterium
TGCCGCACTCGGCGTGCGCTGAACAATTCAGGACGAATTGTTCAGCGCTTCCTTAAACAGCCTCTGGCCAGCTGGTGAGATTTCCGGGCTAAGCATCGGGGTCTACCGACCGTACCCCCACCAGGCGCGCGAAGCAGGTATGTCGAGCCGCCTCGACAAAGGCCCTGACGAACGCTTCCTCGTGTTGCTCCTCCCTCAGCGCCGCATGCAGGGTGGGCCAGAGCCCCGACGCACCCAGGGAAAGCGGCACGACAAAGCGTCGCGCCACGTGCTCCGCCACCGCCCAGTTCGGCAAACACGCCACTCCGCGGCCGCTGGCCACAAGTTGCACCATCATCGGCGTGAGCTCCGCCTGCCGGATGCGTGCCGGCGCCACGCCGGCTGGATCGAGGAAGCGGGTCAATATATCCAGCCGATCACGCTCCACCGGATAGGTGATCAAGGTTTCCCCGCTCAAATCTTCAGGCTCCACCGAGCCGGCACGGGCCAACCGGTGCTCGGGAGCCACGATCAGCACCGCTTCGTAGCGGAACAGTGGCTCGTAGACCACTCGCGCCAGATCAATGGGATCGGAGGTGATGACGAGATCGAGATCACCGCGGGCCAGGGCCGGCAATGGCGCGAAGCCAAAGGCGCTGGAAAGATCGAGTTCCACTTCAGGCCAGTCGTCGCGAAAGCGCTCGATGGCCGGCAGTAGCCAGTCGAAACAGCTGTGGCATTCAATGGCCATGTACAGCCGGCCGGCACGGCCTCCAGTCAGGCGCGTCAAATCCCGTTCGGCGGCCTGGAGTTCAGGCAGCACACGATCCGCCGCCTCCAGCAGTCGACGACCGGCTGGCGTGAAACGCACTGGACGCGTCTTGCGCACGAAAAGGGATGTCCCAAGGCGCTCTTCGAGATCCTTGAGCTGGTGGGAAAGCGCGGACTGAGTGAGGCAGACCCGATCCGCCGCCTCCACCAGACTACCGGTATCCCTAAGGGCCGCCAGCGTTCGCAAGTGGCGCAGTTCCAACGCTCGAATCATGAGCCACCCTCAAAAAATTCATGGCATTATGCGCGCAAGCCATCATGGCCGCCAAATCGCCTTACCGAGGATGCCCCCCCGACGTTCGTCGTGAGCGGATAGGGCGTAATCTGGCGTCGCGAGAGCCCGGGGGATAGGCGTATGGGGACATCGCGCAGTAACATGCCGTACTACCGTATGACGCTGCACCCCATCAGTGAGGCCTCCAATCGGGCAGTCCGAATCAGGCGCTGCCCTAGGTCAGCTCTGTGAACGCGAGGGAGTCGAACGGCATGTTCAGCCCAATAGCGATCATCATCGACGCGTTTACGGCGGAGATCCGGCGCGCCTATCTGACGGCGTTTCCGCATCAGCAACCCACCTTTGCAGACCTGCTTGAATCGACGGCGCGCACGGCACTCGAAACGCTGGCCAATACGGATGCGCCTTATCACGATATGGAACACACCATTCTGGTGACAGAAGTGGGCCAGGAGATTCTGCGGGCGAAACTTCAGGCTGACGGCGGCGTCACGCCCTCGGACTGGGTACATTTCGTCGTCAGCCTGCTGTTCCACGATGTCGGCTATGTGCGCGGCGTCTGCAGGGCCGACCGTGGCGGCCACTATGTGATCAATGACCAGGGACGCTTGCTCACACCACCGGCAGGCGCTACGGATGCCTACCTGACGCCTTATCATGTCGACCGTGGCAAGATTTTCGTGCGGGAGCGCTTTGCCGATGATCCGATACTCGATGTGGATGTCATCTGCAACAACATCGAACACACCCGCTTTCCGGTTCCGGCCGCTGACGACTATCAGCGCGTCGACGACTTTCCTGGCCTGATCCGTGCCGCAGATCTGATCGGCCAACTGGCCGACCCCCGCTACATCCAGAAGCTCGGCAGGCTCTACACCGAATTCTGCGAAACGGGCGAAGCCGATCGCCTCGGCTATCGCCATGCCAGCGAACTGCGGGAAGCCTATCCAGGCTTCTTCTGGAACGTCGTGTCGCCATTCATCACCGATGGCCTGAGGCTGCTGCGCAAGACCCAGGGCGGCCAGCAGGTGATCGCCAACCTTTTCGCACACGTATTCGAGGCCGAACACGAAGCCCCGGCTTACGGACCAGAACGCCGCTCCGGCACCGACCGGCGTCGAGGAGAAACCGGCGGCTTGCCCAGCGGTCGCAATCGACGCCATCAGCCCCTCGGGCGCCGTGCCAGTGATCGCAGCGGTGCCGGGACCAGCCCTGACAAGCCCAAAGATCCGAAACAAAATCCCAGATGATCAAGGAGTTGGACTTCATCACCTCTGGATTTCGAGGGTTCGCGTGCCTACAATCGCCGCTGGCTCGACACTGCGCCCGCCGAACCCCTGAGCCAAGCGCGGACTTCGATGACCCAGGACCACCTCCGGGGTGTGAAGATCAAGGTGCGGAAGCGCTGGAATTGCACCGCTATTTCAAGCTTCCGCAACTCCGAGCTGCGCGTTCCGGCAAAGCAAACCGCTATCGAATTTTGCGTTTGTCTCACCAGGCCCTGAATCCGAGGAAAGCAACCTGATGTCTACGGCGGGGGCCAAGCAGACCGAGACTAGAGACCCCTCGCCGCTGCCCAGGCGTTCCCGCAGCCTGCGCATCGCCCTGCTCGGCTATCGCAGCAATCCCTTCAGCGGTGGCCAAGGCATCTATATCGCAGCCCTTGCCCGAGCTCTCACGGAAGCGGGTCATCACGTTGACGTGATCTCAGGACCACCCTATCCCGATCTAGACCATGGCATTCCCCTGATCCGGATTCCCAGCCTCGACCTCTATGCCGTCGAGAATCACGTTACCGCGCTGCGACTCGAGCACTTTCGTTCTGTTACCGATCTCTGCGAATACTTCAGCATGCTCACCGGCGGCTTCCCGGAGCCGTGGACCTTCGGGCGTCGGGTGTTGCCCTGGCTGCTCCGCCATGGCCGCCACTACGACATCATCCATGACAACCAGAGCCTCTGTTACGGACTGCTGGGCCTGCAGCGTCAGGGCTTTCCGGTCGTGGCGACCATCCATCATCCCATTCAGCGCGACCGCGAGATCGCTCTTGCGCATGCCCCTGACTGGAAGCATCGACTGCTGATCCGCCGCTGGCACAGTTTTCTTCGCATGCAGACCCGGGTCGTGCGCCGCCTCAGCCATCTGGTCACCGTGTCGGAGGCTTCCCGGACCGACATCGCCGATGCCTTCGGCATCTCCGCTGAGCGCATTGACGTGATTCACAACGGCATCGACTGCGAACACTTCCGGCCCCTGCCGGAACGCAGGCGCGAGGCCAATCTCCTGCTCACCGTCGCCAGTGCCGACCAGCCGCTGAAAGGGCTCGGCTACCTTCTCGATGCCCTTTACGCGCTGCGCCAAGACCATCCGGCGCTACGCCTGCTGGTCATCGGCCGTCCCAAGGAGGACGGTGCCACGTTGCGGCAGATCCAGCGCCTCGGATTGACCGACCTTGTCGAGTTCCGCCACGGCATCAGCCGGGATGAACTCGTAGACTGTTATGCCAGGGCCACTCTGGCGGTGGTGCCCTCCCTGTACGAAGGCTTCGGTCTGCCCGCGGGTGAAGCCATGGCTTGCGGAGTCCCTGTGGTCTCCACCAGCGGCGGCGCCCTGGCCGAAGTGGTGGGCGACGCCGGCGTGCTGGTGCCGCCTGCCGATACCCAAGCCCTGGGCGCCGCCATTGCCGGCCTGCTCGTTGATCCAGAACGTCGCAGGGGCCTCGCGGCGCGAGGGCGCCGCCGAGCCCTTGAGCAGTTCTCCTGGCCAGTGGCGGCAAGTCGACTCGGCGACTACTACGCCCACATACTGGCAGGGCGGGCATGAGCCTGGAGACTGTGGACTTCAAGCGCCTGCAGCTGACTGCAGGCATGCGCGTCCTCGATGTCGGCTGCGGCGAAGGCCGGCACACGCTCTCGGCCTGGCTTCAGGCGCCTGTACATGCTGTGGGCGTGGACCTGTCCAGCAAGGACCTGGTTACCGCACGCTCGCGCCAGGCCGAATTCCCGGCACCCGCCGCTGCCGACCGAAGCCTCACTTTCATCGAGGCCAGCGCCCTCGAGCTGCCATTCGCGGACGAGAGTTTCGACGTCGTGATCTGCTCAGAGGTGCTCGAACACATTTTCGATCATCGTGGCGTCATCTCCGAACTCCAGCGCGTGTTGCGGCCGGGCGGAACCCTGGTAGCCAGTGTTCCCCGGGCCTGGCCCGAACGGCTGTGCTGGTGGCTTTCGGATGCCTACCACGAGGCGGCTGGCGGTCATATCCGCATTTTTGGTCGGGGCGAACTCCAGCGGCTCATCGCCAGCCGTGGTTTCCGCTACCTGGGCGGGCACGGTGCCCACGCCCTCCACGTTCCGTACTGGTGGCTGCGCTGTGCCGCAGGCCCGGAACGTGCCGACACTTCTCCCATGGTGCGAGTTTGGCATCGCATGCTGGTCTGGGATCTATTTTCAGCGCCAGCATTGACCCGCACCCTGGAGCGCTGGCTCGATCCCATCCTGGGCAAGAGCGTCGTCTACTATTTCGAACGAAGGGCGCCAGGAACGCTGTCATGAGCCGACTGTTATTGTCACGCGGACAGTTTCCAGAGCGCCTGCTGCGCCCTACGGTGCGTTACATCCTCACTCATCAGCAGAGCGACGGAGCGGTGGCTTGGTTCGAGGACGGACACATCGATCCCTGGGACCACGTCGAGGCTGCGATGGGATTGTCCATCGGTGGCCAGTGGGAGGCCGCCGAGCAGGCGTATGCCTGGCTGCGATTGCGTCAGCGCGAGGACGGCGGCTGGTATGCGTCTTATCGTCACGGTGCAGTGGAGGATGACACCCGTGCGGAGACCAACTTCGTCGCCTATGCCGCCACAGGCATATGGCACCACTACCTGATCTCCCGCGACCGAGGCTTTCTCATCGAAAACTGGCCCATGCTGCACGCGGCCATCGAGTTCGTCCTCGCCCTGCAGGCTCCCACCGGAGAGGTCTACTGGGCGCTGGACAGCAGCAGTGGAGTGAGTCGGGACGCGCTGATCACCGGCTGCAGCTCCATCTACAAGAGCCTGGAATGTGCCATAAACGTGGCCGCAGAGCTCGGCGAGCCCACCGCATCCTGGCTGGCTGCCCGCAGGCGCCTGGGCCTGACCTTGAGAACCCGCCCGGATCGCTTCGATCGCACCTGGGAGAGCAAGGCACGCTTCTCCATGGACTGGTTTTATCCAGTGCTCTGCGGCGTGGTGGAGGGTGATGCAGCACGCCGCCGCCTGACCGCGCGCTGGAACGAATTCGTCGAGCCAGGACTTGGCTGCCGCTGCGTCGCCGATCAGCCCTGGGTGACGGTGGCCGAATCCTGCGAGCTGAGCCTCGCCCTGCTGGCCAGCGGCAACAGGCGCGCGGCCATGGAAATCTTCAGCTGGCTCCATGACTACCGCCACGAAGACGGCTCATACTGGACCGGCTACGTGTTTCCAGATGAAGCCATCTGGCCAGAGGAGCGTCCCACCTGGACTGCGGCAGCGGTACTGCTCGCGGCAGATGCCCTGACCGGCGCCACCGCCGCCAGTGCGCTGTTCACGAGCGTGTCGCTACCCGAGGCGGCGCAGCAAACCGAGCGTACCCACCAAGGCGACCTCCTCGAACAGTCCTGAGGCACGTGCGAGCTGCCAGATTTCGAAGGGTGGACGCCCACCGTCGGCGGGATCGGGGAAGATATCATGAATGGCCAGGATACCTCCCGCCATCAGGCTCGGTGCCCAGCAACGGTAATCGGTCAACGCCGCATCCATGCTGTGACCACCATCAATGAACACCAACCCAAGAGGCGTCGCCCAGCCCCGGGCCACCACGGCAGAGGGCGCCACGATCGGCACTACAGTGGACTCCAGGTCAGCACGGGCAAGGGTGTCACGAAAGGCCGCGAAGGTATCCACGCCCCGACCATCCGACAACGCGAGATCGGGATCATGATAGGCCTCTCCAGGCTGATGCTCCTCAGAACCCCGGTGATGATCCACCGCAAACAGCACCGCGCCCCGCTCGCGGCAGGCGCTGCCGAGATAGAGCGTTGACTTGCCACAGTAGCTGCCAATCTCCAGGCAGGGTACCTGACCCGGCAAATCCAGTGCCTGGCGATACAGGCAAGCACCCTCCTGTGGATCGAGAAATCCCTTGATCCCATCCGGATCGATGGGGAGTTTCATGGCGACCAGATCAATACGGCGATGAATACCGGAACGAAGGCGATGGCTACATAGAGGCCGAGATTGAGAATCTCGTTCTGACGGGCATCGGTATCAAGCTCGAAACGATTGCCAAGCATCAACCAGCCCATGCCACCTGCGACCACTGCCAGCACCAGCGACATGAGAACCGCGGCCATCCTCAGCCCCCCAGGGTGCCAGAGTCGAGTTGCGCCAGAGCCAGCGACAAACGCCGCGCCTTCGCCTCACTCAACTCTTCGCGAGAAAATTCGAATCCCACCCGGAAGTCCCGAACAAGACGATCTACGGTGCGTACTCTTCCGGGTATGCCTCTCAGCCGCCAGCCCGCACCCTGAAGATCACACAGCAAAACAGCACCCACTTCAGGGGCAGACGGGTCGAGCCATGCAATCCCCGATTGACTGCAATCGAGCAATGCCCGCTCCTGCCGCTGCAACCACCCAAGAACCCCCGGAGGTCGCAGCCGCAAACGCAGCGACGCAGGTGGATGGAATCGCGCCTCACGGCGACGCTCCTGGCCGCCGTGTCCGGGTTCAGTGCTGTCGTCCTCCTGCATGGCTCCTCGCGAGTCGTCTGCCCTGGGCCGTGGTGGTGGCCAGCGGGATCACCCGCCCAACTGCAACATGTTACGGGGCTTGGCGCCAGTGAGATCGCTGATCTTCGCCCACTGCGACGCCACGTCCTCAACGCTGGCATCCGGGCCCAGATTCACGCCCTGATTCTCGACGATACAGGCTACCGAAAAATTGCCGCCGGCGGCCTGCAGCACGACACCATTGGGCGCTTCATCACTGCAGAGATAGACGACGCCGGGGGTGATGAGTTCCGGACCGAGATTCTTGGCTGCATCCTCGGGAATCAGACCTTCGGTCATCCGAGTCATGGCAACCGGCGCGATGGCGTTGGTGTGGATGTTGTACTTGGCACCCTCGATCTTCAGGGTATTCATGAAACCCACCAGACCGAGCTTGGCAGCACCATAGTTGGTCTGCCCGAAGTTGCCGAAGAGACCCGAGGGCGAGGTGGTCATGACGATGCGGCCATAGCCCTGCTCCCGCATCAGCGGCCAGACTTCGTGGGTCACCATGGCCGAACCGATGAGGTGGACTTCGAGTACGGTCCGGAAATCGTCCATGGTCATCTTCACGAAGCTCTTGTCGCGGAGGATGCCGGCGTTATTGATGACAATGTCGATCCGCCCCCACTTGTCGACGGCCGCGGCCACCAGGGACTTCACGCCCTGAGCATCGGAAACGGAGCCGCCGTTGGCGATGGCTTCACCGCCGGCCGCACGAATCTCCTCGACTACGGCCTCCGAAGCGGCCGAGTTGCCGCCGGTTCCATCCATAGCGCCGCCGAGGTCATTGACCACCACCTTGGCACCGCGACGCGCAAGCTCGAGCGCGTGACAGCGACCGAGACCACCGCCGGCTCCGGTGACGATGGCAACCTTTCCTTCGAAGCTGATGGTCATGCTCGAGTTTCTCCTTTGCTGGCCAGATTGACGAAATCCCAAATTCACGCATGGAGTGGAGCGTTACGATCGCAGCCAGGTTCTGTGGACTGGCCGGATGCCCCGCGCGGCGCGCATTGTACACCAAGGTCCCGTGCCTCAAGGGAGGCGGGCTTCAGACATGCTGCGACGACCATGGCCGGATGTCACAGCGCCTGTCAGTGCTGATCGCCCCCACCGGGGGCTCCCACGGGGTGGCTGCGTGCGGGTGGGAGACAGGAATTCAGGGCCGGAAGCTGAAGCGAACCGGTCCTGGCAAGATGGCAAGGCGACCCTGGATCCACTCCACCCACTCGCACAAAAACGGCCGGGTCTCCCGGGGATCAATGATCTCGTGGGCAGCAAACGATTCAGCACGTGGGAACGGCGAACGACCCGCGCGCAAATCATTCTCGAGTTGGGCGCGCAGGGCATCCGGATCCTCGGCCGCCGCAAGTTCCTTGCGGTAGGCCACAGCGACACCACCCTCCACCGGCAAGGCGCCGGACTCCGCCGAGGGCCAAAGCAGCAAATAGGCGTCCGGACCGTAATGGGCCGCGCCCGCCACGCCAAAGGTCTTGTGCACCTGCACCGAGGCCCAGGGCACGCTGGCGGTCGCTGCTGCGGACACCGCAGCCATGCCGTAGCGGATCGTGCCCTCACTCTCCGCCTTGGGGCCAATCATGAACCCAGGCTCGTCGACGAAATTGACGATGGGCAGATGGAAGGTATCCGCCAGTTCGATGTAACGGCGCACCTTCTGGGCGCCCGCCGCACTCATCGCCCCTGCATAGAATTTGCAATCATTGCCGAGCAGCATCACCGGCTGCCCAGCCAGGCGGGCCAGCGCAGCGATCTGGTCACGGCCATAACCCCGGGCCAATTCGAAGAAAGAACCGGAGTCCACCACCAGCCTCATGATCCCGCGCATGTCGAAGGGCTGCCGGCGATTGCGCGGCACCGCGTCGAGCAGCGCATCCTCGCAGCGATCGACCGGATCATCGAAGTCCTGGCGCGGCGGCAGTTGCCAGACGCTGGCCGGAAAATAGGACAGGAAGCGCCGCATCTGCAGCAGGGCATCCTCTTCATCTTGCGCCAGATTGTCGACTACGCCTGAGCGGATGTGGACGGCATGGCCTCCGAGCTCCTCTTTCGTCACCGGTCGCCCAAGGGCCCGCTCCACCAGCGCCGGGCCGCCCGCCATCACCTGGGATCGGCCCTTGACCATCACCGAGAAGTGGGATGCCACCAATCGACCGGCGGGGAATCCGGCCACAGCCCCGAGGGCGGCCGAAACCACAGGGATCTGCCCGAGGGCCTCGGCGATGATCCGGAACCGTGGCTCCGTGTGGACAGGCTCTCCCACGGTGCCGCCGGGGCGCCCGCTCCCACGCACACTGCCGCCACCGCCCTCGAGCAGGCGTATCAAGGGCAGCCGATGCTGCACTGCAAGATGCTCCGCATAGACTGACTTGCGCAGACCCGCCGCGTTGGGTGAACCACCCTTGAGCGTGAAGTCCTCACCGCCGACCACGACCCTGCGGCCGTCGACCATGCCGAAGCCAAGCACGTAGTTGGCGGGCGCATAGCCTGTCAGCTCGCCCCCTGGGCCATACTCGGCCGTTGCCGTAGCCCGGCCGAATTCGCGAAAGCTGCCTGGGTCGAGCACATGCTCGACACGCTCACGAACAGTCCACCTTCCCTGATCATGCTGGCGGCTGATTCCTTCCGGCCCACCCTGGGCCAACGCATGCTCCCGCCGCCGGCGAATCTCGTCAGCTTCTTCTTGCCAGGACATCGGACTCCCCTAAAAGGTTGCTGAACCAGAGCGTTCATGGGCTTTCCCAGCGGGCCTTCTCAGGGCCGCTGCGTCAGTGCCTCGGGCGCTATCACTTCGACGTGAACACGGCGAGGACGTTCTTGGCACGGATGACGTGATGGCTGACCCGCTGGCGGGCGCCAAGCCTGATCTTGCCGTGGACCCGATACTTCGCCGTCAAAACGAAGGACTGATGTACGGTTGAGGCCCCTGTCCGCCTGTTCGCTTTGCTCACGCAAGGCAGGCGCTCCTCAGCAGGTGCCCGGAGCATGCCTCCCGGAGCATGGCCAAACCGCTTTCAGGCGGCAGGATCCACGAACTTCGGCGGCCTTTTCTCAAAGTTTGCACGGATGGCCTCGACCTGATTGGGGCTGCCGATCAACGCGCTCTGCAAGCTGGCTTCCAGCCCGAGCCCAGTGTGTGCATCCGCATGCCAACTCACTTCGAACAGACGCTTGGCCGCACGTATGGCATCCGGAGAACGACTGGCGATCTCCCGCGCCATGGCCAGGGCATCGGCCAGCGGATCCGCACTGACTCGGGTCACCAGGCCGAGCTGACAGGCCTCCTCGCCGCTGACGATACGACCTGAAAACGTCAACTCCTTGGCCACGTCAAGACGTAGCAGATCGCGAATGGTCTGAGTCAGCCCCATGTCCGGCACCAGGCCCCACTTGATCTCCATGACCGAGAGCTTCGCATCCGCCGTGGCAATACGGACATCCGCACCAAGGGCCACCTGAAGACCACCGCCGTAGGCCACGCCATGAATCGCGGCGATGACTGGAACCGGAAGCCTCTTCCAGACATGCGCCGGACGCTGCGCCCGGTTGTCGGGCAGATCGGAATCCCGAACCAGAGCCGACGGGGTGGCCGCAGCGCCCGGGCTGCCCGCACCATCGCTCATGCCCTGAAAGCTGGCGAAATCAAGTCCGGAACAGAACCCTGGCCCATTGCCCGAAAGCACCACGGCACGCACGTCCATACGCTTCGCCAGACTCTCGCCGGCCTCGATGATGGCCGTGAACATCTCCGGCGACAGGGCGTTGTACTTGTCCGGTCGATTCAGTCGCACATCGGCCACGCCTGCCTCGACGCGGATATCCACCAACTCCTTCATCTCGCTTCCTCGCCTCCCATTTCGTTTACGGACAACCTCATGCTGCCAAAACTGCGCCCTAACGCCTTCTCAGATCACGATCGGAACGCCGGCAATCCAGCGATGGCTCGCGATCACCAAGACGTACACCACCAATCCGAGCATCAGCTTGCCAACCCCGATCTCCCTGAGCGCCAGCCGGTTGCGACCGGTCAGGATCGCGGCGAAAGGCAGGTTCGACGTGACTGACGCAAAATGCTGCCAGTCATCGCCAGCGGCCGCGCCCCGCTTGCGATCGATGAGCATCGTGCCGAAGCCGGCCACCAAGGCGATGGCAGCCAGCAAAATCAGGGTCGCCAGCTCTCCATTGGCCGGTACGTGTGCCAGCGCCCAGAGCAGAAAGGCCCACTGCACAGGGTGCCGCGTGATGCGCAGGACACCGCGAACCGTCCCGGGATCCGCAAGCCGGCGTTCCTGACCGACACTGGTTGGATTCGGCCCCAGCAGCCCGGTGACCAGGAGTATGAATGCGGCCGGCATCACCAGCAGCGCCACCCAGGTCTGCCATACGGCCGGATACCAGAGCCAGACATCCCTTGGCGCATCCGCCCAGGCGAGAATCAGGAAGGTCAGGGTGGCCACTGCCAGCAGGGAATAGGCGCCCAGATAGGCCCCTTCCCCGATGATGCTCACCGCTCGGGCGCGCACACTGGTGCTGCTGATACCGAGATGGGTCGCTATCCAGAGGGCTGCAGCGATCAACAGCTCCGTCATCTGCAGTCTCCGTCAACGATCGAGAATGGCCACCACCTGTCCTTCCTCGACGGGATCCTCTTCGGCCACGCATAGCTCCAGGAGTCGCCCGGCGACAGGCGCCTCCACCGGGATCTCCATTTTCATGGATTCAAGAATCAGGATGGGGTCGCCCGCCTCGAGTGACGTACCAGGGCGCGCTACCAGCTTCCAGACGCTGCCCGCCACTTCCGATTCCACTTCCATCCTGGCCATACGCAGGGCTCCCGACAAAGTCTCAGCCGCAGTGGGTTTCGACGAACCGCTCCATGGTGCGGTGTTCCGCGCGCAGCAGGTCCAGGCGCCCGAATGCGTTGCGCCGTTGCAGCGCAGTGCGTGTGCGCTCGAGCCGATCAGAGTAGGTTGCGCAAACCTCGCTGCGTTCCGCCGCACTCGCGGGCGCCGCCGGCGTATTCATGTAGGCCCCCACAGAGCTGCGCATTGCGCAACCATTCACGGAAAGCAGACCCGTGATCAGCGCGGCCCGCAGCATCCATCCACCCCTCATGCGGTCACCCTCCTCGCCCCGCCCGAATCCGCACCGGAACATGACGTTCTTTACGTGGCCCCGGGGCCCGATAATGCCACATCGGGAAGACAGCGGGCACGTCAGGCAACATCTTGCTGTTGCTGTTGTTGCTGTTGTTGCTGTTGTTGTTGCTGCTGTTGTTGTTGTCAGCTGCCAAACCCCGGGCTCCGCGGATGAACCCCGGCCCGCCAGTCCAGACACTCCTGCCAGGCCTCCACGAAGCCACCCAAGCCACGTCCCGCTTCGGTCCGCCATCCTGCCTCACGGGCTGCCACCACGACTTGGAGTATACGGCGCGCCGCCGCCGGCTCGAGCTCAACCAGAAAGAAGTCGGAGGCAGCACCCGCGCGATGATCTGGAGGCTTGGGCAGCGGGTCTTCGGCCAGCACACGCAACAGCTCCTGCACCAACGACGCCTCGTCAGCGTCTGCAAGCAGATCGATGGTGCAGCCAAGCAGATAGCGCGACAGGACATCCCCTCGATCGCAAAGCATTCGATAGTTCGCCCAGTCCACCCTCGCCCACTCCTCCCTCAATGCCTCAGGGGGCAGAGATCGGCGGTTGCAATGACTCGCACCCGAAAGCAACGCTGGCCACTGAGAAGATATTTGCGCTCGAACGGCGACACGATGGACGCCGCTGTGCTGGCATCGAGGCTGTCCAATTCCGCCCTGCGGCCATGCAGAGCCAGCGCTTGCTGCCATTCCAGCGCGTAGGTTTCCCAATTCGTCCGCAGCTCGAGTTCCCCGCCGAGGGCGAGCAGGGTCGGAAATACGGGATGGGCGTGCCAACGACGGCCAAAGTGGCCAGGTTTCGGCCAGGGGTTGGGATAGAACAGATAATGTTTCGCCAGCTTCCACCCGGTTGCCGCTGCAAGGCGCCAGAGATCCACCAGATCGGCACGAAGGAGCAGCAGATTGCCGGGGCGGTCGTCCGGGAGTCCACGGCCGAGGCGCACTGCAGATTTGTCGACGCCGAGTACCAGGGCCTCGGGGTTATCGATGGCGAGCTGAAGGCTACTCACTCCGGTCCCACAACCGGCGTCCAGGATGATGGGTCCCGACCAAGCCGCCACCGGCTCAACGCAAGCGGCAAACGCCTGCCGGCTGTGCGCGGCCAGCGGGCGCTGCCATGTCTGCCGAAGATGTTTGGCCACCGTGCGCGCCAAAGCTGGATGCGCTCCAGTTTGGCTACTCGTGACCCTTCTCGATGGTTGCTGCATGGATCCGCCCCCTTCCGGAACAAGCGCAAAGACCTTGAATGGTGAGGCGCCTGCAGCAGCGCGCTCCGTCCGACTCACTGTTCCTCTCGCGACAGCGCCCAGTATCCAGATCGACGCTGACATTGAAAACCAACCCGATTGCTTGTTTTCCCAGAAAGCAGCCATTAGCCTCCGGGGCGTTCAGCCGACCAAACTCGGGCAGCAGTCTTGCGAGCGGAGTAACTTCAACCATGAGCATGTCATCGACCCAGCCAGATGTGACCACCTGTCCACTGCATGAGGTGGACACTTTCTCAGCGGAGTTCCTTCAGCATCCGCACACTTTCTATCGCCGCCTTCGAGAGGAGGCTCCGGCCTTTCGTGACCCCAAGAACAATGTGGTCTACATCTCCACCTATGACCTGCTCATGGAGGTTCTGGCCAAGCCGCGCATCTTTTCCAACCGCTTTGGCGCCCAGCTTCGCGCAGGTGCGGCTGGAGGCGGCATGTCGCAGGAGGAGCTCGAGATTCTGGCCAAGGGCTGGGTTCCCAAGGACACCATGCTGACTGCGGATCCACCACTGCATACGCGCTACAAGAAGCTTGCCGGCAAGGCCTTCACCTACAAGAAAGTCATCGGCATGAATGACTACTGTACGGACATCATCAACGACCTCATCGACGCCTTCATTGCGGAGGGCCGCTGCGAATTCAAGGCTCAGTTCGCCAACCTGCTGCCCATGTACGTGATCTGCGATGCGCTGGGTTTCCCCCGTGCCGACCGTGCCCGCTTCAAGGAATGGTCCGACGCCTTCACGCTGCAGCTCGGTGGCGTCGCCGACATGCCAACCCGGATCTGGTGCGCTGAGAAAATCGTCGAAGCCCAGCACTATTTCGTGGCCGTATGCGACGAGAAGCGCAAAACGCCGGGCGAGGACATCTGTTCCGATCTGGTGCAGACCGATCTCGAAGAGGAGGACGGCAGCACCCGCAAGCTCGACAACGAAGAGCTGATCTCCATCATCCAGCAGATTCTGGTGGCAGGAAACGAAACCACGTCCCACACCCTCACCACGGGCATCTTCTATCTGCTCACGCATCCTGAGCAGATGGCGAAGCTCCAGGCAGACCCGAGCCTCACTGCCAATTTCGTCGAAGAAACACTGCGCATGCTCACCCCCACCAACAACATGTGGCGGGTGGCCACCCAGGATACGGAGGTCGGCGGCGTGCCGGTGAAAGAAGGCGACCTGCTGCTGCTTCGCTTCGGCTCTGCCAACCGGGACGACGCCAAATTCCCGGAGGGCGACCGCTTCGACATCAGCAGGGACAACGCCAAGGAGCACCTCGCCTTCGGCGCCGGCGTTCATCTGTGCCTTGGCCAGCAGTTGGCACGCAAGGAGATGCAGACCGCATTCCCCGTCGTCCTCGAGCGACTGAAGAACATGCGGCTGGTTGGCGACCCCAAGGAATTCCGCTACGTGCCTTCGATCCTGCTGCGGGGTGTCGAACGCCTCGATCTGGAATTCGATCCCGCCTGAACCATGGCAGATGGCCAGGAATTCGGTCGCTCGCCGCTGTGAGAGCCCGCCGCCCGGCCGTCGGGCTCCCACAGCGACGTATCCGCAAGCACCCTGAAGCTCCGTTACGGATCAATGAGAGAGCGCTGTCCAAATGGGAGAAGCTCAAGTGACTGAACAGGACTACGACGTTATCGTCGTCGGCGGCGGCGGCGCCGGCATGTGTGCCGCAATCGAGGCCGCAGACGCCGGCGCCAGCGTCTTGCTGATCGACGCGGACACCCGACTCGGCGGCTCCACCTCGCTTTCCGGCGGTGTCTACTATGCTGCCGGAACCACCGTGCAGAGAGCCTGTGGAATCGAGGATGGGCCTGAAGCTCTGTTCGAGTACTACATGACCCTGAACCAGTACCGAGTGGAGGCCAGCCTGGCGCGGACGCTGTGCGATCACGCTGCCAGCGACCTCGAGTGGCTGATCAGTCTCGGAGTGGAGTTCCGACCCCAGGACTTGTACTCCTCGGGCGTGGAAAGTGTAGCCCGAGGTCACCAGGCCCACGGCCACGGTGCCGGCATCACCACGGTGCTGGACCGCGAAGTGAGCCGCCGCGCCATCGATGTAGCCCTCGCTACTCGCGTCGAGGGCCTGCTCCAATCGGACAGTGGCAGGGTGACCGGAATCCGTGCCGGCGGCGATGAGGTTCACGCCAAGGCCGTGATACTGGCCAGCGGCGGCTTCGGTGCCAACCCGCACCTGCTGCATCAACACTATCCTGAAGCCACGGCCCATGGCGACTGGACCTGGTACATCGGCAGTCGCCACTGCCAGGGTGATGGCCTGACGCTCGGCGCGGCCGCCGGTGCTGATATCGTCGGTCACAATCGCGGCCTGCTGCTGACGACCCCGAACTTCCGCAAGGAACTCGAAGTGTTTGTCCCCGGCTGGCTGGTGTACGTGAATCGCGAAGGGCGTCGCTTCATCAAGGAAACCGCAGAGTACGCCGTGATGTCAGGGGCGGTGAAGGCTCAGACCGGGGGTTCCTGCTTCGCTCTCTTCGATGATACGGCCCGGGCCGACGCCCGCCCCGACCCCCGCTTCGCCGACGCCTTCGCTTCCGGTGCGCTAAGCCTGAACTGGGTGACCGAGACCCTCGATGAGCAGGTTCGAACCGGCCGCGTCATCCGGGCCGACACCCTCGACGCCCTGGCCTCAAGCTGCGGGATCCGTCCGGGGTCTCTCACAGCCACCGTCGAGCGCTACAACGCCGATTGCGCCGCCGGCTCTGACAGCATGTTTTTCAAGGACTCAGCCCTGATGAAACCCATCAGCCAACCGCCCTTTCACGCAGTGGAGATTCGCCCGGCCATCGTCTGTCTGACGTCCACCGGAGTTCGTATCGACCGGCACGCCACCGTGCTCGACGGCCGGGACAAGCCCATTGCCGGGCTGTTCGCTGCAGGGGAAACGACGGGGGGCGTACTCGGAGAGCGCTACATCGGCGGCGGCAACTCCATCGCCAATGCTGTGGTCTTCGGGCGCATTGCTGGACGCAGCGCGGCCCGTGCAGCTGGGCGGAGCAACTGAATCAGCCAGCCTGGCTTGTCAGATGTACCTACCGCTACGGGAAGGGGATGCCAGATGGTCACGAACATCACCCGTAGCAGCAGGCGGACGGCACTGGAAATGAACGGGCGCAGGGTGACGTCGATATAGCGGTGCGCCTGCAGGCGCAGGAGCCCATTGCCAGCCCGGTTCGATACCAGATAGCCGACGATCATGATGATCACCGCGCCAACAATCTGGAACGAATAAGTCACCATGAATTCCACTGCCTGTTCCGCAGCAGCGGTCACCCACTCCACTTCGCCCTGAACCAGGGCCAAAGCCCCCGGAACTTGCTCCTGCTCCTCATCCATTGCCACCCTCGCCCCCCCCCGGGCACTCTAAATCGGTACTCCGGTCAGGCGATCATGAGCTTCCTGATACCGTGCCAGCGTGCTCTTGATCACTTCGTCAGGCAGCGCTGGCCCCGGAGCCGTCTTGTCCCACTTCCCAGCCGCCACCAGCTGCTCCAGGTAGTTGCGGACGTACTGCTTGTCGAAGCTGGGCTGCTCAGCGCCGGGACGCCAGCTGTCCGCGGGCCAGAAGCGGCTGGAATCAGGCGTGAAAATCTCATCCACCAGAACCGGCTTGTCGGCGCCCGGCGCAAGCCCGAACTCGAACTTGGTATCCGCCAGCAGGATGCCGCGCTCAGCGGCAAAGGTTCGGGCCAAGCCATACAACTGCAGAGTCAAGTCCCGCAGCCGGGTCATGAGACCCTCACCGACCCGTGCTGCGGCCTCGGCAAAGGGGATGTTTTCGTCATGGCCCGTGACCGCCTTGGTCGCGGGCGTGAAGATCGGTTCCGGCAGTTCATCTCCATTGCGCAGGCCCGGAGGCAGCGCCACACCGCAAACACTCCCCGTCGACTGGTAATCCTTCCAGCCCGAGCCGGCAAGGTAGCCCCGCGCCACACACTCGATGGGCACCACGTCCAACTTCCGGCAGAGCATGCTGCGACCGGTCAGCATGCTCTGATGTGCGGGACTGAGGCCAGGAATCAGGGCCGGGTCGGTGGACACCAGATGATGCGTGACCCGATGGGCAAAATGTTCGAACCAGAAGCAGGAGATCTGCGTCAACAACACGCCTTTGCCAGGCACGCCATTGCTCATGACCACGTCGAAGGCGCTGATGCGATCGGTGGCGACAATGAGCACGCCGGGGCTGCCGTCGGGCAGTTCGATGTCGTAGAGATCCCTGACCTTGCCCTGCCGTCGATTGGGCAGCGGCAGATCGGTGGTCATCAGAGCGGTGCTCGACATCATGAAGCTGATTCCCTACTCAAATTCAGCGGGCGCTGATGCCGCCATCGACCATGTAGACCGCCCCGGTAATGAAGCGGGCCTCGTCACTGGCGAGAAAACACATCAGGTTGGCGACGTCGGCAGGCTGCCCATAGCGACCAAGCGGAATGTTGCGCGCAATCTGATCATGGGCCACCTGGCCATCGCCAGGAAAGAAACCATCCTCGAGTGAGCGCATCATGCGCGTCTCGGTGGGCGAGGGATTGACCGTGTTGACCCGGATGCCATCCGCCGCACCCTCCAGCGCCGCAGTGCGCATCAGGCCGATCGTGGCATGCTTGCTGGTGATATAAGGCGACAGACCAGGCGTCGCACTAACACCTGCCGTCGAGGATGTGATGACCACCGCACCGCCGCCGCGACGCTTCATGGCCGGCATGGCGTACTTCAGCCCGAGCCAGACGCCGCGGACATTGACGGCCATCACGGCATCGAAGGTGGCCACGTCCTGTTCGACGATGCTCTTCACCGTCCCCTCGATGCCGGCGTTAGCCAGGAGAATATCGACGCCACCGAAGCGTCGCTCGGCGGCCTGGACATAGGCTTCACTGGCATCCGGGTCAGTGACATCCGCCACCGCGAAAGCGGCGGCCTCGCCCAATCCCGCTACAGCCCGGGCCAGTGCATCGGCTTCGATGTCCACCAGCATGACCTGGGCACCCTCGTCGACAAACTTGTGCGCCGCAGCCAGCCCGATACCACCCGAACCGCCCGTGATCACGGCCACCTTGCCATCCAGCCTACCCATCCCCTGCGCTCCCTCAGGTCAGTTCAAACTGATGCAGCCAGCGCCTGCTCGAAGTCCGCCAGCAGGTCCACGGAATCCTCAATGCCCACGCTGACGCGGATCAGTGAATCACGAATGTCCATGCTCGCGCGGCGCTCAGCACCCATCTCATGATAGATCGTCTGCGCCACAGGAATCGCCAGGCTACGGTTGTCGCCGAGATTGCTCGATGACACCACCAGATCAAGGCGATTGAGGAAGTCGAAGATGTCCAAGCCAGCGTCGAGTTCGAAACTGAGCAGGGCGCCTGGATGACGCAGCAGTCGCGCCGCACGCTCATACTGTGGGTGATCGGCAAGGCCCGGATAGAACACTCTGCTCACCCACGGATGCCCGTTCAGCATCTCCGCCAGCGCCTGGGCGTTGGCACAGGCACGATCCATGCGCAGCGCCAAGGTCTCCGCACCCAAAGCCACCAGCTGCGCCGCATCCGGGCCGAGGCTGGCACCGAAATCGCGCAAGCCCTTCTTGCGAATCTGCTGCAGCCCCCACTGGGCAGGCGGCTGGCTTTTGTAGCCATCGAATATGTTGGGAAAGCGGCTCCAATCAAAGAGGCCCGTGTCGGTGACCGCACCTCCAAGTACTGAGCCGTGACCCGCGATGTACTTGGTCAGGGCATTGATCACCAGCGATGCGCCCACGGTCCGAGGCTGAAAAAGCCAGGGCGAGGTCATGGTGTTATCCACCACGTAAACCAAACCATGCTCCCGGCAAAGCTCTCCGATGCCTTCGAGATCGGCCACCTGAGTGCGCGGATTGGCGATGGTCTCCACGAACACCAGGCGCGTCTCAGGGCGCAGCGCGGCCGCTACCGCATCCGCCTCGGTGGCATCAACGAAACTGACTTCCAGGCCAAGTCCGGCAAAGCTCGAAAACAGGCTGTTGGTGTTGCCAAAGAGGAAGCTCGACGACACCACGTGGTCGCCCCGCTTCAGCAGTGCAAACAGCATGGAGCCAATGGCAGCCATACCGGTGCCAAAGGCAATGGTCCCGATGCCGCCCTCCATGCCGCTGAGTTTGCGCTGCAGAGCCTCGACGGTGGGGTTGGACTGGCGCCCATAGGAATAACCCGACTGTCGGCCCTGGAACACCGCAGCCAGATCCCGGGCATCCGCGTAGCCATAGGCGACAGACGCATGCACCGGCTTGTGCAGCGACCCGTGCTCGACCCCATCGCGACGGTCCGAGTGCAGGATCCGGGTGGTGAAGCCCACACCGTCATGTTGCTCGCTGCTCATGCCATGCGGTCCCACAAGCGACTCAAAAAACAAGGCGCGTACTGTACGCAACTGCCCGGGACAGCGCTACGCAAGGCCCATCAGCCATGGCCGGCACATCGAAGCTTCGAACCCTGCTACGCGGAGCCCACACGGATGAAGCTGTCGGCCAGATAGCGTTCCAGGGCGTCGCGATCGACCGGGCGACTGAAGATGTCACCTTGCGCCTGATGGCAGCCCTGCCGTTGCAGGTAGCGCAGCTGCAGGTCGTTCTCCACGCCCTCAGCCACGATGCCGAGTCCGAGGCCACGCGCCATATAGATGATGGCGTTGACGATGCTCGAATCATCGCCGTCGCCCCGGATGTCTTGCACGAAGGAGCGGTCGATTTTCAGAATGTCCAAGGGAAATCGCTGAAGATAGGAGAGAGAGGAATAACCGGTACCAAAATCGTCGATACCGATGCGCACACCCCGGGCCCCGAGCCTGCGCAGCTTCGGTACGATCAACTCCATCTCGCGCATGATCACGCTCTCGGTGATCTCGAGCATGACGCAATCGATAACCACGCCCGTTTCTTCGAACATCGCCAGCATGCTGTCGACAAAGTCCGCCTGCTCCATCTGCGCCGCCGAAACGTTCAACGAAAGGGTCAACGCGGGGTGACTGCCACGCTGCCAGACTGCCACTGCCTCGCAGGCCTTGCGCTGGATACAACGATCCACCTGCACGATCAACCCGGTTTCCTCGGCCAGCGGGATGAAGTCGATAGGTTCCACCAGGCCGCGCTGGGGGTGATGCCACCGGGCAAGGGCTTCGACCCCGATGATGACGCCGGTATCGAGATCCACCTGGGGCTGGAAAAAAGGTTCGAGTTCATCATTCGCCAGCGCGTTGCGGAGTTCGCGCTCGAGGGCCAGCAGGGAGCAGAATTTGGCGTTCATCTCCGGCATGAAGAACTCGTAACCATTCTTGCCGCGCCCCTTGATGTGATACATGGCAATGTCCGCACTCTGGATCAGCGCCTCCACCGACTCGCCGGAGTCTGGATAGACCGAGATCCCGATGCTCGCGCCGACGAAGAATTCGTGGTCCTCCACCTTGAACGGCGTCGACAGACGATCGAGCACCTTCTGCGCCACTCCCGCTGCGTCTTCCCGGCAACTGACGTCGGGCAGCAGGAAGCAGAATTCGTCGCCACCAAGGCGCGCCAGGGTGTCGCCAGCGCGCAGGCAGTTGCGCAGGCGCTCGGCCACGAGCTTGAGCAAGCGGTCGCCCACCGTATGACCTAAGGTGTCGTTGACCACCTTGAAACGGTCGAGATCCAGGAACATCACGGCCAGCCGGCCCTTGTTGCGCCGGGCCTGAGTCACGGCCAGCTCCAGGCGATCGTGAAACAGTGCCCGATTGGGCAAATGGGTCAGCAGGTCGTGGTAGGCCTGATACTGCACCATCTCCTGGGCCCGCTTGCGCTCGCTCACATCCCGTGCGAGCCCATAGGTGCCGAGAAAGACTCCGTCGCACTGGGTATCGGCTCCGCCATCGGCGTAGATGCCGGTGGCGGTGACCTCCACCACCACTTCTCCCTGGACAACACCTCCCTGGACCACTCCATGGGTCGGCAACCGGGACCGCAGCCGCAATTCCACGTTCCGAGAGGCCCGGTCGCCCGTCCGCCGTTCATTGAACACATAGCGGGCAGACTCCAGATCCTGCTCATCGACGATGCTTGCGTAATGCCTACCGAGCAGGGCCTCCCGGGACCATCCGAGCAGGGCCACAGCACGATCGTTGACGAAGGTGAAACAGCCCTCAGGATCCAGCAGGTAAACCATGTCTGGCGCATGATCGATCATGAAGCGATGCAACCGCTCCGATTCGGTGAGGCGTTTCTCCGCAACCCGGGCCCGGCGCTCGAGGTCCAGGGCGCGTTCGACCCGCGCCAGCGTGGAGAACAATTCCTCCGCCTCGAAGGGCTTGCGCAGGAAGTCGGCAGCACCCTGGGTGAGGGCCCGTTTGACGTGCTCGAAGCTCGGCTCACCACTCAAGACAACGATGCGTGTATCGAGTTCGCGGGCGGTTAGCGCCGCAATCACCTCCAACCCGGAGGTGCCCGGCATCACCATATCGAGAAGGATGAGGTCGGGAACAGGAGCGTGTTCCAGCCGCGCGAGGGCCGCACAGCCGCTGTCGGCGAGTTCGACGCCATAGCCGCGGCTGCCCAGGAGAGCGCCGAGAGATTCCCGCATGCGCGGCTGATCATCGACGATGAGTACCGAGGTGTGCGGTGGCGTGGCCGGTCCTGCGTCGGTCACATTGATCAGACTGGCAGCCCGACTGATCAGCCCCGTATCTGGAGTCATCCTCATCGAGATTGCTCTCCCCAAGCCTTCCATCGCGGACGTCCAACCCGTGGCACTGCCGCCGGAACGCCTCCTCGTCACTGCCGGTCCGAGTTCGGGCCGGGAGTCTGTCAGGCTTGAGACTGTGCTGCTGCGCCGAGGGTAGGCAGGCGTCTTATCCCCTGGCGTTATCGTCACAGGGCACCACCGCATGGCATCCCTATGCTCCTCAGAACCGGATGAAGCTACGCTCAGCCCCCACTCGGCTCGCTGCGATCGCTCGAGCCGGCAGCCCCCAACCATCGACCGTTTTACCGCGCCAGCGTGCCTGCTTATCGAAACTAACCTCCCGTTGACGGAAATGCCACTGCCATCACATTTTCGACGCCTCAGCGGTGTAGCCCGTCATCTCCAGATAACCACACCCTGGAACAGGCCCGTCCAGACAGACCCGACCCTCCCAGTAGCGCAACGCCAGCCGGTTGAGCTGGTCGGGATGTCGCGCTTCGACGCGACCACGGATTCCCAGCGACGGCACCGCCAGACGCCAGCTTACAGGCCAGGCCGCGCCAGTTTCATCGCGCCAGGAACCAAGGGGTTCGAGATCGAAATCCGCTCCGGTGAGGGTCTGGCTGGCACCGTCCTCAGCCACGACCACACCGCCGCTCGCGCCATCGATGCTGCCGTCTTCCCGACGGATCTGAAACACCATCAGGTCGCGGCCATCATCCAGATGCAGCGCGAACCAATCCCAACCCACCTGTCCTGGATCCAGTACGCTCGTGCTCCACTCCCGATCCATCCAACCCAGACCTTCGACGGCGACTTCGTCGCCATCGAGGCGAATGCGGCCACGTGCATCCATCCGGGTGTAGGAGTAGTAGTAGGAGGCATTGCCGGCGCCCTCGCTCTTGCGCGAGAGCCCTTGGTCGCCCTGCAGAATGGGGCCACGTGCGCCATCGAATTCGAGTTCGACTTCAAAGGAATTGACCGCGTCATCCACCCCTGCGATCAGACGCAGAGGGAACATCTGACCGGGATGCACCGATTCCAGTCGCCAATCCTCGAGCCAGGCGGCGAAGGGCTCCGCGCGCACCCCGGCCAGACCCAGCGCATCCCGTGAGAAGCGCTCGTCAGCCCGATGCACCCCATCCGGACCGCTGACAGCGACGTGTGCCATCCAAACCTGGCGCGTACGCCATCGACTGGCCGCCGTATCGGGTCCAACCAGAGGTGCCAGCGCCTGCCGAAACAACGTGAACTGCACGCCATAGTCACGGCCATCGGCCGCCTCGAGATGGCTGACCAGATACCACCACTCGGAACGGAAGGCAGGATGCGGACCATGGTCCGCAGGAAAGTCGAAGACCCGGGGGATATCCGCCACCGCATAGCCGGCTTGCCCGTCAGCCCCAGCGCCCGATTCACCGCCGATCAAAGCGCCGAGATTCAGCCCTGGGCGTCCATCACTGCCGGTAGGTGCCGCGGTCTCGCCCTGACCGCCAGCGGCAGCAGCGGCCAGCAATAACAGCAGCCACAGGCTTTGCCATCGCTCAGGCATCGGCACGCACCTCCATCATCAGTGCAGCCGGAGTCGCCCGATACAGCGACCAGGCCGGCAGGGCCGCGGCCAGCAGACCAGCGAGGAGCGAGGCCAGCAAGGCCTGAAGGAACAGCCAGGAAGGGAAGTGCCAATCCAGACTCCAACCGAAGGCACGCACGTTGACCACCTCCATCAGGATGATGGCCACCGCCACACCCAGCGGCATGGCCAGAAGCACGGCAGCGGTGGCCAACAGGACGGCCTCACCGATGTTCTGCACGACCGGCGTCAACCTCCCCACCCCAAGCGTCCGCAGCACTCCGAACTGAGCCCTGCGTTCCAGGCCGAGAGCCGTCAAGGCCGCGAACAGACCCAATGCGGCCACTGCACCGGCAATGGCCTGCAGTACGCTCGTCACCTGGAAAGTCCGGTCGAAAACGGCCCGAGCCTGCGACAGCAAGGCCTCGTTGTGGCGGATTCGGGTCCCCTCCGGAACAGCAGCCGCAAGAGCCCCGACAACGGTATCGAGGTCACCTCGTGGACCATACAACTCCAGCGCCGCAGAACCGGGCAGCGCCGGCAAAGCAAGCGCCTCGGGAACCAGGATCAATCCAGGACCGGCACCATACTCGCGAAAAACGCCCGTGATCGACAGCTCACGTTCTCCACCGATCATCGGAAGCGTCAGGGTCGACCCCACTGACAACTGCAGGCGACGGGCAAGCGGCTCGCTGATCGCAACGCCATGCCCTGCGAATCGACCCACCAACATGGCCAGTCCGAGATCCTCGGGCAACTCGCCGCTGACGCTGATGCGACTGACGCGAACCGGTTGTCCCGCCACCCGATCCGACCAGGTGACCCGGAACACGTGACCATCCATCGACTGCGACAACAGCTCAGCAAGGGATTCGGGAAGAACACGGTGCTCACCGGCAAACTGCAGATGCAGGGGTGCCGCCAGCCGGGCGTCGAGCCAACGGTCGACGCTGCTGCGAAAACTTTCGACCATCAAGCCCATGCCGAGAGCCGTGGCCATGGCGATGACCAGGGCGGCAGCGGCCACCCCTGAACGCAACAGGCCACGCTCGGAATCTCGCAAAAGCAGGCGAACCTGCAGCGGCGCCAGCCTCAGCACATGCAGCAGCAGACGCAGGCAGGCTCTGATCCAGGGCGGCGTCAACGCGGCAGCGATCAGCAGCACCGCCCCTACGGCCAGCAGCCCGCCAGCGTACCCCAGTCGCGGATGCAGAGCAGCCGAAACGGCCAAGAGCAGGAGCAGAATCCATCTGGCACGCCGTGGTCCATCAGCCTGACGAACGACCATCGACCGCCCGTTGGGAGTGACCTGGCTTGCCCGGGAAGCGGCCGGCAGCGCGGCCAGCACAGTGGCAAGGATGCCCACACTGGCCGCCTTGGCCAGGGGCAGCAGGTCTGGCACCAGCGCCACCGCGGCCACCTGACCATAGAGATTCTCAAGGGTTCCGGCCACCAGCAGCAGCAGACCGCTGGCCAGCCAGCGTCCAAGCAGGAGGCCGGCCAGAACGCCGAGGACAGCCATCACCACAGCCTCCGCCATCACCATGCGATAGATTTCAGCCGCCTGCACGCCCAGAGCCCGCAGGCGCCCGAAGGAGCGCGCGCGGCGCATCACCGCATGGGTCAGCGCGCCATGCACCAGAAACAAACCCACAAGCAGGGCCAGCAGCCCGAGGGCCGCGAGATTGAGTTGGAAAGATGCAGCCAGGGCCCGGGTGTCGGCCGCCTGCTCGGCCAGCGACACCACTCGCAACCCGCCACCGAGATCCTCATCTTCGGAGCCTACCGGCGCCATCACCAATCCCGGGAACAGTCGTTCCAGGAAGGCCGCCCATCCTGCAGTGGGTGTCGCCTGCTCGCGTTCGAGATCGATCCGGGACAACCAGCCGACACGATCAAGCAGTTCCTGGGCGGTGGCAATGTCCGCAATCATCAGTCCCTGACCGAGGGCACGATCGCCGAGACTGAAACTCGCGATCACCCGTACCGCTCGCATCCCCGCAGACGAACGCACCCACAGGGTCGATTCGACCTCAGGATCGATCCCGAGCTGGCGCAGGCTCCCGGCATCCACGAGCACGGTTCCCGCCTCGCTGATGAGACGACCGGCAGCGCCACCGGCAGGGCTCGGTACCGCAGCGCGCATCCCCGCGTCGGCCACCGGATCGACACCGAGCAACTGAACCGGCCAGACTGGACCCTCCTCCGACGCCCTGCTCAGGCGCACTTCGGCGGTGACCACAGGCGCCATGGCGCGGACGTCGGCAAAGCGTTCATCACCCTGCCGCCAGCGCAGACGCAACCCAGGGTACTCGGATTCGGCTACCCGCCCTCCCGCACCCGTGATGGCGTGAGTTGCGGCGCCGTCGAGCTGCTGTGTGGCCAGCCGCATGGCTTCCCGGGACGCGGCATTGGCCAGATCCACCGCCAGCACCACGGCCACGCCTGTGGCAATACCGAACACGGCCAGCAGCGTCTGCCAGCGGTCCCGCCACAGATGCCTCAGATGGGACCGCAGCAGCAGGCTCACGGAGCGCGGCCGAGCGCCAGTTCCGCATCCCCACCGATAGCCAGCGCAGGATCGTGAGTCACGAGGACGAGTGCCCGATTCTCCTCCGCCAGCACCTCAAGCAACTGCGCGAACACGGCATCACCCGTATCACGATCCAGATTACCCGTAGGCTCATCAGCCAGAATCACCGACGGTTCATGCACCAGAGCTCTGGCAATGGCCACACGCTGCTGCTCACCGCCGGAAAGGGTATCGGGAAAGGCATCCTCGCGGTCAGCCAGCCCAAGACGCTGCAATCGCCACCGGGCCCGCCCGAAGGGATCATCCAAGCCATTGAGTTCAGCCAAGAGCGCCACGTTCTCCAACGCCGTAAGGGTGGGCACCAGATTGAAAAATTGAAATACGAAGCCAAGGTGTCGGCGGCGAAATGCTGTCCGCGTCGTCTCGTCAAGCTCGGCCAGGTTCCAGTCCCGGCCCGCCACCCGCCAGACCATGTGGCCAGCATCCGGACGATCGAGGCCCGCAAGCAGGTTCAGCAACGTGGATTTTCCGCTGCCGCTGCGACCCGTGATGGTCAACCGCTGGCCGGGAGACAGGACGAAGGCAACATTCTCGAGAACCGGAATGCGGCGATCGCCCTGGGTAAAGACACGCGTCAAGCCCTCCACCTCGAGCAGAACGCTGGCCATTCAGGGCATTCCGGCTGGCGCTTGCAGTCCCTCCTTGGACAGATCCTCATCCGGCGTCACCAGATGGAGGTGTTCGCGCCGCACAACCGTGTCGAGGACTTCTTCCACTGTCGACCAGGTGGCCAAGGCCCGCAGCGTAACCAGAGTGGGGTAAATCAGATTGAACTCGCCGCGCTCCCGTGCTGCCAGCGCGTCACCCGGCCGGACCCAACAGCTGTCCACCAGTTCGTGTTCGTCATGCAGACCTTCTTGCTCGCCGGGAGCTGCAGCGACGAAAAACCGAGTGTCGTAGCGGCGGGGCGGCCCCTCAGGCGTGATCCAGTGGCTGAAGTAGTGGACCCGATCCACCGCCAGCTGCATGGCCATCTGCTGGCAGACCTCGAGAAAACTGCGATGGCCTGCATTCAGCTCGTCCCGCAGGGCTCGAAGCCCTGCTGCCCAGCGCGGCTTGCGCGCCCGCAACATGGCACCGTCCGGACCGTAAACCAACAGCATGCCGGCCTCCTCGAAGCACTCGCGAACCGCAGCCACCCAGAACGCCAGTCCCCCGGCCTTAAGCCCGAGCCGGGCGCTGGCTTCGGCATCCGTGAGACCGCTGCAGTGAGCCGCCATGGCGCCGACAGCATCCTCGATGTCCACCTTGCCACCGGGAAACACATGCAGTCCGCCGAAGTCCGTGCGTTTCGCCCGCTGCATCATGAAGACCTCGAGGCCCTCGCGCCCATCGCGCAGCAGCACCACCGTCGCAGCAAAGCGCATGTGCGCGTCGGCGGCGGCAACGAACCCGGTTTGGCCGGGGAAGTAGCCCTGATCATTCATGGCGTAGTCTCTGGATCGAAGCCCGAAATGCAGCGCGGTCAACTCGGCGGATTCACACGACGCGCCGCCAGCGGACCAAGTTACCCAGCCCAAGGCCCCCTTGTCACCCCCGATCGGTCGCACTCCTGATCCAGGGAGGCTCTGAATCGGCTTCGCCCCACTCTGGCTTGCAGAGGGCGTCTGGATCAAGACGCGTTCGCGAAGGCGTGGTGGTGCCGCGTCATGCGGATGCCATACCGAGCCGGGCGCCCTCTGACCTTCCCGGAACCGGTCCTCACGTCCTGCCGTGCTCGGACGCTGCGGCAGAGGCTCGATACAACAGCCAAGCCGGCAGCAGCAGGAGGTCTATCAGCAGCGCCAGAGCGATGGTGAGCAGAGTGATCTGTGCCAGCAGGGAGTTGAGGGCAAAGCTGGAGGCCGCCAGGCAGGCAAAGCCCACGAAGAGGATCAGCGTCGTCACCACCAACGCCGGCCCCACGGTGGCCAGCGTCGACCTCACGGCGCTCGCCACGTCCCTGTCGGCCCGCAGCCGGCGATAGCGTGTCAGCAGATGCACCGTGTCGTCGACCACGATGCCCAGGGTCATGCCGAAGGCCGCCGACAAAGCCAGCCCAACATCCCCCACCAGCCAACCCCAGACCGCAAACGCCAACGCCAACGGCAGCAGGTTGGTGAAGAGGCTGAGCACAGCCAGTCCCGGAGCACGCAAAGCCACCGCCAGCAGCGCGCCGATCACCAGCACCGCGAAAAGGTTGCCCTCGAACATGGCCGCCACATTGCGCTCGGAGATATGAGCGAACATCAGGTTGATGCCACCGTGGCGCTCGGTCACTGCAGGCGCATGCTGCGCCAGCCACCTGCCGGCACGCTCCTCGAACGCAAGCACGCGACGGGAGTCCACGTCGCGCAGGGACACCAGCAAGCGCACACTGCGATAGTCCGGATCCACCATGTTGGTGACGTCGAGCCCCAATGGCAGCGACAGCTCATAGAGCAACGTGTACTGGGCTGCCGCCTGCGCGGAGTCCGGGAGTTGGTAGGCTTTCGGCGCACCACCGGCAAGAGTGCGATTGAGGCGTTTCAAGACATCCGTATAGGTCAACACGTGAGCCGTTTCCGGCTGCTCGCGCAACCAGGCGGCAAAGGCATCTACTTCGGCCAGCCAGGCCGGGGAGTGAATGCCACCTGCGGCGTCCGCCATCAGTTGATATTCGATCTCGTACATGCCGCCCAGGCGCGCGTCCACCAACTCGGCGGCTTCTCTGAACGGCTGCTTCGGCGAGAAATAACTGACGAAGTCATCGTTGACAGCCAGCCTGGCCAGACCGGGCAGGACCAGCAGCATGACCAGCCCGCCGACAAGCAGGCGACGGCCAGGCCGCGCCGTGGCCAGCGCCGCACAACCCCGGCCCATCGCCTCCACCCAGGAAGGGCGACGAACGGCATCAGGCAGCAGCATCACCAGCGCCGGCAGCAGCCATAGCGACAATACACCCGCCAAGAGGACCCCGATGGCGACCAGATTTCCCAGATCACGAAACGGCGGCACGGCGCTGAAATTCATACTCAAGAAACCTGCCGCAGTGGTCAGCGTGGTCAGCAGCACCGGTCCATGATGCTCATCCAGGGCCACACGCAGACGGGTGTAGAGCGCGCCCTCACCGCGCGCTGTCGCGAGGCCGACATGCACGCAGTCCGCCACCGCCACGGTGACGATAATGATGGGCGCCAGGGCGGATGGCGTGGTCAATTCCATGCCCAGCCAGCCTGCGGCGCCCAGCGCGCCAGCCACCGCCGCGACCATGACGGCGAAGGTCGCCACCACCAAGGGCCAACTCGCCAGCAGCACACGCAGGCCCATCAGGATCAGCAGGAGCATCAGTGGCAGCAGGCGCAGCGAATCCTGCTGAGAGCTCTCGCTGAAGGCATGATTCATCGCCACGATGCCGGCGAGACGGATGGTCGCCTCAGGATGATCTGCGACGGCCCGCGCCGCCAGTTCGCGCGCCGCCATCATGATCCCCCGGCTACTCTGCAGGGGATCGCCCCGGGGCAAGACCGTGACGACGACCGCCGTCAGGTCCCCGTCGACTTCGATGAGCCGTCCGGACAGCATGGGATCGGCACGCGCGATATCTTCGATGCGCGCCAGGCCCGGTAGATCCAGAGCAGAGACATCCTCCACCAGCGGGCCGATGAAAATGTCGTCGCCTTCAGCCTCGCTGTGGGTGAAGTTGGTGAGCGACTCGACGCGGGTGGCGTAAGGGATCTGCCAGCCCTCGGTGGTCAGGAACTCGAGCAGACTCAGGGTCGAAGTGGCGAACAGACCCTGCGGCCCTGGTTCGACCACAAAAACGACGCTGTCAGAGGGAGAGAACACCTCCCGCAGGTGCTCGAACGCCAAGCGCTGAGGATCGTCGGGATCAAAAAAGGTCTGGTAGCGCGGATCGAACTGCAGCCTCGGAGCACCTGCCAGCAACAACAGCAGGATCAGACTGCAGACAGCGAGGACTCGCCAGGGTGCGTTGATGCCGAGATGAAGAATGTCAGATCACCCGCAGTAGCATGAACGAATCCTGGTCCCCTGTGGGGCAGGCTTTGTAGCACGACACCAGCAGCCCCGGCACTGCTGGCACTTTGCCACCATGCCCTGACGGGCCGCTAGAGAGTAAGCTTCGACCCAGGACCAGAGCGGGGTGTCGGGTCCAGGCAGGGCGCAGGGCCGCGAACTCAGCCATGAACCCGCAGCCGCGGGCGCCGATGCCAGCGGAAATACCCAAACGGCACGACGGCACGATCGACAGCAGTCGAGACCCAGGGTCAGCGTTGGCTGCGCGTGGCTCGCAGCGGGAGCAAAGGGAAGCCCTGCCGCCCCCACGCCAAGCCCTTATCGTCCGGGCCCGGAAAGCACGCGCTGCGCGATCGAACACCGCAACGGGGCAGGCCATGAGCAGCGAAGATTCACCCACCAGCGCCAAGAACGCCGAGAAGTTCGTGGTGCGTCTGCCGCGGGGGATGCGCAGGCGGATCGCAGAGGCCGCGCGTGGTTACCGGCGCAGCATGAACTCAGAGATCGTCGCGCGGCTCGAACAGACCTTGTCGGGAGTGCCAGCGCCCGTCGCTGGCGTCAACGAGCCCCTGCCCCTGTTGCCACGCAGCGACCGGCCCACCCAGTCCGAGCAGCGCGAGCTCGAAATCCGCTTGCTGCGAGCCTTCCGACAGCTCTCACCGGAGCGTCAACAGGCTCTGCTCGAGTTGCTGGATTGAAACCATGATCTATCCGCGCCCAGCCCAGCTCCAACAGGGCCTCACCCGGTTCTTCTGGCGCATCAGAAGCACCTTGAGCGAATCCGCTCACGAGGTTCTGCGTCATTCGCGCCCGAACCTTCCCGCCATGGCAGCGGTCGGTTGTTTCGGCTATCCGCTCTATTATCTGATCTGGCGTCTGCTGTTCCCCCAGGACTATGAAAACCTGGGCCTGCGCATCATCGGCAGTCTGATCCTCGCGCCTTTGATGTTCGTCAACCATTGGCCGGCGTGGTCCGAGCGCTACTTGGTGTTCTACTTCTGGACGGCGATGGTCTATTGCCTGCCATTCTTCTTCACCTACATGCTGCTGCAGAACGCCGTACACAGCTTCGACACCGGCCAACAGACCATCGTCTGGCAGATGTCCATGGTGGTCGCCATGGCATTGCTGATCATGCTGATCAACGATGGACTGCTGGTGGGAATCGCCTTTCTGGTTGGCTCCCTGGCGGCCTGGGCTCTGTTTCTCATTGATCGCGAAAGCGTCGAATTCATGGCCATCAGCCGCGACTATCTCGCCCCCATGCCGGTCTACTTGTTCATCCTGGTGGGCGGCAGCATCTACAACCACCACCGCGAGATGATCCAGCAGGAGATGCTGCGCGCCGTTTCTTCAGTGGGGAGCAACATCGCCCACGAACTGCGCACACCCCTGCTCGGCATCAAATCCGATGCCCGTGGCCTGCGGCGATATCTGCCCCATCTCATCGACGGCTACGAACGCGCCGCGGAAGCGGGACTGGAAGTGCGCCCCATTCGCCGCTCCCACCTCGCCACGCTGCACGACTCACTGGCCCGGATCGAAAGCGAGACCGATTTCGCCAACACCGTCATCGACATGCTGCTGATCAACTCCAGCGGCGCACGGCTCGACCCTTCGGACTTCAGCGGCCAAAGTGTCCGGGAATGTATCCAAAACGGGCTCACCCGTTTTCCTTTTGCCTCGGAACGCGAGCGCGCGCTGGTGCATGTGGTGCCAGGCGCCGACTTTCAGTTTCGCGGTTCCGACATCCTGCTCATCCACGTGCTGTTCAATCTGTTGAAGAACGCCCTCTACTACGTCGCCGCGGCAGGCAAGGGCGAGATCTTCATCTGGACAGAGCCGAATCCGAATGGCCAGAACCGGCTGTTCTTCATGGACACAGGCAGCGGTATTCCCGACAACGTTCTGCCGAGGATCTTCGATCGCTTCTTCACGTCGGCCAGCGCCGGGCGGGGCTCAGGCATAGGCCTGTCGTTCTGCAAGATGGTCATGGAGGCTTTCGGCGGGGAGATCCAATGCGAGTCGGTGCACGGTGAATTCACCCGCTTCATCCTGATTTTTCCGGGGAAAGAAGAAGATGATTGATTCGCAGCAATTGTTTCCCTACTTCTTTCCCACGACAGCGGTATTCGTCGACGACAATACCAGCTTCCTCAAGGGGCTGGCGCTGCAGCTTCCCGAGGACCTCGCATACCAGATGTTCGGCAATGCCGAGGACGCACTCACTCACATCAATCGGCCAGGCCCACCACCGCTCTATCAGCGTTGCTTCAGTCACTACCGCGCTGCTGGCGTCGACACCGGCAGCGAGCAGCTGATCCACCTCGACATCAGCCTCATCGAACGCGAAGTCAGCAACGCGGACCGTTTCCGCGAAATCGCGGTGGTGGTAGTGGACTACGACATGCCCGGCCTCGATGGCCTGACCTTCTGCAAGCGCATTGAGAATCCGCACATCCGGAAGGTGTTGTTCACGGGCGTTGCCGACGAAAAAGTGGCGATAGAGGCCTTCAATGCCGGCGTGATCGACCGTTTCATCATCAAGAATGATCCCAACGCGGTCAGCCGGGTGGTCGACAGCCTTCAGAGTCTTCAGAACGCCTACTTCCGCGGCATTTCAGAAATGCTGCGACGCTCCCTCCTGCTCAATGCGCCGGCCTTCCTGAGCGACGGGGCCTTCGAGGCATTTTTCAACCATCTGCGCCGTGATCATCGCTTCGTCGAGTACTACCTGGTTGCGCGACCGGGAGGCTTCCTGCTGCTCACCGACCATGGGGTTCTGTATCGCCTGGTCGTCCTCGACGACCGGGAAGTTGCCGCCCAGGCCCGGTTCGCCGCCACCCACGGCGCCCCTGCACAGGTCATCGAGGATCTCGAGCAGCGGCATCGCATCGGCTACTTCTACGAATCCATAGAGGAATATTTCGACGCAGCCGAGTATGAATGGGACGAGTACCTGTTCCCCTGCCAACGCCTGGCGGGCAGCGACGTCTGGTTCTGGTCGCTGATCGAATCACCACCGGTGGACATCGATTTCGACGACGAAACTTCGCACTACCAGGCCTATCTGGAGCGCCTCGACAACGAGGCTTGACCGCGGTCACGCCCTGACGAAGCTGGCCCTGCAGGGCAATCGCTGCTCTCACGAAAGCGCCCAGTTCAGCGCCTCCCTGAAAGCGAAAAGCAGCAGCACCACCAATCAGGGCCGGGCGCTGGCCTGCGCGCGCAGATTGATTTCCTCGACCAGGGCCTCGTAGTCATGGGCATTGGTGCCCATCAGCCGATCCCAGATATTGAAGTACAGCATGAAGTGCCCTCGCCCCCGAGTATGATGGAGATTGTGATGGGTGCTGGTGATGAACCATCGCGCCACCCAGGCAGGATAGGTCTCATAGCCAAGGTGGCTGATGACATTGAGCACCGTCAGCAACACCACGTAACAGGCCAGCGCACCGGGGTGGATAGGCATCAGCAGCGCCAGAGGCAGAATCCACGCCACCTCGATGATGGCCTCGAGAGGATGAAAGGCATAACTGGCGAACGGCGTCGGATTGTGGAAACCGTGGTGCAGTTTATGCACTCGTCGAAACACCCGCGGGTGATGCATGAAGCGATGAGCCCAGTAGTAGTAGCTGTCGTGGACCAAGGCCATGATGGCTATGGAAGCCAGAAACCAGATCCAGCCGTACTCCGAAACCTTCCAATAGATGGCCGTCAGGTCGAAGCGATCCAGGACCCAAAGTCCCAGCAGCATCACGCTGAACAAAGCAATGGACAGCACCGAGTACAACAACTCCCGCAGCGGACGCGCTGCGCGCAGCGGCTGCTGTTGAATGCGCCGTGCAGCGAGTCGCTCCCTGCCCCAAAACCAGAATCCACCATAGAAGGCGCCAGCAATCAGGAGAAAGTGGCCAAGAAAGAGCGCAAACACCACGCCCAGAACACCCATCGCTTCCCATGCGGTGAATGGCAGCATCATTTCGACTCCTCAGGCATTGGCCACAGCGGCCAGCGGTGCATGGCGACGGCGACGGGTTGAAGGCCAATCCGCCAGGCCCACTTCATCACGAATCTCGGCGCAGACGTTGATGACGCGATCGAGCTCAGCAAGGGTCAGGTCTGAGTTGACGGTGAAGCGGATCAGTGAGCGGTTCTTCGGTGTCGCGGGCGCACAGAACACTGAACCAAACACGCCGCGGGCCTCGAGGGCATCCCGGAGGGCCATGGTAGCCAGTTCCGGCCCCGCCTCGAGGCCAAGGATCTGAGCCTCGGAGAGTTCCAGGTTGTAGCCGAGTTCACTCAGGCCACAGCGCAGATAGTCCGCATTCCGGTGCAGGCGCCGACGCCTGTCGTCACTGTGGGAGATCACCCGCAACGTTGCTTCCAGACCAGCCATTTCATGAGCCAACAGGCCGGAGGAGAAGATCGCCGGATTCGCCGTGTACTTGAGGAATTCGGCAATGCGCTCCGAGCACGTGACGATGCCGGCCCGACCGGCAAAAGCCTTGGCCAGACTGGCCGTACGGAAGTGCACCCGCGAGGTCAGTCCAAGATCCACCACCAGACCCCTGCCCTCGGGGCCGTGAGTGCCGAGGGAATGAGCCTCGTCGACGACGATGACCGCCCCATGACGCTCCACCACATCGACGATGTCACGCAGAGGGGCGATGCTGCCGCTGGTGCTGTAGACCGAATCGACGATGACCACACCCGGGCCGTGACGTCGCAGTAGCGCATCGAGATGTTCCGTCGCGTTGTGCCGGAAGGGGTGCGCGTTGGCCTGTGCCGAGCGTATACCCTCCCAAAGCGAAGCATGAGCAAACATGTCGATGTAACAGGGGACGCCCGGGCCGGCGATGGCTTGGATCAATCCGGTATTGGCCGCCCAGCCGGACTGCGACAGCACAGCAGACTGAGCTTGCATCCACTGCGCCATCTGTTGCTCGAAGCGCGCCTGAGGGTTGTCGCCGTGAAGGAATACCGCAGCCATCAACATCTCGGGATCGCTGCACTTGAGCACACGGCACTGGGCCTCAATCACCTCAGGGTGCCGCGCCATGCAAAGGTAGTCGTTGCTGAGCAGACGCAGGGCATCTTTACCCGGCACCTGGCCGATCATGATGTGACCGCCCCCCCAGGGCGCGACTCGATCCTGGTAGTAGACATCCACCTGGCGACGAAGAAATTCAGGCTCCTGTGGAAGACGGTGTTCCACCTTCCGCATCTGTGCGACATTATTCATAGGAACTCCCGCGATAAGCGTCGTGTAGGAAATCGCTGCAAGGGGCTTGCAATTAGCAAACCTTGATGTGTACTACACGGGGCCCCGAACACCGCGCAATGGTAGCAAAGTGCCACCATGTGCTTTTTCGCCTGTTTTTGGCACGTTTTATGCCGCCAGCGCCTCCCACCAGAAACGATCGAGGTACCATGGACAACTCGCACTTCCTGCCCCGTCTGCTCCACTTCCTCGACCACTCCATGACGCCGTTTCACGCCGTCGACAATCTGGCGCGCCGACTCGACGAGGCGGGCTATCGCAGACTTCAGGAGCATGAAGATTGGGATCTCACCGCCCATCAATGCGTCTATGTGGTGCGCAACGGCGGCTCACTGGTGGCCCTTCGAACCGGCAGGGACTGCCGCCAGCAAGGCCTGCGCATGGTCGGCGCGCATACAGACAGCCCCTGCCTGCGCGTCAAGCCCATGGCTGAACTTAAGGAGCACGGGTGCCTCCGGCTCGGGGTGGAAGTTTATGGAGGTGCGCTGCTGAACCCCTGGTTTGATCGTGATCTATCGATCGCCGGCCGTGTCCACTATGCAAACAGCAAAGGTGAACTGCGCTTCGCGCTCATCGCCTTCGAACGCCCCATCGCCGTGGTGCCTTCCTTGGCCATCCATCTCGACCGCGAGGCCAATCAGACCCGCTCCATCAATGCTCAGCGCGATATTCCGCCGCTGCTCGCCACCCTGGACAGCATTGAGGGGGGCATGGACTTCAGATCCCTGCTCGCCCAGCGCATCCACGAGCAGCATGGTGAATCCGACGTGGCTCAGGTACTCGACTATGAAATGTGTTTGCACGACACCCAACCTGCTGCCATCACCGGTCTGAAACGTCAGTTCATAAGCAGTGCCCGCCTCGACAACCTGCTGAGCTGTTTCAGTGGCATTGAAGCCCTGCTCGACTCCGACCCCGGGATTCCGGCTCTTCTCGTCTGCAATGACCACGAGGAAGTGGGCAGCGCATCGAGCTCTGGAGCTGCTGGCCCCCTGCTGCTATCGGTTCTGGAGCGCCTCGTGGGTGCCGGAGACGCGCTGCGCAAGCTTCTGGCGCGCTCCATGTTCATCTCTGCCGACAATGCCCACGCCCTGCATCCCAACTACGCCGACCGGCACGACAGCAACCACGGACCGAAGCTCAATGGTGGGCCGGTCATCAAGGTCAATGCCAATCAGCGCTACGCCTCCAACAGCGCAACTCAAGCGCTTTTCCGGCATCTGTGCGGCAAGCTCGACATCCCTGTGCAAACTTTCGTGGTCCGCACCGACATGGCCTGCGGCAGCACCATCGGCCCCATCACGGCCAGTGAACTTGGCGTACGCACCATCGATGTCGGCATCCCTCAGCTTGCCATGCACTCCATTCGGGAACTGTGCGGAAGCGAGGATCCCTTTACCCTCGCCCGCGCCCTGTCCGCATTCCAGTCGTTGCCCGAACTGCCGGAGATGGATTGACGCCATTGTGGGCAGAGAGTGGCAATGGCTTCGCATGGAACAAGTCGTCTACCTCGAATCTGCAGGGGTGCTGTAGGCTCGACTGCTTACAGTCGGCCAGGTCGCAGCGTGCCCCTGCGCAGACCGAGCCCGCTCGCCTCACCCGCAAATCTCACCGATTCCCGGCTGCGGACGCGGATATGCGGGCTAAAGAAGCAGGTTGCGACGACCGGGCTTCCTTCGTCGACAACAGCACCACGGCCTTTGGTAAACCACTTCAGGGCGCCGACGTACGCCGCAGATGGGCGGGGATCAAGCAGCGCTCGAGACCCTCGAAGCAAAGCTCGGTGGCGATGGCGAGCAGTGCTGCCGGAATGGCGCCCTGCAGGATCAGACCGGGATCGTTCAGCGCGAGACCTGTGACGATGGGCTGACCAAGTCCGCCAGCTCCTACGAATGCTGCCAGCGTCGCAGTGCCTATGCTGATCACCGCCGCGGTGCGGATCCCCGCCATGACATTCGGCAACGCCAACGGCAGCAGGAGATGCCGCACCTGCTGCATGTCTGACAGTCCCATCCCCACCGCTACCCGCCGCAGCAGCGGATCGACGCTGACCAGCGCCGTGACCGTGGCCCGCAGGATCGGCAGCAATGAGTACAGGAACAGCGCCACGATGGCGGGCAGCACCCCGATACCGAAGAGGGGAATCATCAGCGCGAGCAGCGCGATGGACGGAATCGTCTGCAGCAGGCCGGCGCCATAGAGCACCATCCGGGAAGCGCGCTGGGATCGATGGACGAGTACGCCGAGGGGCAGTCCCAGCAAGACAGCCAGACCCAGAGCGATGATCGTGAGCTGCAGATGGCGAATCGTGTTGGCCAGCAGCTCATCGCGCCAGGTTGAAGCAGCCACAGGACTGGCAGCGAAACCCTCGGCCGCCAGAAAGTCGGCGGCGACCGCGGCAAAGGAGCGCTTGCCCACCACCACTTCCGCATTGAGCCGTCGCATGCGCTCCTCATCGATGCGTCCGCCCAGACGCCCCACCACCGCGCCCGCCGCTGCAGGCAGGTCTTCCCGCGCCAGCGGCAGCGCTGCGTAGCGGGGAAAGAAGGCGCGATCGTCCTTAAGCGTCACCAGGCCATAACGCTCGATGTCGCCATCGGTGGAGTAGGCATCAGTGACATCGACGCTGCCCCGCGCCAGAGCCTGATAGGCCAGCCCATGCTCGATGCCTACCGGCTGGAAACGAAGATCGTAGCGATCACGCAGACCGGGCCAGCCGTCCTGCCGACGCAGGAATTCGTGACTGAAAGCGACACGCAAAGATGGCAGGTCAGCCAGTTGACTGATGCGAGCCACGCCCAGCTCAACAGCGCGATCAGCCACCAGCACCAGCGCGTAGGTGTTGTCGAAACCGAGTTCCGGCAGCGGCTGCAAACCCCGCTCGGCGAGCGGGGCGACAAGCGCATCGCGTCGTGGCGCCACTTCCGCCTGAAGAATCACTTCGGTGATGGTGCCGGTGTACTCGACGTAAAGATCGATCTCCCCACTGACCAGCGCTTCATGACAGATCAGCGTCCCGCCAAGACCGAAACGGCGCGTGACTCGAATGCCTTCACCCTCGAGGAGCTGGGCGATGATCTCTCCAAGCAGATAGGACTCCGTGAAATTCTTGCTGCCGATGACCACGCCGCGCTCGGCCGACGCCGACAGCACCAGCAGCAGCAGGCTGGCCACGCACCAAGCACCAATGCCCTTCCTGCAGAGCCGCCGCGATACAGTTTCCAGCCCGCGTTTCGAAGTCCGGCCGATCATGCCAGCTGCGTCTCGAGCAGGCGCTCGATCCAGGCATCAGCGGGTGCCGCCACGACCTCGTCACAGGAACCCTGCTGCACGATCCTGCCTGCCCGTAGGATCACCAGGGCACTGGAGAGCGCTACCGCCTCACGCAGATCGTGGGTGACGAGAATCACGGTCACCGGCTCGCTGGCGGCGAGGCGCTGGAAGTGCTCGTGAATGCCCACGCGGGTGATGGGATCCACCGCCGAAAACGGTTCGTCGAGGAGCAAAAGTGGCGGCTCCAGCATCATCGCCCGGCAAAGACCGGCACGCTGCTGCTGACCACCGCTCAGCTCATGCGGGTAGCGCTGTGCCAGCTCCGGATCGAGTTCCATCAGCGCCATCAGGCGCTGCAAGCGCTCCTCAATGCGTTCGGCGGACCAGCCCACCAATTGGGCCAGCAGGCAGACATTGGTACGAAGGTCGAGATGAGGAAACAGCGCCGAGCCCTGCACCGCATAGCCGATCCGGCGCCGCAGACCAAGCATGTCCGTGGCGGCCAGATCCTCACCGAGAACTTCAACGGTGCCGCTGTCCGCGCGCACCAGACCGTTGAGGAGTTGGAGCAGCGTGGACTTACCGCTGCCGCTCTCGCCAACGATGGCAACGGTGCGTTGCGATTCCACCTCGAGGCTGACCCCGTCGAGTACCGTGGTGGTCCCGTAGCGCTTCGATACGTCAGCGAGGCGGACGGCGGCTGGGTTCACGTTTCGAGTCCGGAGACTTCAATGCAGTGCTGCAGCCAGACCTCGAGGTCTGTGATGATCGCCGGGTCGGCACCGGTCGCCGCCAGCTCACGCAATCGTGCCCGAGCCGTCTCGACATCATCGAGGCCCCTGCGTCCTCGCCGAAGCCGATCCTGAAGATGGGCCTGCCAACGCGCCGTTGCCGACTCGTCCAGGGCCTCAGGGTGACGGCGGGCCAACAGACGAAACAGCAATTCGCGAGCACGCTCGTCACCCAGTGCTGGGGCATGGATGAGATCTTCCGGCCCGGCATCCGCCAGTCCAGTCAGGATGCGTCGGTCCTCGTCAGGAAGAAATCCGCCATACAGTGCGCCGTCCACATCCTCCTGAACCTGTTCATCACGGAGGGAATACGCACGCTGCACCCGGCCAGTGAGGCCCGCGACGCTGCGCAGCGCCTCGAGGCTTGCCAGGGCCGTGTCGAGGTCGATGCCGAGGCGGGCTTGATCGTCGCCTCTGAGCACCCCGATCGGCGCCACCGCCGGCAGCTTATTGAGTGCGATCTGAAGCAGCGGCAGGCGCGGTTTGTCGCCGCGTTCAGCTGCGCTCTGGAACAGGGACTCGGCAAGCGCCTGCTCATCGAGACCGATGAGGCGTTCGTGGTCAGCGCCAAGCTCGACCACGATCACCGCATTACGATTCACAGGATGCATCGCTATCGGAGCCACGATGGCAACGCCCTGAGACTTCTGGCCATGGCGTGGCGAGACGTGCAGCAAGGGCTTGCTCAGGGGGCGGCCGACGACTTCTGCAACCCGTTGCTTGCTGCGTAGCGACAGGTGGTACTCGAACAAGCCAGGTTGAGCACGCCGCAGTGCCCTCGCCAGGCCGAGGGTGGCCTCCACATCCGCCGTGGCGTCGTGGGCGCGCGTCTGCTCAATGGCATTGGCCGCAGCGAGGTCCTCGAGGCGAAAACTGATACGCCCTTCCACCTGAGGCCACACCATGCCTTCGGGACGCAGCGCTGCAGCCATGCGCGCGAGGTCGATGAGATCCCAACGTGAATTGCGCCCCTGCCATTCACGGGCATAGGGATCACGCAGGTTCCGCCAGAACCCGAAGCGAACAAACTCGTCGTCGAAGCGCAGGTTGTTGTAGCCGGCGACACAGGTTTGCGGCCGGCCAAATTCAGCAGCGAGCTTACGGAACAACTGCCCCTCATCGATGCCCATGGCCACACGCTGCGGCGTCAGGCCGGTTATCAGACAGGCTTCCGGTTCGGGAACAACCTCGGGGTCGAGGCGGACGTCGAAGCTCAGCGCGGCGCCTAAGGGCTCGAAGTTCGTGTCGGTACGGATGCCCGCAAACTGCATGATGCGGTGCCAGCGCGGGTCGCGACCACTGGTCTCGAGATCGTAGAAGAGAAAGGTTTCCATCACCGAATCTCAGGGGCGCTCTGCGAGGGGCGGGCGACAGCGCTCACCTTGCATTCCCGAAACGCCATTGGCAACCTGCCCCATGATCCGCTGAACGGCCCGCCATGGTGCCGAGCCACCACCTGGAGTGACCAAGACCCTTGGCGGACCCGGACCCAGCCCCGACAACCCCGCATCGCATTCTCGCCCTGATGGCTGGCCCCGCCGCCGGCCTGATAGCGGCCTTGATGATGCATTCCGCGGGATGGCCCATCGAAGCCTGCCTGGCCGCGGGCATCACCACGCTGGTGGTGATCTGGTGGGTGTTCGAACCCATCCCGATTCCGGCAACCTCACTGATCCCCCTGGCGCTGATGCCGACCTTCGGCGTGCTCCCCCAAAGAACCGTGGCCGAATCCTACGGCAGCCCGCTGATCCTGCTCCTGCTGGGCGGTTTCATTCTCTCCACGGCCATGGAACGCAGCGGCGCCCACCGACGGGTGGCCCTGACCATGGTAACCCTGTTCGGCGGCAGCAGTGGTCGCCGGCTGGTATTCGGCTTCATGACTGCTGCCGCCCTGTTGTCCATGTGGATCTCCAACACCGCGACGACCCTCATGCTGCTGCCCGTGGCGTTGGCGGTGCTGGAGAAGTCCCATGACAGGAAGCTGGCCACCCCGCTTCTTCTGGGCATTGCCTTCGCGGCCAGTCTCGGCGGCATCGGGACCCCCATCGGCACGCCACCGAATCTGATCTTCATGCAGATCTACGCCGAATACACCGGCAACGAGGTCAGCTTCCTGCGCTGGATGACCTGGGGCGTTCCTGTAGTGCTGGTATTCCTGCCAGTGATGGCACTCTGGCTGACGCGGAACCTGAGCGGCAGCACGCGTATCGAGGTGCCCGAGGTTGGCGCCTGGACCGTTGCGGAAGCCCGAGTGATGGCGGTCTTCGGCTGCACCGCGCTGGCCTGGATCACCCGCTCCGAGCCCTTCGGCGGCTGGAGCACCTGGTTCGGCCTGCCCGGCGCCAGCGACGCAGCCGTGGCGTTCGTGGCCGTGGTGGCCATGTTCCTGATCTCCGATGGTCGCGGCGGCCGACTACTGAACTGGGAAACCGCCGAGCGCATCCCCTGGGGCATGCTGCTGCTGTTTGCAGCCGGTATCACCATTGCTCGCGCCTTCGAAGCCACTGGAATCAGCGCCGCCCTCGGCGCGACCCTGTCCGGTATCGCGGACTGGCCGACCCTGCTGGTCATTGCATTGATCTGCCTGATGATCACATTCCTGACTGAAATGACCAGCAACACGGCTACGACCACGCTGATGATGCCCATTCTCGCCGCAGCGGCACTAGGGGCCGGCATCGATCCCATGCTGCTGATGGTGCCTGCCGCCATGAGCGCGAGCTGCGCCTTCATGATGCCGGTGGCGACAGCTCCCAATGCCATCATGTTCGGTACGGGTCGCTTCACCACGCGCGAAATGGCAGGTGAGGGCTTTGCCCTCAACCTCACCGGCGTCATGGTGATCTCGCTGATGATCTACCTGCTGCTGTCCTGATCGAGGCCTGAGCCGGCATCATCGACGCCTGCCTCGAGACTGGCGAGCCTCGCCATGCGGTCTTCCGCGGCCCATTGCGCCAACGCCGCTACTTCAGCGTGAAAGGTGCCGAAATCCTCTCCGACGGCAGCGAATAGCGCAGCGAATGCCGGCAGTTGGCCGTGATAGTCGGCAACCGTGTTGAGCCGGGCATTGGAGGGCTCCGCCAGGAAAAAGCGGTCATAGGAAGCGGCCGCCGTCGATCGCTGTTCGAGCCAGGCCTCGCGCATGCGCGACCACAGCGCGTCACGAGCAGCGTCGAGGGCAGCGACCTCGGCCCCTGCCTGGCGCAGCTCTAGGTAGCGGCCCGCCATCTCTTCGCGCCAACGCAGCACAAAGTCGACAAAAGCCTCGCGAACCTGCGTGCGGGCCTGCCAGCGCCGGCGATGTTCTTCCATGTCCCTGTCAGCCAACCAGCGGCGGGTGCCTTCCCGGCCGACGAAGGTGGCATAACTCTCATTGAATGCCGTATCGCCGGGAAGGTAGACCCGAACATGGGCCAGTTCATGAAACAGCAATTCCGCCAGATCCGCCTCTTCCCACCACAGGAAACTGCTCAGCAAGGGGTCTGCGAACCAGCCCAGCGTGGAATAGGCCGCGGCGCCACCCACATGGACATCGAAGCCATCGGCCGCGAGTTGGGCGGCCTTGGCCTGAGCCCGGGAGCGCTGGAAGTAACCGCGGTAGGCCACGCAGCCGGCGATGGGGAAGCACCAGTGCAACGGCGTGAAGTCGTGCCGCGGTGCCGCCATGACGTTATACACCACAGCATCCCGATCCAGCGTCACGTAGTGCCGATACTGACCCTGCGCCGGCAGCCCAAGCTCTGCCTCGGCGAAAGCCAGGATGTCTTCCACCACTTCGAGCCGGACTCGCAGCGGTTCAGGAGTCGCAGGATCGCCAAGAAGAACCGCCGTGCTTTGACGCGCGCGCATCAACTCCAGATGACCGCTGGCAGCCTGGGTGTAGTAGCCTAGGGCCTCACAGCCGGACAGCGTCAGAAGCAGCCAGAGCAGGCCCAGCCCGCGGCAGCCGGCTGCGGCGCGAACATAGCCACGCTCGCCGTAGGAGGGAGGTGACATGGGCCAGATCCGCGGGCTCACGATGCTGCTGTTCCTGGCCCTGAACACGGTGGCCTGGTTCATGATCATGTGCATCATGGCATTGATCCGCATCAGCGTTCCAAGCGCAGCCTGGCGACAGCGCTGGGCCGCGCGCATGAACGTGATCATAAACGGATGGGTCGCGGGCTACCGCAGCATGTTCCGGCTGCTGGGCACCCTCGAACTCGAGGTCTGTGGCACTGAGGGGCTATCCAGGGACGACTGGTATCTGGTGGTCAGCAACCACCAGACCTGGACCGACATCTTCATTCTGCAACTGGTCTACGGCCAGAAGGTGCCGCCGCTGAAATTCTTCACCAAGCAGGAGCTGATCTGGCTGCCGCTGCTCGGCATCGCCCTGTACGTACTCGACTTCCCATTCATGAAGCGCTATTCGCGGGAGTTTCTCGAGAAGCACCCGGAGTACCGTGGCAAGGATCTGGAAACGACCCGAGCCTACTGCGAACGGTTTCGGCCCATACCTACAGCCATCCTGATCTTTGTTGAAGGCACTCGCTTTACGCCGGAGAAGCATGACGCCCAACAGTCGCCCTACCTGCACCTGCTGCGGCCTCGGGCCGGCGGCGTCGGCTTCGTCCTCGGCGCCATGGGCGACCAGCTCAGGGGCCTGATCGACACCACCATCGTCTACTCAGATGGCACGCCGACATTCTGGCAGTTCCTATGCGGCCGTCGTCGCCGGGTTCAGGTTCTGGTGGAGCACATGCGCCTGCCGGTGGAACTGACCGGCGGTGACTACGTCCGCGACGAGAATTACCGCAGGCGGGTCCAAACGTGGGTGGATGAGCTCTGGCAGCACAAAGACGAGCGCATCGACGCGCTGCTCCGCGTACCCGCCGGCCAGCCTTCGACGACCTCCTTCACTCCTGGCTGATCAGGCACTCCTGGCTGATCAGCCCCCCTCGAGGCCCTCGGGCTCGAGGGTCTGCCCTGCTCCATTCCGTCCTGTTCAGGGCGTGGGACTGATGGTCTGACTGTCGCCACTGCCGCCTGTCAGCTGATCGAGGCGAGTCTGGAGCCGGGACAAACGACCAATGAAATCACGGCGAAATGCGTCCATAGAGGCCGTCGCCTCTTCGGACTCCTTGACCCGTCGATCCATGCCCGCCTGCTGTTGAGTCAACGTGTTGACCCGATCCGTCAAGGTCCGCTGCCGGGACAGCATTTCTCCGAGGCGATTATCGATCTGCGCAAGCTGTGTGAGCATCTGCTCCTGGGCCTCGAGCCCGCGCGTGAGCGCAGTAGCCTTGGCATTCAGCTCGTCGAGGGTTCGGCGCTGGCCGGCCTGAGCCGTCTGCAGCGCGGCAATGGCCTTCTGATTGTCCTGGATCCAATCTCGATTGCGCTTGTTGCTGACATCCCAGAGTTTGCGGATCTCCGACTCCCAGAAGTCGAGTTGCTGCTGAGTCTTCGATTCCGTCTCGGACAGTGCATCCCCGGTCAGCTGCAGGCGATCCTCGATGCGACCGAGCCGGTTTTCCACCGATTCGATGCCTGAGCGCACGGCTGCCAACGCCTCATTCTGCGCCAGGATGAACCAAGCGCAGGCCGTGAGGCCGGCGATCAGTAAAGCCATGACGACGTTGGTGACCACCAGATGGGTGGATCCAGAGGCACGCCCCGGACCCATTTCGGCCCGGCGGCCACCACGGCGGCGCGTTTCGATGTCATCACTGGACGGCGCGATGGTGGGAAGTCCATCGAGATCTTCGCTGTCACGCTTGCTCATGAAGGCCAACCACTGCTCGGCGAGAAACGCGCCGGTTATAGCGCAGCGCAGACACAGATGAAAGGACCTGTCGTGAAAGAGATCAGAAACCGCCTTCGGTGACCCGGCAGCCTCACTGCCGGATCACCGAAACGGGAGCCATCAGAGGAAGGCCACCAGCGCCCACAGCAGCACAGTCAGCCCGAAACCACAGGAAATGACGCCCTTGATGGTCGCTATCGGACCCGGCTTGCCGAAAATGGCGTTCGCTTCCAGCGCCAGGATGATCAGCAGCACGACAATCAGCGACACCACCGACGCGTGGGCCAACGCTCCGCCAAGCGTGTAGTGAGCGCTGGAGATCATGAAGAACAGCATGGGGATCGAGAACAGCGTGTTGGTCCGCGACGCCAGGGCCGCCTTGGGCGCCGCCGCTGCGGCCTCAGGCAGCGCTTCGCCGCCACCTTGAACCTGAGTATTGGAGGCGATGAGAATGCGCTGATTCGGCCAGATGATCAGCCACACGTTCAGGAACATGATGGTCGCCATGAGCGAGCCGATACCGATGTCATAGGTCAACCCGCGACCACGGGAAGCCAGCAGCAGAAGACCCGTGAGGAAGGTCAGCATCGCCGCCCAGCGGAACCACCACAGCGCGCGGGGCACCAGCTTGACGAAGGCGTCGGTACGGGCTGCACCATCCGCCTCCTTGAAGTACTCGGTCTGAACGAAGTTGAAATAGTAGAGCAGGCCGATCCAGGCGATGCCTGCGAGAACGTGGCCATAGCGGGCCAGGAAATCGATACCCTGCGCAGTGGTGAACAGTTCCATGATGCTTCTCCCCGAATTCGTAGACGATCGATCTGATGCTCCGGGTCTGGCCGCGCTGCAGCGACCCCGGTGCAAGTGCCCCACGGTGACGCAGTTGCGTGACCGACCCCAAGGACCCTTCGATCATACCAGCGGGCCCGCTGGTTTGCGCCACTGCCCTTTGCGCGCCACTCTGCGCAATTGTTTCCCCACCCGAAACGAGAAAGCCCCGCA
>SLTB01000153.1 GCA_007130155.1 Pseudomonadales bacterium
GCTCGCCCTGGCTTGCTCTTCCTTCAACCCGTAGCTACGGCTACGACTTTCAGTCCAGAGCGGCGCCAGAACGGCTGCGAACCTCGCCAGCTCTCGGGATACTGGTGAGATTTCCGGGCTAGTCGAGCAACAGGGTCACGGGGCCATCGTTGACGAGATGCACCTGCATGTCGGCGCCGAATCGGCCGGTGGTCGTGGTGACCCCGGCATCCCGGCAGCACGCGACGAAGTGCTCGTAAATCGGCTGGGCCTGCTCCGGTGGTGCGGCGGTGGAGAAGCCGGGGCGGCGGCCGCGGCGGGTGTCGGCGCAGAGCGTGAACTGCGAGACCACCAGCAGCCCGCCGTCGACGTCCACCAGCGAACGGTTCATCGGCTTGTCGTCATCGGGAAAGATGCGCAGTTCCAGGGTTCGACGGGCCAGGCGCTCGGCCTCGGCAACGCTGTCTTCCCGGGCTACTCCAAGCAGGACCAGCAGCCCCCGGTCGATGCTGCCGACGACTTCCCCGGCCACCTCGACCCGGGCGCTGCTCACTCGCTGCAGCAATGCCCGCATCAATCGGCCTTGCGGCTCTCGCGGCGGCGTTCATGCTCCTTGAGCAGTTTCTTGCGGACGCGGATCGCTTTGGGCGTCACCTCGACCAGCTCGTCGGTGTCGATGAACTCAAGCGCCTGCTCAAGGCTCATCCGCACCGGCGGGCTCAGCAGCAGGTTCTCGTCGCTGCCCGCGGCGCGGATGTTGGTGAGCTGCTTCTCCTTGGTGGGGTTCACCGGAAGATCGTTACCGCGGCTGTGGATGCCGACGACCATGCCTTCGTAGACCTCGGTGCCGGGCTCCACCATCATCCGCCCGCGCTGCTGCAGCGTGAACAGGGCGTAGGCGTTGGCCTTGCCCGCCACGTTGGATACCAGCACGCCATTGATGCGCTCGGAGCCGGAACCGCTCTGGAAGGGGCCCCAGTGGGAAAAAGTGTGGGTGAGAATGCCGCTGCCGGAGGTCAGCGACAGGAACAGCTGGCGAAAACCGATCAGGCCTCGGGACGGCATGACGAAGTCGAGACGCACCCGACCACGGCCGTCCATGACCATGTTGTTCAGCTCACCACGGCGTCTGCCGAGCTCCTCGATCACCGCGCCCTGATACTGTTCCTCGACATCCACTACGAGGGTCTCGAAGGGCTCCTGCCGCTCCCCATCCACCTCGCGGGTGATGACCTCCGGTCGCGATACGCCAAGTTCGTAGCCTTCCCGACGCATGGTTTCGATCAGTACCGAGAGATGCAACTCACCACGACCGGACACCTTGAAGCGATCCGGGTTGTCGGTATCCTCCACCCGCAGCGCGACGTTGTGGAGTAGCTCACGATCGAGGCGCGCCCGCACATGACGGCTGGTCAGGAACTTGCCTTCCCTGCCCGCCAGCGGTGAGGTATTCACCTGGAAGGTCATGGAGACCGTCGGCTCGTCCACGGTCAGAGCCGGCAGCGGCTCGGGTGCTGCCGGGTCACAGATGGTGTCGGAGATGGCGAGATCGGCGATGCCTGTGACGCTCACAATGTCGCCCGCGTTCGCCGAGCTGATTTCCTTGCGCTCGAGCCCGTCGTAGCCGAGCACTCCAAGAATGCGGCCGGAACGTCTTTTACCGTCACGATCGACCACCGCCACTGTCATGCCGGGCCGTATGGTGCCACGCTGAACCCGGCCAAGGCCGATGACGCCAACATAGCTCGAGTAGTCCAGAGCACTGATCTGCATCTGCAGCGGGCCATCGGCTTCCACGGCCGGCGGCGGCACCTGCTCGACGATGAGATCGAGCAGGGGGCCCATGTTGTCCTGCATCGTTTCCACGGTGTGTCCGGCCCGTCCGAGCAGCGCCGAGGCGTAGACCGTGGTGAAGTCGAGTTGGTGTTCATCTGCATCGAGGCGATCGAAGAGGTCGAGAACCTCGTGCTCCACCCAGTCGGGGCGGGCGCCATCGCGATCCACTTTGTTGATGACCACGATAGGACGCAGGCCCCGGGCGAAGGCCTTGCGGGTCACGAATCGAGTCTGAGGCATCGGGCCATCCACTGCGTCGACGAGCAGCAAGACCGAATCGACCATGGACAGAACGCGCTCCACTTCGCCGCCGAAATCGGCATGGCCAGGTGTGTCGACGATGTTGATGCGCACGCCTTTCCACTCGATGGAGGTGTTCTTGGCCAGAATGGTGATGCCACGTTCTCGCTCGAGATCATTGCTGTCCATGACGCGCTCGCCGGAACCGGCGGAATAGCGGCCGGTTTCCTGCAGCAGGCGATCCACCAGGGTGGTCTTGCCATGGTCGACGTGGGCGATGATGGCGACATTGCGCAGATTGGCGGCTGCGACCTGGGGGCTTGCAACTTGAGTTTCAGACACGGTGGGGGACTGCTCTGGCCGGTAGGCGGGGCGCATATTATACAGACTCAGGACGCCAGCGGGGGAATGCCGTAAATGTTCCTGGTAGCACGCCATCAGTGCAGCCTTTGCACCGTCGGGAGCGGAGGGGCACCATAAATGGGCGCCGTGCTACGATTGCCCCGAATGAGTGCACCGTTATCGGACGCATCCGGCCGGAGCCCCAGGAAACCCGCGCATCATATTGGCGCACGCGCTGGCATCCATTTTGCATCGGCGCCTATTGTAGTGCTCGTTTGACGCCGGCCTTCAGTCAGCGCCTGCGCAATCAGGCACAGCAAACGCAACCCAAGTCCAGAACCCGGAGGAGTGGCATGTCAGAGAAAACCCTGAAGTTGATCAAGGACAACGATGTGAAGTGGGTTGACCTCCGCTTCACTGACCCCCGAGGCAAGGAGCAGCACACCACTTTCCCTGCGGCTGTTGTGGACGCCGACTTTTTCGAGAACGGGGCCATGTTCGATGGCTCCTCCGTGGCAGGCTGGAAGGGCATCAACGAGTCCGACATGATCCTGCAGCCGGACGACAGCACCGCAGTGCTTGATCCGTTCTCGGAAGACGCCAGTCTCAACCTTCGCTGCGACGTCATCGAACCGAGCACGATGCAGCCCTATGGTCGCGACCCGCGCGGGACTGCAAAGATGGCAGAAGCCTTCCTCAAGGAAACCGGTATCGGCGATACCTGCTTCTTCGGGCCGGAAGCCGAGTTCTTCGTCTTCGACGACGTTCGCTTCAAGGTCGGCATGGGCCATTCGATGTTCCAGCTCAGTGCCGAAGAGGCGGCCTGGGAGTCGGGTTCTGAGTTCGAGGGCGGGAACCTCGGCCACCGGCCGCGGGTCAAGGGTGGTTACTTCCCGGTACCGCCGGTGGACTCCGCTTACAATTTGCGTAATGCCATGTGCACTGCGATGCAGGAGATGGGCCTGATCATTGATGTCCATCACCACGAAGTGGCCACGGCCTGTCAGAACGAGATCGGCGTCAAGTTCAATACACTCACCACCAAGGCCGACGAGGTGCAGATCTACAAGTACTGCGTGCATAACGTCGCTCATGCCTATGGCAAGACGGCCACGTTCATGCCCAAGCCCCTGGTGGGTGATAACGGCAGCGGAATGCATGTTCACCAGTCGATCTGGAAAGACGGCCAGAATCTCTTCCATGGTGACAAGTACGCCGGGCTGTCGGAAACAGCGCTTTACTACATTGGCGGCATCATCAAGCACGCCCGTGCGCTGAACGCTTTCACCAATGCCAGCACCAACAGCTACAAGCGGCTGGTGCCTGGTTTCGAGGCTCCGGTGCTGCTGGCCTACTCGGCCCGCAACCGTTCCGCTTCCATCCGTATCCCCTACATCCCGGGCGATAACCCCAAAGCTAAGCGGGTTGAGATTCGCTTCCCAGACGCTACGGCCAACCCCTATTTGGCCTTCTCCGCCATGCTCATGGCGGGCATTGACGGCATCAAGAACAAGATCCATCCCGGCGACGCCATGGACAAGGATCTCTACGACCTGCCCCCCGAGGAACTCGTGGGTATCCCGACCGTGTGCAGTTCTCTGGAGCAGGCGCTGGACGCTCTCGACGTTGACCGCGAATTCCTCAAGCAGGGCGGCGTCTTCAGTGACGGCCAGATCGACGGCTACATCGAGCTCAAGCGCACAGATGTGCAGATGCTGAACATGAACACCCACCCGGTCGAATTCGAGATGTACTACTCGGTCTGATGAAGTCGGCATGAACGATGGAGGGTTTGGGCCAGACCCATAGGCGCCGGCCCCGCTGACTTCCTCACCTGAAGCCCCCGCTTGCCGGGGGCTTCTTGTTTCTGGTCACCAAGCGCTTATGCTGGACGGCAGTCAGGAGTCGACCTGGAGCTCGGTTCATGCAAAGACTTGCTTTAGCCGTTCTGTTTGCAGCCACGGTTCTGCTGGGAGCCTGGACGGCACCCGCCGCCGCCCAGGACATCTACGTCACTCAGGATGACCAGGGCAATCCGGTCTTCAGCGACCGCCCCAGCGGGGTGGATGCCGCGCCGATTGAGCTGCGGGAGTCGAACGTCTTCGAAGCCCAGCCGATTCCAGAAGTCCAGCCGAGGACGCATCGGCGCCGCGGCGAAGGCAGCGAAGCCGTCAGCTACGAGGTGCGCATCACTCAGCCTGCGCACGAAGAAGCCATTCGCGCCCCGGAAGGTCGCGTCCAAGTTGAAGTCAGCGTAGAGCCCGGTCTGCGACCGGGGCATCGCCTGCAGCTGCTGCGTAACGGTAATCCCGTTCCAGGCGAAGGCAGCAGCTTCGCAGTCCAGACCTATGACCGGGGCGCCAACGAGTTCGTCGCCCGGGTCATGGAGGGCGAGCGCGAGCTGGCCCGCAGCGAGCCGATCACGGTCTATCTACTACGCCGAGGTCTGCTCTCCCCGGCCCCCGCCAATCCGGCTCCCAACTTTCTGCAAGCGGGCGCACCTTGAACCGGCGGGGATGATTCGCACCAAAATGGTGCGAAGCGTTCGTGCATCTTTTAGACTCGACGTCCTGTGCCGGAATGCAGCTATCTGAAGTCGGCCCACGATCCCTGCCCCGACTGGTGTGAACGCGAGGCGAAAGGGGTTTGCGAGCACTTACTTCTAATTCAAATAAAGACATGCTCAGTCCCGGTGCAAGTGGTGCGATATTTGCAGCACGCCTCATGAGCCGCAGATGAGCAAGTCATGGATTCGCTGTACCGGAACATTTTGGAGCATCAGTCGACAGCAGTCGTGCTGCTCGACAGTAAACTCTGCGTGAGCTATTTGAACCAGTCTGCGGAGTTCCTGCTGGCGGCCAGCAATGAGCGCAGCCAAGGTGACCCCCTGCGCTTGTTGCTTCGCGGCGACGAGGATTTCGAAGGGGAGCTCGAGGCGGCGCTGACC
>SLTB01000206.1 GCA_007130155.1 Pseudomonadales bacterium
CCTCGTCCCGAAGCTTACGATAGGCCTCATAAGGGTGCTTGAGTGTGGCCACATCGAACAACCGAATTGCTGGCGCTTCTGCCATGATATCTGCTCCATCTCGGGGAGAGGATGGAGAAGACCACCCCTCCCTCTTACTGTCAATTGGAACGGAGTCCCGTTAACTCTTCAGCCCAGAAGCAGCCAAATCCAGCATGGTTGACTGGACGCTGCGGCGACGGCTGTGCTACGTCTGCATCCGACGCTTCATGAGGGGGGGAGCCTCCGCGATCTGCGCAGACACTGACGCGGCTGGCTACACATCATCTGGCCTGCGGATCGTCGAACTCGCGCGGCAGACGAAGCTAGGCCTCTGGCGCTAGCCGCCTGAAGCCGCGTATTCGAACCCATGCACCAGGAGCCTTGTCAGCATGTATAAGCCCATACTTTCCTGCAGCGCTGCCCTCCTGCCCAGCATCGCGCTCGCCGCCGCACTGTCGCTCGTGCCACCTAACACATTCGCCAACCGAAACGAGGTCGCATCCGCCATGTATCCCAGTCAGCAGGAACTCGCCGCTACCGCCGCACGCCAGGACATCGAATATCTCCGTCGTATGTACGGCCACGCCACCGACATGATCGGCCAGAATACGCCTGAGGCCATGGCCGAAGGGTTGGCCATCTATCGGCGCATCTTCACTGCCGATGCCCACATCAGCGCTCACTCTGCCGGCGCGCCGCCCCTGACCGCAAGCGGCCCTGAAGGCTGGGCCGATGTGGTCGAAAAGGCCTTGTCCGTGTTCAAGGCCACCCAGCACCTGATCGGCTCCCAGCTCGTGACCATCGAGAGTCTGCCTGAGGCGGAAGACCCCGCCTCAGGCCGCGCTTCCATGTCCAGCCATCTCCATGCCTGGCACCATGGCCACGACGACACCCTGGACATCTTCATCGGCATCTACCACGACAAGGTGCGCTACGTTTCCGGCACCGGATGGCAGATCGAGGCCATGGAGCTCGTGCGCATTTCTGGAGAAATCCGGCCGCCTCTGGCGCAACCCTGATGGCACCAGCACTTGCTCGATACGGACACTGCGATCATCTGACTAGAGCCACGAGGGGCAACGGCCATGGGCTACGATCTCAACAAGGTTCCTGCGCAAGTCACGCCGCACAAGACCTATCAGGACTACCTCGACGAGGATCGCCATGAGCCTGCGCCGTCATTGCGGGACCTGGGCGATGCTCCGCCGCGCCTGCAGGACATCGACAAGGCCCGGTATCTCGACCGCGGATTCTACGAGCGGGAACGCAAGATCTTCGATCGCGTCTGGCAGGTGGCCTGCCGAGAGGAGCACATACCTGAAGTGGGCGACTTTCATGTCTACGAGATCTGCGAGCGCTCCTATCTTCTGGTTCGCCTCGGCGTCGATGAAATCAAGGCCTACCCCAACGCCTGCCTCCACCGCGGCCGGAAGCTGGCCCTGGAATCCGGACATGTGCCGCGTTTCAGATGCCCCTTTCATGGCTTCACCTGGGAACTCGATGGCCGCCTCAGCCACGTCCCCTGCGAGTGGGATTTCCCCCAGATCAAGCCATCCGAGTTCGGCCTGCCGGAAGTCAAAGTGGACACCTTCGCCGGCTGGGTCTTCATCAACCCGGATCCGGACGCCATGCCGCTCGAGCAGTACCTTGATCCGATCTGGCAGCACTATGCGCCCTATGCCTGGGAGCAGTCCTACCTAGGCGTCCACGTCGCCAAGGTTCTCAAAGGCAACTGGAAGATCGTCCAGGAAGCCTTCATGGAGGCCATGCACTCTCTGGAAACCCATCCGCAGATCCTCGGCAGTGTCGATGACTTCGGCTGTCAGTACGACGTCTGGAATGGCAAGCTTCATGTTAATCGCATGATGGCGGTGTTCGCTGCCCCGAGCACCTATGTCGTGGATCAGGTCACCGAGCAGGAGGTGCTCGACGAGTGGCTCGGCCGCAAATCCAGCGACGCCGACCACATCGTCCTCGAACCCGGCCAGACGGCGCGCGCAGCCGTGGCGGACCTCAAGCGCGGGCAGACGGAAGCGTCGCTCGGACGCCCCCTTTCTACACTGTCAGATGCCGAGCTAGTCGATGGCTGGTACTACGTGGTGTTCCCCAACTTCATGCTATGGGGTGGCTTCGGGCCGAACATGTGGTATCGCTTCCGTCCTCACAAGGACAGGCACGAAGAAACGCTGATGGAGGTGGGCTACATCATGCGGCATCCGGAAGATCAGCCGAAACCAGAGCCACCAGCGATGATCATGCTCGATCTGGAGACGCCCTGGTCCAGCGTCGAGGCACTCGCCGGGCTCGGCTTCGTCCTAGACCAGGACACCACCAACATGGCCGCGGTGCATGATGGCCTGAAAGCGTCCTTCAAGCCCGGCATCACCCTGGCGGCCTATCAGGAGTCCAGAATCGCCCACTTCCACCACACCCTCGACCGCTACATGAACAACATCGAGTGACAGCTAAGGACCTGAATCATGAGCCTTCTCAGGAAGCACACCGTCGTCCAACAGGCCTACGTGGTGGCAGACATGGATGCTGCCTGCCGCCACTGGACAGCCCTGCTCGGCGCCGGTCCGTTCTACGTCTCGAGACATCACCGCTCCGCAGACGTCACCTACCGTGGCCAGCCCTCCGACCCCGATCTCAGCTACGGCTTCGGCTATGCAGGAACCACGCAGATCCAGCTCATCGAACAGCATGACAATACGCCCTCCTGCTATCGGGACATGTACGCCAGCGGCTGTGAAGGCTTCCATCACGTAGCCATCCTCGTCCCGGACTTCGACGCCGAAAAACAGCGATTCGAACAGCGCGGCTTCCCTGTCGTCACCGAACTGGTATCGGCAGCCCGAGTCGCCTACATGGACACCCGCAGCGTGCTCGGATGCTTCGTTGAGCTCTACGAGGACAACCCAGGAGTACGCGAGTCTTTTCGCAGCTGGCACGCAGCTCACGAAGCCTGGGACGGCCAGACAGATCCCCTGCGGGAACTGTGATCAGCGCGCCTTCGCAGGCAGGGATCAGGCAAGAGAACCGAGTTGCGGCGTTCAGGATACCCGGCACACCGATGCGCATTTGCGACAGCTGCGCCAAGTATCGTTTACTGTAGCGTCCCGCAAAGTGGAGAAATCAATGAAAGTGGTACGTATCGACGATCTCAAGGGCACCGATCGTGAAGTGGTCAGCCCGGCCGGATGGACCAGCGTGCGGTTCCTCCTGAAGAGCGACGGCATGGGCTTCTCTTTCCACGAAACCACCTTCCCGCCAGGGCTCAAGTTCGACATGTGGTACAAAAACCACCTAGAGGCCGTGTACTGCTACAGCGGCAGGGGCATCCTGACCAATCGCGACACTGGGGAAACCTTCGAGATCGAGCCCGGAACGCTTTACGCCCTCGACAAGCATGACCGCCACACCCTCGAAGCGATCGAGGAACTGAAACTGGTCTGCGCCTTCAATCCACCCGTATCCGGACGTGAGATCCACGACGAGGACGGTGCGTACATCGCCGACACAGACTGAAGCGCCACCCGCCCCGAAGATGCTGTCGGGAGCGGGCTTCGCTCGAAACTCGTGGGAAAGTTCTCATCAATCGGCAAGTCATTCCTAAGCGTGGGAACGCACAGACCTAAGCGGCAAGCGCGAGCCAAAGTAGAGGCTGCATGGATAGCGATGACCGCCACCGATCCCCAATACGCCTGCGCCCCTGAGGCAGGCATCTTCCCTGGCGCCATCGTCCCCCCACATGGAGCCAAGACATGAAAACCCGACCTCTTCTCACGATTCTGGGCACCAGTATCCTGACGCTCACCCTCGCGACCGTCGCCGGCTGCGCATCCACCGAAGACCGCCAAGGCACCGGCGAATACTTCGATGACGCTGTCATCACCACCAAGGTGAAAGCAGCGATCCTCGCTGATCCAACGCTGAAGGTTTCGGAAATCAGCGTGGAGACCTTTGAGAACGTGGTCCAGCTCAGCGGCTTCGTCAGCTCCAAGGAAGCCGCCAATCAGGCCGTCACCGTCGCCCGTGACGTCGCTGGCGTGAAGTCTGTGCGCAACAATATGGGGATTCGCTGAGCAGACTGAACTCCGATCATTGCCAACTCCAGAAGCCTCGACCCGGAACTCCGGTCGAGGCTACAACCTCCTCTCCCCGCCCTTCTCTGCCCTCGACCCAGCGGAAGGAGACCGTGTCCTGCTCAGCCGGATTACAAAGTTCGCTGACGTACAGACCCCAAGACGCTGACCCTTCAGCTTCTTACCAGGGAGGCTTTGAATGGGTTTCACCCGCTCTGGCCTTCAGAGGGCGTCTGGAACAAGGTGGTCGCGAAGGTGCCACGTCGAGCGGATGCAACACAGAGCCAGGCGCCCTTTGAAGGCCCCGAGGTGCGGCGCACCCCATTCAGAGTCACCCTGGCACTGATTCCACTGCGCGTTGCCCGTGGTCGGTTACGCCTGCGAAGCAGAGGAGGCCGACCAGCCCCAGGCCCGCCAAATACGGCCATTGAACACTTGAGATCCACATGGAACTGAAACCGATCAGCACCGTCACAGCATTCAACACGATCATCAACGTGCCGGCACCGTACTGGACGACACGCCAAACATTTCGGTGGGGGCAACAATGAAAACGAACAAGCTCAAAAGAATGGCCGTCGCCCTGGCACTCGCGGGCATGGTCATACCCGCCGCTGCAACGGACCCGGTAGGGTGGTACATCGGCGGTAACGCCGGCCAGGCGCGAGCCAAGATCAACGAAGAAGACCTCGTCGCCGCCCTGCTTGAATCAGGATTCTCCACCAGCGACTTCAAGAGCGCGGAAAAGGAGTTTGGATATAAGCTCTTTGCAGGGTATCGATTCAACCGCCACCTGGCTATGGAGGGCGGTTATTTCGACCTGGGAACATTCAACTACCGCGCCGTCACTGACCCGAACGGCATCCTGCGCGGAGAGCTCGAATTCTCAGGCTGGAACCTCGATCTACTCGGTATCTTCCCGATTTCCGAGCGCGCGGAAGTGTTCTCCAAGATCGGCGCACATCGCCGCAAGGCTAAAGCGAGCTTCGAAGGTAGCGGCGCTGTCAACGTGCTGGATTCGCGCTTCAGTGAGAGTAACACCAACTACAAGATCGGCATCGGTTTCCAGTACAGCGTCTCAGAAGCCCTCGGCCTGCGTCTCGAGCTGGAGCGCTATCGGATGCATGACGCAGTCGGCAACAAGGATGATGTCGACATGCTCTCCGCCGGCCTGGTTTACCACTTCCAGCGTGCGGCCCCGACGTCCCCCATCGAGGCGTCGGTCGC
>SLTB01000064.1 GCA_007130155.1 Pseudomonadales bacterium
AGTTTCGAGAAGAACGGGCCGATGCGGGTGAAGACATCGTCGCCACCCAGCACAAGCAGAAGACCGAACAGCGTCGCCGCCCACAATCCCAGGCAGACCATGGCGGCTGCAAAGGTTCCTGGTCGATCCACCACCACGCCGGGCAGCTCAGGCACCACGTGCTTCGAAGGCTGCAAGCGGGCCATGCCATAGCCGATCAGGCCGGCGCCGAGCACGACCAGCGGAAACGGCAGGCTGAAGGCAAACAGGGCCACGAATCCCGCCACCGCCAGCAGCGGATGCAACAGCCCGCGCAGGGATCGGGCAGCGACACGAACGAGGGCCTGGGCCACGATGGCCAGCACCGCTGCCTTGAGTCCGAAGAACAGCCCTTCGACCAGGCTCATGTCACCCAGCAGCACATAAAGCCAGGACAGCAGCAGGATGATCAGGGCGCCAGGCAGGATGAAAAGCACGCCGGCCACCAGGCCACCCTTCACTCCATGCAGCAGCCAGCCCGCATAGGTCGCCAACTGCTGGGCCTCCGGACCGGGCAGCAGCATGCAGTAGTTCAGGGCATGCAGGTAACGCGCCTCGTCGAGCCAGCCCTTCTCCTCCACCAGAATCCGATGCATGAGCGCGATCTGACCGGCCGGACCGCCGAAACTCAGCCAGCCGATGCGCCAGAAGACCGCGGCCGCCTCACGCAGTGAAGGCGATGGATTCACGTTGCGGCCGCTGCCAGGGAAAGCCAGACATCAGTAATCCCGTTGATCACGAACTGCACCGCGATCACGGCCAGGATCAGACCGAAGACCTTGGTCACGATCACCTTGCCCGCGGAACCGAGGCGCTCTACCAGCACTTTCGAATACAGCATGGCGAAGTAGCAGGTAATGGCCGTGATCAGGATGGCCAGGAACACCAGCGCCACATGCCAGATCGTCGGCGCCTCGCTGGTGAGAATCATCACCGTGGCAATGGAGCCGGGCCCACTGATGAAGGGAATCGCCAGCGGAATGATGGCGATGCTCTGGGCATGCTTGGCCGCAGGCGAGTGGTCGCTGTCGTCGTCGTCAGCAAACAGATCGACCTGCTCGGCCTCGCCGGCCCCCTGGCGGATCATCCCCATGGCGATGCCGAAGAGGATGATGCCCCCCGCGATGCGGAAGGCCTCGAGGGTGATGCCGAAGAGCTGGAAGATGATGCCGCCGAGCAGGGCGAAGACGAAGAAGATGCCCGTGGACATCAGCACGGCGCGTCTGGCCACCTGCTCGCGCCGCTTGTCGCTGGCGTAAGGCAGCAGCGACATGAACACGAAGGCCGTCGTCAGCGGATTGACGATCACGAAGATGGCGGCAACGGTAATCAGCAGGTAGTTGAGCAGGATGACGAGTTCGGGCCACATGAATCGTTCTCCAGATAGGCCAACTTCGGTCAGAAAGGATACAGACTCCCCACCGGCCGCGTGTTGACCTGAACCCGCTACAGCGTATCCTTCGCGCCGTTCTACCGAGCAAGCGAGGCAGGTTTTGAGTCGTCAATCCGACAGTGACCGTTGTTCTGGACCGCTCTCTCGGTAGATCCCCGCCATTACGGTCGTCTATCGAGAGCTTTCTAGACGACTGATTCACGCAAAAAAACAAATCCGTCACGGCATACTGGGCGCCAGCCCAGTGCCGAGACCGTTGTTGTTTGCGTTATCGCTATCCGCTGATGACCCGCCTGCCTTCGAGCCCTTGAAGGAAGTCGATATGCGTGAAGCAGAGGGGGTGGTCGGATGGAGTTGATCAATCTCGCCGCAGGTGTCCTGCTCATCCTCTTTGGCCTGCGTTTCCTGCGCAAAGGCTTTGCCCGGATCATGGGCGGCGATCTGCTGGACTGGCTGCAGGGATTCACTCGCACGCGAAGCCGCGCCTTCATCGGCGGAGTCGCAGGCGGTGTCGTGATGCCGTCATCCACAGCCACGGCCATGCTTTCCGTGTAGATGACACGACGGGGCAGGGTGTCCTGGCGCAACGTGCTCGCGGCGCTGTTGGGGGCTCAACTGGGCACGACGATCCTGATCCAGGTGCTCGCCCTGGACCTGCAGGCCTATACGGGCACGTTTCTGGCGGTAGGAGCCGCTCTGTTCCTGTTCGTGGAGTCGCCGCGACCGCGGGGCGCCGGCCAGGCCATGCTGGCCTTTGCCTTCATGCTGGTGGGCATGGGGCTGCTCAGCCAGTCCGCTTCGGCCCTCGGAGGCGACCCGGCCGTACAGGATCTCTTTGCCGCGCTGGGACAGTTGCCGCTGCTCTTCCTGGTCGGCGCCGTGCTCCTGACCCTGTTGGTGCAAAGCGCCACTGCCTCCATCGCGGTGGTCCTGGCGCTCGTCGCCAGCGGCCAGGTGAGCCTCCAAATGCTGATGCTCTGGGTGCTCGGCGCCAACATCGGTCTGGTGCTGACGGTCCTGCTCGCGGGATGGGCCGACACCCAGGGTCGTCGCCTGGGGCTGGCCACGCTCATGATCAAGCTGCCTCTGGCGCTGGTGGGCGCAGCCCTGCTACTGGCCCTGCCGGCGAGCGCCCTGGAGGCATTGCCCGGGGACGTTCTGAGCCAAGCCGCCTGGACCCACACGCTGTTCAATCTCGTCGCTGCAGGGGCCATCTTCTTTGCAGGAACGCTGGAACGTTGCGTGACGGCCCTGGTTCCTGAAGCCCCGACCCCTGTGCGCGGCGCCACCCGCCTGGACCCGTCGCTGCTCCAGAATCCGGCCCTGGCGACCAATGCGGTGCTGCGGGAGACCCTTCAGGTCTTCGACAACCTGCACCTCATGCTCGCAACGCTCATGCGCGCGGTCGAATCCGGCACGCTGCCGGACAATGCCAGCGCTGACATCGAACAGCGTTGCCAGGAGATCCGCGCAGGCAGCGACGAGATGGTCATCTTCCTCGACGCCATTCCGGACGACGCGCTCGGCGATGAAGACCGTGCGCTGAAGGAAACCATGGACGACTTCATGCGTGAGTTGCCCATCGTTCTGCGGACCCTGGGTCCGGACTTTTGCGATGCCATCGCGCGCTTGCTGCGGCAACACCCGGAGCAGTGGGCAGCTGCCCAGCCCTTGCTGATCGAGGCAGGCGACCGATTCAACAAGCAGTTGAACACGGTGGCACGCATGCTGATGCGGGAACGACCGGAACTCGGCCGCAAGATTCTCGAGCGGAAACAGGACAACAGCCGCTGGCTCATACAGGCCAAGAACAGCGATGTGAGACTGGCGTACCCGGCTTGGGAAATGCTCGATGGCTTTCAGGAACTCAACCGTCGCTTGAGCGGCGTCGCCTACGTCTATTGCCGCAATGATCCGGAGGCGGAAGATTTGTAGTTCCGCCTCCAAATCACTGCGGCGCAGGGCTTAACACCAGCGATGCCCGTAAGCCGGCACCTCACAGCGGCGGCGGAATCGTCAACACTGCCGTGGCGATGGAGAAGTAGATCAGGATGCCGCAGATGTCCGCGATGGACGTGATCAGCGGTGCACTGGCCGTTGCCGGATCGAAGCCGAAACGGTTGAGCATAAAGGGCAGGACCATGCCCACCATGCTACCGAAGGTCACCACCAGAATCATGGCCAGGGAGACCACCATGGCCACCTCCGTGCCCCCGCGCCAAAGACCAAGGCCGTACACGGCCACGCCCATCGTCAGACCCAGGGCGATGGCGACACCGAGTTCCTTGCCCCAGAGCCTGAGCCAATCCTTGGCCATGACGTCACCGATGGCCAGAGCGCGGACCATCAGGGTGGCCGACTGGGAACCGGCATTGCCGCCGGAGTCGACGATCAGCGGCAGGAAGAACACCAGAGCGATCACCGCCTCGATGGTCGCCTCGAAATAGGCAATGCCGGCGCCGCCGAAGATGTTCATGAACACCAGCAGGACGAGCCAGCCGACCCGCTTGCGATACAGCAGCGACGGCCGGGCGTCGCGCAGGCTGAGACCCACCACGCCCACACCACCGAGCTTGTGGAAGTCCTCGGTGGCCTCCTCCTCGACCACGTCCATGACGTCATCGACTGTCACCGCGCCGAGCAGGACCCCGTGCTTGTCCACGACGGGCAGGGCCGTGATGTCGTAGTGCTGGATCGTTCGCGCGGCCTCGTTGCGGCTCTCGCTGGCATCGATGCTGACCGGAGGTCCGGAGATCAGGCTCTGCACCTCCTTGTCCGGCGCCTCGAGCACGAGGCGCTTGAGGCTGATCGTGCCCTGCAGGCGGCCCCTATGGTCGGTGACGTAGAGCGTGTTGACGCCGTCCCCCTGGTGGCCCTGGCGGCGGACGTGGTCCAGCCCCCGGGCCAGCGACCAGTTCGGGCGCACGGTGACGAAGTCCGTGTTCATCAGGCGCCCGGCGCTCTGCTCGGGATAGCCGAGCTGCTCCATGGCCTTGCGCACCTCGGCCGGCGCCAGCAGACGCAGGATCTCCTGCAATTGCTCCGGTTTCAGGGACTCCAGCAGTGAGGTCCGGTCATCGGCGGGCAGGGCGCGCAACAGGGGGATGCCGATGTCGTCGTCAGCGGCGTTGAGGATCTGGTACTGCTGGTTGGGGCTGAGGTAGGCGAAGACTTCCGGGCGTTCGTCCACGGGAAGCATGCCGAACACTTCGAGCACCATGCTGGGCTCGAAGTCGGCAAGGGCCTCGGCGATGTCCTGGACGTGCTCCTCCGGCAATCGTTCCGCCAGGGTGCCGTACGCACCAGCAACGATCAGCTCACGCAGTGGCTGCTTCACCGGATCCTGCTGCAGTGCCTCTTCCATGTTTCCCCCTTGGGTTCACGAACGGACGATTAGGGCATGAGCATGCTGCCGTGCGGTGCTGGGGGCTTAATACGCCGGCACAGCGCACCCTGTACGCGCATCGAACGGTCCGGGGACGAACGAAGTGGGGCAAGGGCTGGTGCGGGACTCCGCGCCGGGCCGACCTTGCGTCCTGACGGGTTGCGGCAGGCGGCCGACGGCGCGATAGGGATCAGGCCGTCGCTGCTTCCTGCACGGACCCGGTACGTTCGGCGCTCCGGTGAGCGCGACGACTCCAGGGATCCAAGGCAACGATTCCTCTCTCGAACAATGGCGGCGTCAGTCTAACGAGCGTTCTCGTGGGGTCAAGTGACAGCCTTGTGCGGACGGGTCCGCGATCGGCGACCGGCCGTCCGCAACTCTTCGCGGCTGAAGAGGCTGTTACACAATTCAGCGCCGAAGCTCCGTGGGAGAGGATCTAGAGGCTGTCATTAAACGAGAGCAGGACACCGTGGGAGCGGCTTCAGAGGGTGTCGCAAAAGGTTGGCAAGACTCCGTGGGAGCGGCTTCAGCCGCGA